>JAGQOY010000299.1 GCA_020427005.1 Planctomycetales bacterium
AACATCTTCCTGCCCATTTCCCCAACGCTTTTTTACGTCCTTCAAAGTGATGTAGGTTGGCATTCTTCGCCCTAGCCGCCGAATGGCTTCGTCGACTTCCTCCTGATTGTTCAGGTTGCGGCGATCCAAACCGAAGACTTTGAGGAGTGAATCCAAGTGAATCCAAGTGGTGTTCGAATTGTAATATGTCAATTTGAATTCATCCTCTTCAGTTGGCATGGCGAGACCTTCGATCAAGCGGACCCGCCCGTCGACCCGAGCCAAGCCACCTCCGCGGTCTTCCAGACGCCGAGCAATAACCTCAAATGTAAGGCATGCGCCGCTGGTCATATGCAATGCCAAAATGTCAGGATCGATTGTCGTTCCCAGTGTGTCAATATTGTGTACTAACAAGTACTTGGTTTGTGGCTGCGACTTTAGCAACTGATTCAAAACACCGTTGCGGAGCAAGTTGGGAATCTCGTACCAGTGGCCGACGGGGTGCATGCATTGCACAGGCAAGTTGTCGGTATAGTCGGCTCCCTCACCGGATGCACGAGCCCAGCCGAGCAAAGCGGCACGGGCGCTTTGACGCACTTTTTCTTGCTGTACATCCAGTCGTTGTTGTGGCATTTCCTCCCAGGCGAACTGCAAATCGCGCTGTGTGGGGATCATCCTTAACCCGACGCTCTTGCCACGAGAAACAATGGTGCTTCCTTCGTACTCTATTTGGATTGTTTTTTGGCGAATAGGATCGTCCGTGAGGTATCCGGTGGAGAAAATGTGTGTCGGGTAATTTCCAAACCGACGTCCTGTCTGACGACTTTTTGCGATGTGTACATCTAGAAATGTACGATGAAGTCCCTTCATTTTGGTAAACGGATGCAACGCCTTCACGACTCCTGCACCTTGAGTCCAGCGGCTGCCGACGCCAGCTGCCAAAGTCAGCACGGCGACTTCACCACCCGCAATTGCTGCTTCTGCTACTCCTCGAAGGCTTGAGATCGGCGCATGACGAGAATCAATAACATCAGTCGCCATAACGTCGTCAACTATTGAAGTTGTAGGTAATCGGTTTTGAGCCAATCCCAAGCGACCGCTCAACAATTCATCACGGATATGATTATGTGCAATACGATCGAAACCGTTCTGCCTAAGTAACTGATCCAAGGACACGGATTTTTCGCCTTGAGTCGTCGCAGCGGGTAGAATTCTAGCAAGAAGTCGAATAGGTAACGAGTCGGATGAACTTTCCGTTGTAGTAGGCGCGTGAGCCTGTAGGCAGAATTGACCTACTCGTTGCAGTTCTCTTTGTCGGCAGGGGCTCAGCGCTGTCACATCTTGACGCAACAGGGTAGGCAGCAAAAGCTCGTAGTAGCCTGCTGGCATGACGGCGGCAATATCTAGCTCGGCGGTCGTGCCCTGCTCATTAATCGAAAACTCGTAGACGACCGGGTCCATGGCAAATGGAAGACTGTTTTCCAATTGTCTCTTAGTCTCTAGCATGCATTGTGCTAACCATGAGGCGGCAGATTCTTTAATGGCAGGGTCGAAAATAAAGCCCATGCCGCCGCCAGCCATGCCGCCTAGCATCCAGAATCCCCAAAATTGATCCCCGTAATTTGCTTGGCATTGCTCAATCAAGGATTCCGTGTATCGATTCGAGCACCAAGGCACGATTTCCTGCAAAGGACCAGAAAAGTTTTGAGCAGTCAGCTTGCCAACTTGCCTTAGATCGCCCTGCTTTAGGGCTGCCGAAATGTCATTCAAGATCTGGATGGCTGCTTGACGAGATCGCCATTCACTTGCCGACCGAAGAAGATATTTTTC
Source organism: Planctomycetales bacterium (assembly GCA_020427005.1). GTDB lineage: Bacteria > Planctomycetota > Planctomycetia > Pirellulales > Pirellulaceae > Aureliella. Next base: position 1,810 of record JAGQOY010000299.1, read on the forward strand.
CGTGACCATTTCAAGAATAGGCCCTACGTTTTGCGCCATTCCACCATGAACTAGCACCAGCGAATCTTGCAAGGCCTGCCGAGTTTCCGTGGTTATCTCGGAATGTGAATAAATATGATGATTGGGCAGTAAGCGACCGCGACTTACACCGAATTCTGGATCACCCTCTGTCGCTGTGCAACCGGAAATGAGTTTGATGCCCGGCCAGACGCCGCCAGAGTCTTGCCAACCGCCACCTGAACCCCCTAACCATTCGCCGAGAATCGCACGTGCAGCCACAATCCTTCGATCCGATTCGGCCAACGGGCCTGTTAGTTGTGAAACCTGGTTCGTTGCCCTCATGCATACCGAAATAAGGGATCCCAAAAGATTCGTCGAAACTGCCAAACGTGAACCTTTGGGGATATCGTTCACTCGACTTACAATTTCGATTCCTCGGCCTGGCCCCACTAACTTTTGCAATACCGTTTCGATCCCTAAGTCGCAGCCCTCCATGCCAGGTGGTATTAGTCCTGCTGCGATGACGGCAGCCTTCAACAGGCCTAGGTAGTCTCTCGCAAAATCATAAACTTCCGAAAGATGTTGGATATCGGCAGAGGCATTTAGGTCGATGCTCACTAGTCGTAGGAAGGGTTCGTCGATAACTCGCAGACCACATTCGATGGGGGGCATCGGTTTGGCATGTCGGCCACGAATTGCTAAATCGATTGAAGCGTTAATTACTTGGGCTCCTTCTGGATAGTCCATTCCCAGAAAGAAAATATCGCTCCAACCACTATGAGAGAAATCCATGCGCACGCTCGTCCGCTCGCGCAGAAGCGGATAAATGCCCTGATCGTCTGCTTGCAATAGCTCACTACGGATTCTCAGTGAAAGATCGTCCGGGTGCCCAGTCCGAAACATCCATTGATTTCCCTTGCCGGTACGCACGCTTCGCCGCACTTGGTCGGCCAATGTCTGAAACGCTAGTCGATGATAGGCTGTAGCCAATGCACTGCTTAAGGCGACACTAGGACCTGAGATTTCCTGTTGTTCCAAAAAAATGCGTATGGCCTCTCGGAATCTTCGAGCCAAGAGATTCTCATAGCCAGACACAGGTATTTTGCCTGACTCTTTCTTGGCGAGACCCTTTGGCAGCTGAAATCGGTGAATTGAGTACAGGAAGAATAGTGCACGTACGCGTTCGTAAAGATTCGTGCATGAAAGCCGAAATTGTTCCAAACGGTTGCACCAATCCAGCAGTTGCTCAACAGTGAGATTCCGGCAGGCTTCATCCAGAGGCATATCCCTCACAGCTGGATCCTGCGATTGGATAATGGCGATCAAATCGGCACCCTCCCCAGGATTCAGATGTTGAGGCGTCGATGGAGGAACGTCCGGATTGAGCGAATTCATGACTGATATCTATTTCTCTACTTGACGTGACAAATCGCCAATGGTTGCTTGACTAGCGGTGTGCCAACAGTTCGACCAATTGAGTCAAAACGTAGTCTCTTTCTTTGCCTGACAAAGCGATCGCAAGTTGGGCAATTAACAATCCATATTTTTCACCGATGTTGTATCGCACCCCGTTGAGCTCCGTTGCCAAATACCGATTGGATTGTGCTAGGGCATGAAGTGCGTCGGAAAGATTAAGCGATTTTCCATTTGGCAATTTGGATAGCCCCTCGCCGAGTATGTCAAAGATTTGCGGCGTCAGCACATGCATGCCAAATAGACACAGATAATGCCCAGCTCGTTGTCCGGCAACGATTAATTGTTGCTCGGCAATGGTCGGAGTTGGCTTTTCCAGAACAGCTGCAACTTCGAACAGACCGCTACTTCGAGCGACCGGGGAGCCGCCGATGGCCCCAAATTGACCGAGCTGGTTTTCACGCGTGGGTTGGATGGCAGACATCGGGCAGCCCTCTCGCTGAGCGACCTCCAGTAATTGGGCTGCACAGGACTTTTCATTTCGGCTGACGTACAAATGGTCGCTTACAAGATGTAGAAAAGGTTCGGATTCTGTGAAGGGCTGAGCTCGCAGTAGCGCATCACCATATCCACGGGGGTGATCTTGTTCGAAGAACTCCAGTTGGCCAACATTTGGTTGCGCCGCGCGTCGATAATGTTCTTCGTATCCCGGGGAAATTACGATTGCAATATGCTGTATTCCCGCACTGAAAATATCTTCCAGGATTAGTTCTAATGCAGAACGTGGAGCTCCCGTGCGATCGACGACGGTCTGGAGTGGGAGATGGGCCTGGGCGGGACCCGCAGCGGTAATAATTGCCTTGGTAACGTGCATCGCAATGACTCAAAACAGTGAAAAAAAGGAGTGCCAGCTACAGACCTGAGGACTAGTTGGAGAACTGTCGATCACAAAATCTGGATGTTCGAAGCGTGTTTATCGAGATCTCTAGCCAGCGCCATTTGGGGAAACAGGCCTTTTTATGTCCTTCCCGGCAACGGAAACGCGAGGCTCGCAAAAGCCAGCGCAATTCCAAATCGCAGCCTGTTATTGGCTTACATACCAAGACACACGTTTGCTTCCGCCGGAAAAAAACAATGACTATTCTGACGAATCTCGAAGTAGGAATCGAGTTGGAATTGTAGGCCTAGGGCGACAAACTAGCGGCACAACAACATTGCGTATCGAATAATTGGAATGTGAGGACAAATCTGCTGGTCGGATGCCCACGCAAGACAACGTGATGGATCTTATGCGGAAATTTCGGTAAGTCCGTGGATATCCACGTGTAGTAGCCAGCATGCACTGATTGGAATGCCGGAAAAAATGATGTAACCTATTTTGAATCTTGCACACGAGCCATGGGGAGAAGTTTTTTTGCGGACATCCGTGCATCTTGGCTTGGCAGAAAATCAAGGCTCGGTTAGATATTGACTTGATAAAGGTGGTAAGTCATCATTTAGGTAGAGTATTACGTAGGCGTATGTCTTTTTGCGAGCAGCTCTTACACGAACTTCCTGCCGCCTCAATCCCCTTCCCAAAGTCCCTCCATGATTCAGTCTCTCCTTAGTTCTTCACTGAAGGACATCGCCTCCATGCCAAGTCCGAGCCTAGGAGTTTTGTCAGGTCATGAGTTATCCATGGCTTTACGGCGAGCCTATTTGAGGTTGCACCGGCAAACCAATGCTGCTTGCTCCGACGAGAATTTGACAGCGGATCAGTTCGTCTTGTTAAACGCCCTCAAAAGCGCGGGCAAAGTAACTCAAGCCGAATTGGTATTGTTGATCAATTCCGATGCCAACACAGTTAGTGCAATGGTTAGAAGGCTACAAAAGAAGGAGCTTTTGCAACGCTCGCGGCATGAGAAGGATAATCGTGCCATCGCAGTTTCCTTGACGCCTGCTGGACTGCAGCATTTGGAGATACTCGAAGAGCGGACTGCCCATATCCGGCGGGATATGGAAGCTGAGTTCAGCCGACAAGAACTTGACCAGTTAGTTGATTTGCTAAATCGCCTAACGGAGGTCGATACCAATCCTCGTCAACCGCAAGAGCATCTCGATTAAGCCCCTGCAGAGCAGTACGATCCGCTTTCAGCTGCTGATTCTCTAAGATCAAGTAGTTAGATTCTGCCGCAGTAGTGCGGCCGAAGGGCTCGTGTTGACTTAGCGCCATCGCATCTACTTGATGGCGCGTCAAAGCGATGGAATCATTGCCGAACTGCCACTGGGTGCAAAATACGAATTGCCGTTGTGGCTTGCAAATCTATTCGCCCATCGTCGATTCGATACGCTAATGTGCTCGCTTCATTGATCAAAAGTCCGCAAATTGGACGCGATACAAATTCGCCTTGAAGCGTCTGCAGTCGGCCTTGTTGCTGCTCTTCACGAAGTTGCTCCAGGGTCGTTTCATTCGCAGGTCGCAGTGGCAGTTTGGTAGTTGGGCAACGAACGATCGATAACACCCAACTCGGTAGTGTATCCATGGCACGTATTCCCAAGCTGCACATTGGTAATGGTAGGATAGCCTTCCCCAGTTTCCAGCCTGTCCATTCGCTGAACTTGTGGGGTATAACAAGGCCGGGGGCCAATCCCTACTGAAATCCTGTCAGTAAGGGTTAATCGATTTCTTGGTTGTAGATTGGACGGCTCTTTTTGAATTATCCGTCCATAGATTCGAACAATTCAGAACTTGGTATTGCACGGCTCATTTCCTCTACTCCAGTATTGCCTTGAGCAACTTTGAGCAGGGCCGAGCGACGAAAATCGATCATGCCTTTACCGACCGAATACCGTTGGAGTTCGGCAGTTGTTGCGCTGGCGGCAATCATGTCGCGGAGGACACGGTCGATGGTCAACACTTCAAAAAGTCCCGAACGTGAGGAGTAACCGCCCTGGGATTCTTGGTCTTTCTCGTCCGGCCCATAAATGACATTTCCCTGTCCCATTTCCATCAGCGGACGAATTTCGTCAAAAATTTCTGGAGCATGGCTGATGTCATACATTTTCTTTGTGCTAGGAGACAGAGTGCGAATAAGTCGCTGTGCTACAACTCCAATGAGTGAGTTGGCCAGGAAGTAAGGGTTTACTCCAAAGGCTAGCATCGTCTGAACGGCTCCCACTGCCAAGGGCGCGTGCAAAGTGGACAGAACTAAGTGACCGGAATTGGCAGCTCGAACTGCAATGTGAGCCGTTTCAGGATCCCGAATTTCACCCAGCATGATAATATCTGGACTCTGACGCAAGATTCCACGTAGCAATTCAGAAAATGTCACATTTGCCTTGTGGTTAACCTGGCATTGCCGGACGCCTTTCATGACATATTCAACAGGATCTTCCAGAGTGAAGATCATGCGTTTGCCATCGTTAAGGTGATCCAAGCAAGCG
>JAGQOY010000300.1 GCA_020427005.1 Planctomycetales bacterium
GTTAAAGACATCAGCACGGTTGCCAGTTGGGGAATTGGAAACCATTTCTGCAATGTTGTCCAGTTCAGTATTCTTAAGCACGCGTGCGAATCGAAAACACTCAAAATGTACGGCGTCTGGTGATTCTGCGAACGATGTGCCTGAAGAACTTACAAGAAAGAGGGTGAATATCGATGGGACTAACAAATCTCCCATGTGATTGACCTCTTTAGAGCTGGATTACCAAAAAAGGTTTACCAAAATAGCAATACAGGCGAAATACCATCTTTCACAACGACTGTAATTAATATGGGGTAGTTAGCTATGGATAGCGAACTTAGTAGAACGATCTCTGGTTTAGTTTGTGAATTGGTGAAGGCAGAGCATGATCGGCTGGAAGCGGCAGGCACTTTTATCGAACTCGAAGAACTGGCGTGCAAAATTGGCGACGAAGTCACACGTCGATTGATGGGAGAGGCACTGTCTGAGCGGGCTAACGAGCTGGACGAAGCGGCTGAGGCGGTGTGTCCGGATTGGGGAAAACTGATCGGCGACGTGCCCACCGCCACCGCCAAAGAAGAAGGCACTGCTCCAAAACCAGCCAAAAGCGATCACCCGGTCTGGAAATAGAATTCACCTTAAGAAACAATCAAGCATCATTTACGAACTACATCAAACCACCTGGCCGGTTTTCAAGCGCCCTCTGACAGACCAAAATTGAAGATGTGGTAAGCTGAACGCCTGTTAGGCAAAGTATTACCCCTTCCTTCACTGGGAACCACGTGGTGAATGGGAATTCGCGAGCCCGTCCAGCTTGCTAATAAATCAAACGCGCGAACCCTGTTACCGCCAACGTTATTTGCTTAGGAAACCATGCACTCAGTCTTCATTAGCTATTCGCACGTAGACTCAGCCATCGCGGATTCAATTTGCACAGCACTCGAAGCTGCAAACGTGTCATACTTCCGAGATGTCAAAAGCATCGACTGGGGCGATGGCATAAACGAGGAGGTCCGGACAGCACTCTTGGAATCTCAATCAATCCTCGCCATCATATCTCGGGCTAGCCTGCAATCAGTGTGGGTGCCATTTGAGGTTGGCTACTGTTCCGCACTCGGACGCAAGGTGTTACCATTTCTTGTGCAGCCATTGCTCGACCTTCCCGGATACATTTCGGGCGTCAAATATTTGTCGAACCTTGACGATGTTTCTGCTTATTTTAGTCGCCCTATCCGCGAATGGGCACCATCCAGAACTGCAGCATCAAAACCCAAGCCCGATGTTCGAGTAACCTACAGCCCCGCGATCGCACGCGATTACCGTGGTGGAACTACCACCATCGTTGCAATCTCTGTTTCCAATCACGACGACAAACCGGTCTACATTAGCGACGTCGGTTTGCTAACCAAAGATGAAATGAAACTTCAGATCACAAATGATCCTTTAACAGGGCAACCCTATTATCGTATAACCTTGAATCCCGGTGAACGAATGGATGTTCGGATCACGAGAGATGCGTTTGGGCCCAGTGGTCCATTTGCTCCAAATGGGATCGACCCGACTGATGTTATCGATGTAGTGGCAACGGATGAAATTGGGCGACAGTTTTTTGCTGATTCCACGAATCTCGTTGCCACGTTGTTTGAGCTCTTTCCCGAGCGCAAATCGCAATTAACAAAATGATCGAGAGAGGGGCCCGGTCACCGGGGATCCCTCTCACACCACCGTACATGCGGGTCCGCATACGGCGGTAGAGCACGAGTATTAAATCCGCATGTTGCCATTCGTTGACTATACGTCTGGGATTCAATCAGCGGTTAATTTTTGTTGCCATGCGGACACGTCATTTCGAGAGTTCTTCGAACCATCGACACTATCTGGCCCAAGTTGAGGAATAGCAATACGTTGTTTTGGAAGCCTGCTAATTCACCTTTGGGCCAAATTATGCCTAACGGATACGCTGCATAAGCTCATCATCTACTCGGAGTCTTCCGGGAACACGGCTTCGCTGTTCAGGGGCAACTCGCCTCAGGATCTCTACGCCTCAATGATTTTTCTGTACGTAGCCTCGCAGCTTTGACGAGAAGAGGTCTGGGTGGCGAAATACAGACCCAGCGCTTACGCAGCTCTTCGCAGGCTTCCTTCCCACAGACGGTCGCCCGGCTGCAGTTGCCTTCTTCTAGTACTTGCCTTTTAAAGCACATCATTTGGTACAATAGCTCCAAAAGTTTCCAGTCTCGTACAGTCGCGGCCTGCTGATTGTTGCCGTTCGTTTCATGTCCAATTTTAAGAGTTTTGCGATGCGATTTGATTGGTTTTGGTTGTGCCTTTTGGCTGGTCTTTTCACCACGGCATGCTTGACGAGCAACGCGAATGCGCAGTCAATTGGCGAGCCTGGCGAAGTCATACCCACTGAACAGTGGGACGCATCTTCGTTAACAATTATTGAGTCAAATGGTGTAATCGTGAATGCTTCGGAATGTAACAACGGAGCGCTAAATTTTACTGCTGGTCTGGCAGGGAATGCGCTGGATGGAGATTTTCGGTGCTACATGATTTCCGAAGATCAGTCACAGTCAATTTTCATTGACGGCAATGTCAATAATGTCGGCGAAATATCTTTCACTTGTTTTGTTGCCGACTCTTTTGGGACCCCAGTGTACGCGCAACTCGTTGGCAACAACTCGGCAGAAGCTCTCAGCTATTGGGGTGGTTACTGGGATGCTTTTGGTGACGAACTCTACAACACCTACTGGCACAACTTAACTCACCCGTGGGACATGGACGATGATTTAGAGACTGGGTTTTACGTTGCTGCCGGCACTTCGGCTACCGCAGCAACAGTAGCAGGCGGTATGGTCATCGCTGGTGTTGACGTTGTCTTGTGGGGCGGTTCGGCTGCTGCTGGCGCTGTCGCGGGTACAACCGTGATTCCTGAGGGGACTGGAATGGTTGGATGGGTAGTTGGGGAGGAAGTCGTTGTGATTTCACTGCCTAACACCAGTCATGCCGTATTAGGCGCACAAGTAGGTGCGGTTGTCGACGGTGTTGCCGTTGAGGGCGCGTACGCATTCACTGTGATCAAGGAGGGTGGCGAAATTGTTGTCCTTGGGGCACAGAATTTTGGCGGTGTTCTAAGCGTTCCCACTGCCGTAATCAACATCGTCAAAGCGGTCGTCCGTTAGCTGTAGTACCGGAAAATCATAATGACTGACCAGGAAAGAATTAAGGCATTTGCGGCACTGAATCCCGGCATGTCCGACGCGGATGTTGTTAGAACCATGGGGACACCAGATGCCAACCTAAGCGGCGTTCTCCCTGAAAGTTCCGGTTGGGGACAACAGTCCGCTGTTTGGATAAAGATCAAACCGGGGGAGCAGTACCTACAGCACGTCTTCCTCACAAAGGACAAAGAACTCGCCGTTTGGTACGCAATGGTCGGAGACTCTTGGAGAGTAGCACTCAAACTTACAATCCCGAAACCTCTGAGTGTACTGGAATAGTTTGCATTGATACGAACCAAGATCGAGATAGGGTCCGCATTGCTGCGGGTCCCTCCCACACCACCTAGCATGCGGGATCGTCTCACCGCACCTGGAAGAAATTTGGACACTTGACACTAAAGCGCGAAGATGGAGTCCGTCTGGTCAATTTCAGCCTTTTCAAAAGCTCCACTTGGAAAGTCCTAGTCTGTACAGGCCACGAAGCAATCGTCTGGCACTTGCTATCCCCTTCCAAACCAAGCCATAAGCAAATCGTAGAGCTAGTCGAATTCCTGACCGACGGCAAATTCGAACAAGTGAATGCTTCTCGTACAATATAGAAACCTTATCGCAGAAACGTAATTTCAAGATGTCCTTCGGCATCGCGATTAACATCAACAGAGGCAACGAACTGTTGGCCTCCAGATAGGACTTGAACCTTCCCGTCTGTTGCCAACGCTCTGCCAATTTCTTTATTTACTAAAGAAAATAACGCACCACAACTAACCGAGTAGAACTTGTTATCTCTTGTGCTTGCCATGCCAACGTGAATCCAATCACGAGAGCATCTCACATAAAGCGGTTTACATAGCTCGGTTTGGGATTCTTTTCGAAACATGCGGTTGACCGAGCGAACCGCATCTTCGCCAATGTAACCGGCACAAAAAACTAATTCACCGACGCAATGCCTACGCTCAACTTCGCTCGAGTCCTTACCCGGAACAAGCTACCCAACGCCATCTTCATCCGCCGAGTGAATAGGGGACGAGCATCTAATGCCCCGGTAGTTCCATCTTCACGAACTACTAGATTTGGCAACACACAATGAAAGTGTCTATTTACGTCCGGCAAATGACCTGGCAAACCACGTGCTGTATCGTGTGAAAAAATGGCAAAGACAAGCTTTGCTGATTCTTGAATCAAACCATCTTTACCGCGACGGGCCACTCCACAGAGTTCTTGGATAACGTCCAAGGTTTTTTCAAGTGCCGCTTGAGCCCTTCTATCTATTTCTTCGCGTGTAGTCCTATCCGCTGTAACCCATGCGACGGATACGGATTTTGGCAGCGAAAATGTGAGATCAAATCCAGCTCTTCTAACAATTGTTCCTGCCCGTTTTTGAACAAGCCTTTTTTGCCCATCAGGCGAGAGGCCTTCTAGGAGGTTCTTTAGCACTGACTCTTGAACTTCACCGATAAGTCCCAGTGCATTTGCACCTGGACCGAAAAATATGCCAGGCCGTGAGCCGCCTTCGCTGTAGTAGTCCTGGTTTTCACCGCGACCTAAGGCCCCGTAATAACTGACCTCTGTTTTAGATTCTCCTATTGCCTTAATCGAAAGCACGCTACTCCCTCCAGATTCCAAGAAAGGAGGAGAGTATCACTGAAGGCGAAGCTACTCAAATTTGACTAGCGAATACTCCCTTTCTATGACTGTTTTTTTCCAAAGTGTGGGAAATTTTCTTGTTTGCACGAGAACCTTCGGTACTCTGTTCTCCAGAAAAACTATTTCTGAGCACATGGGGGGTATTCATGAAGCCCGTAATTTTGCCAACTGTCTGGATAATTTCATTTTTGATTTCTGCAGAGTATGTCTCGGCTCAAGTAACAGCGGATTTGGCGGCCAACAATGGGCTGGATAAAAAGCCAATTGAACACGAGGTTTTCCAGTTTGGCAAAGTGCTACTCTTGACCGCTCCGACAGTTATCGAAGGAACTCAACTGGATTGGACAATCGACGTCTTCAATAAGACCGGCGCTGACTGGGAGATGACCACTGCAACCAAGTCATGCTCATGTCTTGATATCGAAGGGTTAGGCGGGGTGGTCGCTGCGGGCGAGAAATTACGCTTTACCGTCGCCACCAAACCACCGAGTGGTGGCTATCTGCAAGAGATTGAGTTAATTGGCACGGTCGTAACCAATCAGGGAAAGAAACCGGTAAGTCTAGTGTCGATTCGCATACGAGGAGCAGCTCGTTCACCGATTCGCGTTGAAAATTCTCAAATCTTTCTTCCTGAAGATGGCCAGCCTGCGCGACTAACTTTGATAACTGCATCCGATCAAGTGATCGTTGACGCCGCAAGCATCCATTTAGGTTCACCAGCACTTAAGATTACTGGCATTCAATCCGAGCCTGGCAGGATTCTCGTAGATTTTGGCTTGAACGATGCTCAGCACCGACCTACACGAGACTTTCCTTCGAGCATTACAACCTCGTTTCGCTACGGCGAGAAGGATTTTGCCTTGGAGGATCAACTTCAGTTAATCGTTTCCAAGCGATTAGAGATCTCTCCCAGTATTATTGAACTCCGTTCCAGCGGTAACACTGCTATGGGGTCATTTATTTTGCGTGATTATTCCGGAGCTCATGCTGGTTGGCTGCAATATTGGAAGCCAGAAGGCCCGGAGATGGTCCCGCTCCTGCGGACCCTAAATGAAGAGGTAACTTGCGCCTTGATTCGAACTACGGACACAGGAATCCAAATTGTAGACCCCGACATTATCGAAGGCTATCAATACATTGGAAAGAATGTCCATCGCATTCACACCGTTGCAACCATTCTCGAACCCCAGATTGAAGAAGACTTATTCCTGCTCTGGCACAGAAAATCAGACGGGTTGCTCAGGTGAAAGATCCGCTTTTTTCGGGCATAAATGCCGGTTCTGGTCATAGGCTGAGGACCAAAAATAGCCGGCGCTGCCCTACAGATGGGAAGTGTGCCGATGTGTTACAAATAATCGTGAATTACAATGAAGGTTCGTTGATTGCAATTTAGAACAACTCGTTTGCTCACGGATATGAACTTACAATTAACTAGACGGTGGTTTCTTCAAAATTCCGTTTTCGGTCTGGGGACGGCTGCGCTTGCTCACCTGGGTGCGGTCAACCGATTGCAGGCTGAAAGCAATGGTTTGCCAACAGAAAATCCGCTAGCTTCGCGGGCTCCTCATTTTGCAGGCCGCGCCAAGGCCGTAATCCATCTATTTATGGCAGGAGCTCCCAGCCAACTTGAGTTGTTCGATAATAAACCGCTGTTATCCAGCCTCGAAGGACAACCCTTACCCAAATCAATCATCGGAGACCAGCGATATGCGTTCATCCAGCCCGAC
>JAGQOY010000301.1 GCA_020427005.1 Planctomycetales bacterium
TGTAGTGTTGGATTGTTGTTTCCGCGAAGATGGTGTTGCGTACGGCCGGAAGAACTTCCAATGGACAGATACATATCTGCCCCAACCTGAATTGGAGTGGCTTAAGTCCGATTTGCAGTCCAACGACCTACGAACCATTGTTTTTGTTCACCAGCGATTAGACGTGAGTAACAGCCATGGTGTGAAAAATGGCGGCGATGTTCGGCAGGTACTCGAATCCACGGGCAATGTATTGGCTGTATTTCAGGGCCATAGTCATCACAATGACTATCATGAAATCCAAGGAATTCACTACTGTACATTGGCCGCCATGGTGGAAGGCACGGGGCCGGAGAATAATGGATTCTCAATACTCAATATACATCGCGATGGAACTCTATTACTTTCAGGCTTCCGACGACAGGCGAGTTACCAATGGGAGTCACACACATGAGTATCCCGCCGGGAAGGTATCGTCACTACAAAGGGCAAGATTACATAGTTTTGGGCGTCGCCAAACATAGTGAAACTGAAGAAGAATTGGTTGTCTACCGTCAGGATTACGGTGATCTTGGACTCTGGGTCAGGCCACTAAGTATGTTTCAAGAATCAGTAGAGACTGATGGAAGAGTCATGGCGCGATTTGAGTATCTTGGAGCAAATGATGGAGATAGCCATGCAAAATGAACTCGAAGAGCGGCATTCCCGGCAAGCCTTTTCCAACGACTATCAGTTGGTGAATGGCATTGCGATGCATTTGGAAAACCCAGAGCATTTCCATATTCCACCAAGTGTCATAAAACGAAACGTTCGGCCCGGGCAATTTGTTGAACTCAGAATAGACTCACCAAGGTTCTCGGTCCATGAGTCCGCAACTGATAAATGCAATTGTCCCTCTTGCCATGGTCAAATGAGTAAACCGATTCTTCGGCATGAACATCCCGCAACGCTGTTTCCTATGGCAGCGTCCAATGTTAGTTCGAAGGGATGGGGAGAAGATTTCTGGGTAAAAGTAATTAAACGTTCTGACAACTTTCTACTGGGTCACGTAGACAATCCATTAGTCGAACAACGCTTGCATGGAGTTTGTCTGGGAGACGAGATTGTCTTTCAGGAAGATAACATTCTCGCTGTCCATCCGATCCATCGGCACGAGCTGCTAATGAATATGAATCAAGTAGATTTGCAGGAGTTGATTGATTGCGTGCAGGGAAAACGCGAACCAAGCTGAAAGCTCCACATGCATTCCGAATGAGAAGAATCATCTGAACACCAGACCGACCGCGGAACGTTCGGCGACTGTTAGGCTTTCTGCGCTGTTGACTTCCCGACCGTTTTCCTTACCCGCCGATTTTCAAGGGAAGATTCAAAAACGCACTTCCTCCTAGGCGGGACGCTCACTCACGCGTCACGGCTCAGATTTAATACTCAGCCTGTGATAAGCCCGAATCCTTGATCGCGCACGTGCATTTAGTTCGGACGCCGTTTCAACGGAGCAGCATCCGATTTTGGAAGTTGGGCAGCAAGCCCAGCTTTAATGTCTTTCAACAGAGGGTTATCGGCTAGGTTGTTCCATTCGTGGGGATCCACCGAATGATCGTAGAGCTCTTCACCGCCATCGGCATAACGAATGTATCGCCAACGATCAGTTCTTAAGCTGTGGTTGCCCTGTCCATGTGTCGTAATCGCGCCCCGTTCCCAAGCCTCTTTTGGATCGTTTAGCAGTGGAAGTAGGCTCAATCCCTCCAATCCTTGGGCAACAGGCAGATTACATAACTCGCAAAGCGTGGGAAAAAGGTCGATGGTTCCTACGGATCGTTCACACCTTTGAGTCGCTTGCGAGACGCCTGGCGCCCAGATAATGAACGGTATGTGAGTTGACCTCTCCCAGAGAGTAAACTTGTGCAAATGCTGTTTCTCGCCCAAATGCCAACCGTGGTCGGACCAAAAAACGACGACAGTATTCTCTGCGACGGGGCTAGCATCGAGCGCATCCAGCAACCTACCGACAAGCGCGTCGGCATATGATATTCCCGCCAAGTAAGCCTGTAGAAATTGCTCATACTTTCCACTTTGCATAAGCAGTTGATAGTCACCGCGCCGCTGTTCCGCCATTGCCCGGCCGGCTGGTGGTAGATCATCCAAATCATCAGCTTTAATTGGTGGCTTGGTTATCGTTTGCGTCGGGTATCGATCGAAATAGTCTCGAGGAGAATAGAATGGAAGGTGCGGATGGTAGATTCCTGCTGCCAATAGGAATGGTTCTTTGGGGGGCTTTCTGAGGAACTCGACTGCCCAATGAACCATTCTCCCGTCCCCCATTTCCAAGTCAGTCTTATCCATAGGCCCCCAATCGAACTCGCGGGCATTCTGAGGGGGCTTGCTAAAAGATTTCACAGCGGGAAGGTCATTCAGCGGGAATCCAATCGGCCATTGGAAATTGGTGACGTCAACACCTCGCGCTAACTGATCTTGATATGGACAATCAAAAACCTGATCAAAATACTCATGCCAGTCACTTCGCCGATTAAAACCTGGCATGTGATGGTAAACCTTGCCGCCCCCCGCAACCATGTATCCATGTGTCTTGAAATATCGAGGAATGGTCTCAATATCGCCAAGATTTTGATGCCAAATAATGCTGTTGTCGTAAACACCTGTGGTACTTGGCCTCAGCCCCGTCATGGTTGCAACGCGTGACGGATTACAGACTGGGGCAGCGACGTGAGCGTTTGTAAATAGCGTGCCTCGGTCAGCAAGGCGATCAATATTGGGAGTCTCGACGTCCGGGTGTCCCTTTAGACATCCGACCCAATCGTTCATGTCATCAACCAAAATTAGCAACACATTGGGAGCCTCGTCTGCATGCAACAAAGTCGTCCCCATCGCGATGATCAGATTTGCCATTGCAAGTGACAAGAGCAAGAACGTTGGTGCACAATTCATCTACACTGCTCCAATCACAATAGCCGGCACAAGCGCCTCGACCGAGGAATTCGTATCACTTAGGCGAGCGGCAGAAATAAATCTACCAATCCTAACCCGAAGCGATAGAGCGTTAGCGAGGGACCGAACAAGAATCCCTCACTGACGTTTCGGGTTGGGACGTTTATTCCTGCCGCTCGCCTTATCCACTAACTGTGAAGTGCGGCAGCTAAACCAACAAATCATCAATCAGTGATTGGCTGTCGGCAAAGGATTCCAACGTGAGCCCCATCAAGCGTGCCTGAGTCAACCAAAGATTGGCTAACGGCGTTCCTTCTGCCAAGTTGATATGCTGACCTGACTTGACACGCGTGCCTCCGCCCGCCATTACAATGGGTAGATCATTGTACTGATGCGTTGAGCCATCACCCAAACCAGACCCGTAAGTAAACAGCACATTGTCCAAGAGCGTTGAGCCGTCAGCTTCTTGAATGTTCAACATCCGGTCAACAAGATACGCAAACTGCTCCATATGAAATCGATCAACCCTTAATAAATCATCGATCATGTGTGTTTGATCATGAGACATCTGATGGTGACTGCGAGGTTTGTCAAAAAGCCCATCAAACATGTAAGGAGTGTCCCATCTCTCGGGTCCCACCATAAAAGTTGCAACTCGAGTTAATCGGCTTTGCAAGGCAGCAATCATCAAGTCTCCCATCAAACGGATGTAGTCACCGCGGGGAAGATATGCGTCTGCCGGTTCGTCGAAATCAATTTGCGACAGCTCTGCCTTCATCGATTCCAGGCGTTGCATTTGCATCTCGATAGAACGTAGTGAATCAAAGTACTCGCGAAACTTCATGCGATCTGAATTTCCAAGTTCACGTTCTAGTGCACGTGCATCCTCCAGGACCAGACTAGTAACATCTCGATAACGGCTAATCTCACTGGTGGAAAACAAACGGCGATACATTTTCCTTGGATCGCGAATTGACGGCGCCAAATGTCCTGTTCCGTACCAGGAGATATTGTCAAAATAAATAGACTCCTTGTTGTCACGATGGCTGTTGCAACTAAATTCCAGTGTTCGAAAGGGAGTCTTATCGCCGACGGAATCGGCAACTACATGGTCGAGAGTCCTATCAAGCGGCCAAGCTGAAGTCTTAATCGCATACGGTTTGGCACTACTCAAGTAGCAAGAGGCGCACTGGGCATGAACATCCGTTCCCTGTTGGTAGGTGCGATCCATGCCCGTGAGCAAATTGATATGCTGCCTCACCTCCCTCAACGGCTCAAGTGTTGGTGTCAACTTATCTAGTTGCCTAACACTGTAATTAGGGTCCTGTTTGCCAAGTGATTGCATTACGTTGCCAAGATTCCCATTCGGTATGACATCATGCTCTTCTCCAGGAAAGAAACCTCGGCGCACGACACCTATTGGTACATAAAAGTGAACCATGCGAAGCGGCGGCAAAGGTGTTGTCGAATCATTGCCCAGCGCAAGACTATCAAACCACGGTAGTGCCAATGCCGTACCCCCGATGCCATGCAGAAATTTTCGTCGATTACCAATCATGACTTCGTCCTAAATGGCTTGCTGAGAATGATTTGGCGAATCAGTGTTTGCATTTTGTATCCATCTGCAGCAACTGCTTCGACAATTTCAGAAAGTGCGGGTTGATCGGCCGGTCCCAGTTCTCTCGCAAGTGCAAATGACAACAAGTGTCCTGCGAAAGCTCGGCAAAAAATGTCCTTTTCAGACAAGAGTGCATCTTTGAATTCTATTGGATTGTCATAAGCATTCTTTCCGAAGATTGAGCCAGAAGCATCTATGTCAATGCCATTCTCATAACTCTCACGCCACCTTCCAACCGCATCGTAGTTTTCGAATGCAAAACCGAGCGGATCAATGCGTTCGTGGCATCCACGACAGTCTGAGCGTTCTCGGTGAGCGACTAATCGTTGCCTAAGAGACAGTTGTTCTTCACCTTCGAGAGGTTTGTCGGGCAGGGGTGGAACATTTCCAGGGGGAGGCGGAGGTGGTGCATTCAATATGACTCCTGCAATCCAGGCTCCTCGAGTAATGGGCTGGGTCCGCTCAGTCCCGCTGGTCATCGTCATCACAGCCGCGTTCGTAATGACGCCACCGGTGCGTCGATCACGAACGGGTACTCGCCGGAAGTCCAGTACCGTGACAGCATCTGCCTTAGTTCGGCTCGGTTCATTTCCCAACACTCCGTAGGCCTGTTCGAGTTTGCTGGATCGATAAGTAAAATCGGAATCGATCAGCTGCGTAATCGGCAGGTCTTCAATCAAGATAGACTCGAACAGCAGCAATGGCTCTAACATCATGTGCATGCTAACTCGGTATTTGGCGAAGTAAAACTCTGGATACTTTTCAGGATTAGGTACAGAGGAAAGAATGCGATCAAGTTGCAACCATTGAGAAGGAAAACTATCACAGAAACGTTTGAGCTTCTTGTCATTTAGTAATCGATCGATCTGTCGTTCAAGCACTTCCACTTGACTGAGATTTCCGCCTCTTGCAGCCGCCAGCAACTCCTCATCAGGAAGACTGCCCCACAAGAAAAATGATAATCGACTTGCTAATTCGAAGTCGTCGACCCACAATGTTCTTTGCTCAGACGCAGTTGTCTCTTGTTTCTCGTACAAGTACAAAAATCTGGGGGACGCTAGGATTGCTGCAGCGACTGACTTCATGACTTCTGAAAAATCGGCGCCATCGGCCAATTGATGCAAGACGTACTGTTCGTATCGTTCCACAACCTGACCGTGAGCCTCACCACGGAAGGCTTGATTCAAGAAGCGATCGAGCCGTGTTCGTACTTCTGCTCTTACCACCTTACCCTCAGCGGGAGGGGCAAAAAATGCATTCCAAATACCCACATGCTTAACGTTAAAATCAGGACTTTGTGTGATCAATTGTCCCAGCTTTAGGAATTCATCCATTAGAAGCGGAGACATCGACAAGTGATCTGCGCGATTATCAAAGCCATTCTCCGCTCGAAGATCTTGAGGGAAGGCAGCTACGTCCGCCAATCGTGGCTCGATCATTTGTGATTTCCCGAGTGGACGATTACCTACCTTCACCGACTCGGGCATCTTGCCGGTGGCGGGTTGAAAATAGTCATTGTGAATTCGTAATGCACATTCAGGTAAAGTAAAAACCGTGCAGTTGAGATCGAACAGGTCGATCACAGCATTGTTGTATTGAAAGCGATTCATGCGCCGAATAGGAGTAATGGCTTGTTTGGTAGAAAATTCTGCAGCTGTTAAGATTGGTTGAAGATATTCAATAATCTTTAATCGCCGTTCGCTTTCAGGTTGTTTTGCATCGTGAGGTGGCATCTCCTTCGTTTCCAAAGCATGCAAGATTTTTCGCAAAAGAATCGCGTTCTCCTTTAGGTTGTCCTTAGTGACACGCGTCAACTCAATATCAGCTTCAGCACTGCCGGGACGGTGACACTCAAGACAGAATTCTTGCGTGAATAAAGAAAAATCCCCGGCGAGCACATGCGATGCACATG
>JAGQOY010000302.1 GCA_020427005.1 Planctomycetales bacterium
CAGCCATTTCCACTTCTTTGCGGCGTGATGACTTATTGTCGGGATCGACGTCCAGTGGACTGTTAGTAGATACGAAGTGGGGTGTCTGAACTGACTCGATTTGCTTGGGCGGATCTTGCACTGGTGGAAGAGTGGTGGGAGTATTGCTCCAACCATTCGGGACACTTGGCATTCCATCTGCCAGAGTTCGGAGTACATCCCGCAATTCATCACTAGGAGAAATAGCCTGGGCCTGTTCCATATTCACAGAGGGTATGTTGGTGGGAGCCAATTCAGAGACTGCGTTCGATCCCTGCCACTCCTGACCTGCGAGCAACCCAGGGCAGGTAACGAGCAGGAACATTGAGATCAATCCCTTACCGCCACGTGGACGGCCCAACCGGTTTTGCAAGCTGCGATCCATCGCTTTCTCCAATTGCTGTTTGCATCTTGGCTTTGAGGCGGTTCCCTACCGTGCTCCCTGCCCAGCTGTTCGAAACATCGGTTCATTAGGCTGCTGGAATCCGTGTCGCAGGTCTTTGGCTCGCACATTCGGAACGGTCGTTACGATAGGGTAGTTGGCGTAGGGGTTTTGCCGGTTGCGTAAGACTGAGTGGCTCGCGAAGTCGGCTGTGATCCCAAAACGGCATTGCTGGTTGGGTAGGGCAGATCACGATTAGGATCGAATCGCGTAGTGATTACTCGACTCGCGACTATTGTAGTGAGGATGCTAGGGATGGTGATTCTGCAGGTTGCAGGCAACGCGATAGTCGTGATAGGCGAGAGTGAAATACCGTGGAGTCGGTCCCCTGTCCGCCGATGAATGGCCCAAGCTCAGATCTAGGGAATGGATCGACGCAGGCCACGTTGCCGAAGTGTGATAGGGAGATCGCAAATGCGCGTTGAACATATATTATGTGCTTTGTTTTGTTGGAACTTGTGGGTTGGCTTTCTACCACTTGCCAAAGCAGATAACGGGTTTCTGCTTTATACGCCACAAAAATCAGCCACTGGGCAATGGTACTTAAACGTCGAGTCGACCGCGTTTTCGGCAAATCGGGATAATGGTACCAACGTTTTCTTTCTCGACGACTTCGCAGGTGGCACATACGGGCCCTTAAGCAGTAGTTACGAATCCGACCAATTCCGATTAGCACCTCGAATCACGATCGGTAAATCGGGCTGCAATGGCTGGGGCTTACAAGCTAATTACTGGGAGTTCTACGCAACAGGAAGTACAGGCTTTGCAGGTCTACCGCCCTCGGCCATCACTACGCCAGGTCTCGAGATCTATGCCGATAGCGCACATACTCGAGCCTATACCTTGGACTTGGAAGCTACTAAGCGGGGCTTTTATTGCGGCAATCAGCTATTAGCAACCTTCGGAGCAAGGCACGGTCGACTCAGGCACTTAGACGCGGCCAGTGCAGTCGGGCTTTCGGATGAAGGAGATTTTTATTCCCTCGATTCTCAATCCACCTCTGGTTTCAACGGAACCGGTTTGACTTACAGTCTCACAGGCATCCGACCGGCGACAGACTCGATCAGTTACTACCTTGGTGGTCGGCTGAGCAATCTGTTTGGAACTCACCAAGCCACAGCAAATACAAGCGCCATAGGTTTTGGACCGAGTGGATTCGCACCGGCTGCGGCTGGTTCTGTTTCACAAATCGACGATCACATGCTGATAGCCGAAACTCAGGTTGGTGTCCTGTGGAGCAAGTGCTCAAAACAAACTGGGGGAAAACTTTTCGCCAAACTAGGTTTTGAATATCAATTCTGGGACTCTTCCAACTTGTCGGCAAATTCCAACAGTTTTGCAGGCTTTGCAGGAAGTCAAGCAGATGTCGCTGCGGCAGCCGCTGACTTGCGCACCAGCTTTACCGGTATGGTTTTAGGTGCTGGTTACGCCTGGTAGCCTCTTTTGTTGGGGTGTGTGGCTCCTGTGCGACCCTTTTACGTCATCGTAACTATTAATTCCCAACCCTCGCCAGCTCCTTGTTAAGTGCCAAGTCCTAGCGCCGCGAAATCGAGGGGCAATATGTAGTTTCGGAATTCCAATATTTCGCGCAATGCCATCTAGGATGCTACAACCTGAATTGCGTGAAAAGCCGCGTACCTCGCAGCCTGCTTTCTTGTTGGGAATTCTGTTTTTAGGGTCCTCTCTCCGGAGGGGCATGAAAGAAGCTTGCGCGCGAGTTGATACGGACACCTTGGATTGCGTTAAACTAAGATGTTACAGGCCAGTACCTTGGGTAGGTAACAGTGCCCTGTCTTCCAGATAAACGATGGATGACCCACCATTTGCAATCAAAGCCAGCCATCTAGATTCAAAGGCAAAAAGATGAATACCTTCAGCAGACGGCTGTTCCTAGAGCGGGCATCGTTAGGAGCGATGAAGGGAATCGCCCTCGGTTCTACAATCGGCACTGCTTGGGCTCAATCAGAAAAAGGGTCGGATTCAAATGTGCAAGTTGAATTGCCACGTGGCCGAGTTCCATTGTCATTCATCATTGATGATTCTACTTGCTTGGTAAACATGGGGCGGTTTTGCATGCCCCAGTTTGCAGCCACCTATCCCGAACGTGCTGATTATCAGCGTCCTTGGGTCGAATGGCCTCATGAGATTCCAGATAGTTTTGTACGAGAATTCGGAGAGTGGTGTGCCGAACATGGCGTCAAGGGAAAGTATAGCATCGTACCCTATCCAGCCTGTGTCGGTTGGTTGGATCGCGTGCTGCCGGGTTGGTCACAACAGCAATTGCGAGATAGTCTGCAACTAGTTCGCGAGTTGATGGTTCCTCATTGGGACATACATCCTGAAATGATTACCCACACCCGAGCGATCGATCTCAAGACCGGGCGTCCTTTTGAAGGTTTTTCACCAGCTCACATGGAGAATTCGTATCCTCAAGAAGATGTCAGTGTTGATTACCTATCCTCGTATTTGGCTTATGCGCTACGGATATTGAAAAACTGCGATTTGCCTTGCGAGGGTATTACAACCCCTGGAGGCTTTGGCAATCGTGTTAAAGAGAAGTTGCCATTAGCGGTGTTTGAGGCAGTACGTGACGTCTATGGAGTCGATCTTCCTCACTATTTCAAGTACGTAGCAGATGGTGACGAAAGTACCGAGCCCACGATCGAAGCGTTGCGAGACGCAAGCTCCGACACGCCTAGTCTGACGATGAATGTACCAGCCGGTACTGGGGATTGGTTCGGTGGCTGGGATGGATTTGAGGAGAGCCATGGAGAAAAATACGCTACGCCAGATGGTCAGAACGGTCGTATGGTGGAACTGATACGAAATCGTCGCCCGGCCATTATGCTTTGTCACTGGCCAGGTTTGTATGGCAACGGCAGTCGGTCAGGATTCGAAGATTTTCAGCAGGTCGTTCTCAGTTTGACCCGCCATTACGGAGACCAAACGATGTGGATGAAAGTCAGTGAAATCGGTCGATATTGGGCGGCCAAAGAACTGACACATTTGGAGCGGACGGAATCGGAAATACGTCTTTCCGCTCCATTCTCATGTGAGAATTTTACGCTTCGTATTCCCAATCAGCGGGTTCAGATGGCTGGGCTGCAATCGGACAAGGAATCCCATGTGTTTTCTCCGGTGCTTTCAATGACAGCACTCCGAGCTAACAACTTTTTTGTAGATGCTAATGACACAGTCTTATGCTTCAAGTTGCCCCGAGGGACAAGCCACATTCGGTTTAGTTGATTCGTCCTTCGATCGATGACTCAACTACACTTCGGTTTTAGCAGGTAAACGGCGGCGGTCTCGAAGTCCAAGTCCTAGGCCAATCGCCAAGGGTATTCCAGAGCAAAGCAACCAGATTGCACGTCCAGCGAGATTCTTAGGAATAGGAAATAGAAGGTTGGTTTCGGGTACAAAAAGTGATCCACAGATAATGTAGCATACACCTCCAATTACGGACAACAAAAGAGCTAGGACGGCATAGTTAAGCAGCGCCTTTTGAACGCCATCTTGTAAACTTCCAACCACAATGGAGATTGGAACCAGCAATCCTGCCCAGGATGCGAAATGAACTGTTGCGGCTTGAACCAACGATTGATCTGCGCTCTCGATAACTGCTGATGCAACCTGCATGCCTAGAAAGTATCCAGTAATTGCTCCGCCGCTCGCACCGCACAACGCACCGCAGATTCCGGAGATCCAGCGACGGTAATGAGTCGTTCCCAAACCAATCGCTAGTCCCATTGTAAGTCCCATCAAGCCGAGATTGACAGCCAAGTTTTGGCTGTGAAAAGCAAATGTCGCTGAACGAAATCTTTCTACCAGTTCCGGTGGCGGAGATATGCCAAGATCAGGTAGATCAGCAAATGGGAAAAAGGGATCAATCGCGTGAATACTCCAACCACCAACCAACATTCCCAGAGCAACAGAAACGGTAGTTGCCAGCATGCTTGGTAGCCAGCGGTTCAGGGTCGAGTGAATGGGAGAGGTTGAGGTGGACAAGATTTGGCTCAGTTCTTGGGACAGGGGCAAAGTATCGTAAATCAATCGTGATTCACGTAGCAATTACGGGGTGTACTTTTTCGAAGCATCAATGGGCGCAAAAAGAAAAGCCTTGACCCATCGTTGCCGAGAGTCAAGGCTGGCTTGCAATGCTTATTTAGCAAAACTTATTACTGAGAAGTCACACTGATATCGATCGGAGACATCCCAGCGATCACATCAATCTCGATTCCTGATTTGTCCGGATCCGAAAAGCGATCTGCAATTAACGGCTTCGGCATCTTTCTGGCTTGAGCTTGAGCTTCTGCTTCGGTAGGCATGGACTGATCGGCATTGGGGTCGAAGGGAGGTAGTTTCTGAGTGTTGGCTTTACTGACGGCAACTTTATTCTTGCCTTCTGCAGCGCGTACCCAGAATTTTCCTTCCTTGTTTGTGACTCCAGTCCCGTAGGCACCTCCGTTATTGCCTATGAATGCGACGCTGGCACCTTCTATTGGTTTTCCATCACACATGACAAGGCCTTCCACCGGTACCTTTTTGTCAGCTTCTCCACAACCGACAAATAGGGACAAACAGCCCAGCAAAATCCACTTGCTACTACTAATACGTATCATGCGTCATTATTCCAGTGAAGCGGGAGTGCCTTCGGCTTTTCCACCTAGAGCATTGTATGTAACCATGTCGATATTTTGGGAAACGAATTGTACGGAACCATCTCCCATGACAAACTGAGATCCTCCGGCATGCCGCGATTTGAAACCTTCGGCCGTGTTCCAATTGCAACGAGCTTCGCAACCAGTCTTGCCAGCAGCTTCAGCTGAAGCAACATCTACGTAACGAGTATCCCAGTTGATCGGTATTTGAGTAAATCGTCCCCATTGGTTGCCATGGCTCCAGCCGTTGCGAGCATGAGCCGACCAATCCGCAATGGTTTCGCCGATGAAGAGTGTATTTGACAGACCGTCGCTAACATCCCCAAACTTGCCACAGTAGCCTGTGTTGGCACCTGATTGAGTTGGACGTACACCTCCCACGCGTGTGAAAGGACCTGCTGGATTGGCAGCCGTGGTGCCTGGTTGAGAACGGGCGACGAAGGTGTTGAATAATGGGCAGGGGCAAGCTGAATTGTTAGACATGGAATTCGTTGGGCCCATGCTGAACTGGTAGTTCGATGGTTGAACTGGCGATGAACGTCCATCTACAGTTGAATTAAAGGGGTTGTTATTGTCCGAGGGACAGATGTACATAGGAAGCGAAACGCCGCGCAACAAGATGCCGCCCTGA
Source organism: Planctomycetales bacterium (assembly GCA_020427005.1). Classification (GTDB taxonomy): domain Bacteria; phylum Planctomycetota; class Planctomycetia; order Pirellulales; family Pirellulaceae; genus Aureliella. Next base: position 5,750 of record JAGQOY010000302.1, read on the forward strand.
GGGTTCGTAGGATCTTGAATTCTCGCGTTATCGGTGGGAGCCGCGTCGCCCGAGAACTGATTGAAAAGTGCGGTTTGTTCCATGTACGGGAGAATTCTGACGAGCAGGTGTGAGCGATTGCCAATCGCGCCACCAAATCGTTCGTATGGAGCAGGCAGTGTACCAACAGCTATCACGGTCCCACCGTAAAACGCCGATCCAGGCGGCATGCGCTTCGTCGCACTCTCGTAATTGTGAATGCCCAAACCGATTTGCTTCAGGTTGTTGCTACATTGCATTCTCCGAGCGGCCTCTCTTGCAGCCTGGACCGCAGGTAACAGTAGACCAACCAAAATGCCGATGATGGCGATTACCACCAGCAACTCAACGAGCGTAAATCCTTGCTTTCGAACTCGAAATCTCATGGCCATGCCTCATTACAAAAAGGAACACATAAAGAATCTTTAAGGAGTACTTAAGTCACGTTAAATGTTATTAACGGTGCGTATTTACTCCTAGTCAGGGCATCATAATCGTGGCCTGATCCGAGTCAAGCGAGTTTTTTGCAAAGAGGTAGGCCATGCTGTGAATGTTTTTTCAGAGCATGCGGAAAGGCCCAGAGTGCAGAATTTCAAGCCTGTTTTGCTATTCCGGGTAGGC
>JAGQOY010000303.1 GCA_020427005.1 Planctomycetales bacterium
TATTTGTAGCATGCAGTGGTTCATTCGACTGTTATTTTGAAAACGGACAAGTCTTGACTGGAGTCGAGTCCTTTGGTGGCAACTCGCGCCAACTACCATCTGAGACTATGGACGGTTAAGATGGTTTTTCACTTCGGCGGCACTTGTTGGACCCGTTGTGTGAGTCATTCCCTTTTGGCACACTCCCGTTCGAAATCCATATCAAATGATTCATAGAATTAGCCTTATTGCTCCTAGCGGTAATACTATTTCTTTAACCGCAGCCGGGGCAGGTTCTGCGCTAGTTTTTCTGCATGGCTTTCCACTAACTTCAGAGTTATGGAAGGATCAAATAACTCCTCTAAGTGAACACTTTCAGGTTTTAGTACCCGATCTACGCGGATTTGGGAGTTCGGATAATCCTTATGGCCAGTTCTCGCTGAGCGATCTTGCAGCCGATGTTGAATGCGTTCGACAGCATCTGGCTCCCGACAAAGGCCTTCATCTTTGTGGGCTTTCCATGGGAGGGTATGTAGCGTTTGAGTACTGGAGGCAATATCCTCAACACTTGAAATCATTGATACTGACGAATACAAAGCCTGGAGGCGATAGTGCTGCGGCTGTTGCCGCGCGGCAAAACATGGCGGCCCGTGTTACTATTGACGGTACTGCAGCAGCAGTAGCTGACATGCCTCTGCGCCTACTAGCCGATAGTTCTCGCGAATGTCTAATTTCACAAGTCCAAAAAATGATGTACTCCGTGCCTGCGGAGACTATTGCCCACGCTCAGCTTGCCATGATTGATCGGCTCGATTTTTCGCCACTTCTAGAAAAGATTAAGACTCCCACGTTTGTGGTAGCAGGAGAACACGATCTTCTTTGTCCTCCTAACGAAAGTGAAGCTTGGGCAAATCAAATTCCCAAAGCGAGGTTTGCCTGCGTGCCAGGTACAGGGCACCTGACCCCTCTTGAAGCTCCCTCAGAATTTAACCGACGATTGATAGAATTCTTAAATACAATCTGAGACCTCAAGAGTCTATTGACAAAAGAGTCTCCGAAGGGTCACTGATTCGATTGTTGCAGCAATCGCAGGGCAATATCGTCATCGAATTTTGGACTAACGATTTCGGAACTCCCATTCTGCTGAGTGCTAGTTATCCTAGTTTCACCAATTACAGAGCCATCGGAAGTGCTAATCCACTGCGCCAAATAGTCGCCGGGCGGAAGTCGCAGCGAGAGTTTCGCCTCAGTGCCTCTGCGTCGCAGGGCTGCTAAGTCCTTAGGTTTGTTTGGCAATGGAGTATGTAAATATGCGATCACAGCCTGACCAGGGATGTGCATTGCCGAAACTGCGTGCTCGGGTGTGACGGAGTCTATCAACGAATTGTCGGGCCTAGCGCGCCAAAAATCTACGTCCTCGAGAAAGTCCTTGAGGATTCCTAATTGAGTTCGCAATTCAGTGCTGCCACCTCCGGGAGATTTGAATTCTCGAAAAGTGCCGCGAGGGTGATCCGTCGAAAATGAATAGTCTAAGTTGTTGTATAGACCTCCACCTGCGAACATGAAATCCCATCCCTCAGTTCTATACAAGAGATCATCGTGCCCTCTAAATCCTGTTTCATTTTCGCCAATAACTCCTTTCAAGTGTGAATTGAGCGCAATGGTGTCAGGTGGTACGCAATAGTGGAAATTGAATATCGATATGCCGTGAATTGGTTGATCAACGCGTTCCCGGCCGTTGGCAATATTCATCGAAATAAGATGCGGCACCTCTAGGCTAGATTCCTCTTGCAGGATTTCTTCCACAATTCGATTTTGCCAGTCCTTCGTTACTCCACCAAAATAGGGCTCGTTGCAGATTTCAAAATATAAGTTGTCGTAATCTCTAAGCTCATGAACTAGTTTGCGGGTCAAGGCCAGTTGAACATCCAACAACGAAGAATGAGCCAAAGTGTAAACGTCGGTGCGTTCGCAGTTGCCGATGCCATTCACATTATTGATATGATTCATGGGGCTATCGTGCCACATTTCATCACGATACATAGGGCAAAACAGCGTAAGTTCAACCACTACGCCATGTCGATCGGCCGATTGCATCAAGCTGTGTAAGCGTTCGAAATAGGCTTCATCCCATACCATCAGATCGAACTTGTTTCCACCTGCGTTGTAACCCGCTTGATCGCTGCGCGCCCAAGGTGCCAAGTAACGCCCACTAGCAGGCGCTAGTGTGTTGTTTGTGATGTTGAAAGCAGCTGGATTTTCGAGGTAGACACCAGAAAACGTCCGCGTTAGGTTCAACCCGTGGTGTTCCAATTCGTCAAAATAGGCCTCAAAATCAAAATCCAGGTTCAATAGTGCACCATAGTGCTCGCCAGAAGTGATCAATAACGTTGGCTCATTCCGCCACAAAAAACACCGAGAGTTGTCTGGGTGCAATTGAAGCCGCTGGCCAAATGCCCTTTGAGCATGGCAGATGGATGCACAAAGCAGAAAAACCAGCCAGAGAGTTTTGCTGGTCGCGTAACGAAACTGTGTTTTCTCCATGGCTGCTTCTCTTGGCAAAAGAATTGTGGCAGAACAGCATGGAATTCTTTGACCAAAAAATGGTGCAAGACGCATTTCTCTATCCGTTACCGGTCTAAGTTCCTTGGTTCCGATGATACCCGACATAGGATACACTCTTTTAATACGAGTTCACAATATTGTCCGTGTCACATTTATCTGTACTACATGGAACCTGCATTCAGAGATGTACGCGTGTACTCATGCGAAATCCTGGCAGGGGCGAAATGGAAACCAGGACGGCATGACGGTAATTTCGTTAACGGATTAGCGCTATGAAAAAACAACCGGTGGAAGCTCGGCACTCTGCGGTAACTACTTCTGCAGCTAAAGTTAGGAATGTTTGGTGGCCCGCTATGCTTAGTGCGATTGCACTGTGGGCCGCATTCGCACCACTGCGTTGGGATTTGCTGGGTTGGATTGCTCCAGCAGGCTGGATTTGGCTGGCTGGGAGACAAGAGGTTTTTGGAAGGCGTGAATACGTAATTTTGTGGCTGGCGGGTTGTTTTTTTTGGTTAGCCACACTGCAAGGAATTAGATTGGCCTTTTGGCCACTGTACTTTGGCTGGTTTGCTCTTTCACTTTACTTAGCGGTCTATGTGCCTCTTTCGGTTGGCCTAACACGTCTACTCTGCCAACGGCTGAAGTGGCCGTTTGGTCTTTCTGCCGCGCTAGCCTGGACCGCCATGGAACAGACCCGAAGCTGTTTGTTATCCGGCTATGGAGCAAACTTGCTATCCCACACTCAAGCGTATCGTCCGCTAGTAATCCAGATATCGGATCAGATCGGTGCTTTGGGGTTAAGTTTCTTTATGATCTTGGTTCTAGCCCTGTTGGTAGAGAGCTTAACTGCTCGCAACATGCATTCGAAACCCATCATTGGACGGTTGGTAATTGCATCGCTGGTATTGGTTGGGATTGTGTTGTATGGAAAGTGGCGAATAAAGGAAGCGGATGGAATGCTTGCTGACCAGCCAGCACTTGCCCGTGTCCTGCTGATTCAGGAAAACACGCCGACGATGTTCGAAGCAAATGCCAAACGCATGGAAGAGTCTTGGCTCAAGTACTTGTCGATGACGCGGGAAGCCTACGGCAAGTATCAGCCTGTAGATATGATCGTCTGGCCGGAATCCACCTTCACAAACGGTGTGCCATGGTTTGAGCTGGATTTGAGCGAAGGACTTCCCGATGAGGCAAAGCAGCGAGGTCACGATACGCAGAGCTTGAATGATTTCCGTAATGAAAGATTGGTCGAGTTTGAAGCGAAGACCAGGAGCCTACTAAGGGCAGTTCATGGAACGGTTAATGAAACCAATTTTGAGGAACCACATTTCATATTGGGCTGTGATACCGTTGAGATCAGTTCCCACCGCGTTGGAAGATTGAACTCAGCATTATTCTTGTCGCCTTCTGGCGAAACACTCGACGTATACCACAAACGCCACCTAGTTATGTTTGGAGAATACATCCCACTCGGAAGTGCACTTGCATGGCTGGGAAATATGTTCGGTTTTGAAAATAGTTTCGCAGGCGAGGAATTCAAAATTTTTAATGTCGAAGGTGTACGCTATGCGACCAATATTTGCTTCGAGTCTATGGTGCCTCGATTCACAGCACGTCAGGTCCGCGAGTTGATGGGCGCCGGCCAGAGTCCAGATGTACTTGTAAATATTACAAACGATAGCTGGTTCCGTGGTTCATCCATGTTAGATCACCACTTGGCCACAACCATTTTTGGAGCCGTTGAGAATCGTCGTCCAGTGTTGGTAGCCGGAAACACGGGGCTGTCGGCTAGTATCGATGGCGCAGGAAGAGTGCTTGCCGTAACTCAGCGCAACGCGGGCACCTGCATCCTAGCCGAACCCAAACGCGACTCACGAGTTGGACTAGTACAGATAGCAGGCTATCCGTTGGCATGGATTGCGGTAGTCGCTTGTGGAATCGGCCTAGGCCTATCGCGAGCAGGTTTCGGTTGCCAAGCGTAGGCTTGATTGGCGTTTATTAGCTACCCGAGGGACGACCAGGTCGCCCTGGGATGCCGCCTCCATTTCCGCCGCGACCAGGAGGTGGTTGATTGCCAGGTTGAGCACCAGCCGCAGGCCCCATTGAGGCCTGAATTTGTGACTGTGCTGTTTCAGCAAGTGCTTTGAGTCCCTCCTCCAAGGTTGTTGCTGCCTCATTGAACTCCTCCTGAGATTCTGCCCTGGCCAGCGCTCCAAAAGCAGATGCGATTGAGAAGGCCATCATTTTGGCAGCTGCTGGTACCGCGGTGGAATCTGCCCCATCTAGATGCTTCAGTCCCGCATCAACATTCTCCCGCAACTGGTTCATGTCTTCCACAGATATCCAGATATTGCCTAGTTTTTGCATCGTTTTGCGTTGTGGTGGAGCAGACCCCGCGCTGATCTCAACCACAGCGGAGTCCGCCGTTTGGCTCACAATTGTGTATTGAAAAGAAAATGGGTCACCGCTCATTGGAAACGGAGCTAATGATAATGCTGCTTCCGCCATTGATTTGCTTGCTGGCCCTACCGTCGCCGCAGTCTTGGCCATCCACTCCGGTATTTTGTCAGTGTGAAAATTCTCGGCTGCCCAGATTTCGTCGTTTGCTAGGGCAGTAGCCAATGCACCTAGGGCGGGCCAAACTTTGGTCAACCCCTCTTTCATCATTGGCTCACCAGCTACCACAGTCGATCCAAAAACGAAATCACCCTTTTCCGTTACGATTGTTTTGACGTCGCGCACGATGCCATGAATTTGTCCAATAAACTCAGGTCCAACCTTTTCGTAGCCCTTGGATACAAGTGTTGCTAAGTCCGCTTGCATCTTGGGTGGTATGCTGTGCCACCCAACAAAGAAGTTTCCCCTTTCTGTTTCCTGCTTCAGGATATCCATATACTGGTCGATGGTCGGATTGGTCCCAAATGGCGAAGTCATTAGCGACTGCCAATCCAAAACCGGCACATTCAAATCACCCAATTCGGGAGCCGCATTGGCTCGTACAACAGGCTTGGAGAAATTCTCAGGGTGTCCGAGCCGAATGGCATCAAAATGCGATTGAATACTTAACGACTTGAGTGGAACCTCAACTTCCTTTCCATCAGCCTTTAAGCGGATCGTGACCGCAGTTTCGGACAATGATACAAACTCGCCTTCAACGGACTGCCCTTTGATACTCGTCCATTTGGTTACTGGCTCGTCGGCGGCAGGCGACTCCTCTTGAGAGCGAGCCATATCAACAAACGCCAATGCGACCAACAAGAGAACTAGAATTCTTCGTAACTGCATTCGATTAGACTCGTAGGTAATGGGGGCCTAGGAATGTTTGTAAGGAACGAACACTCGTTGGATCAACCATGGATAAGCGTTGGAAATCCTAAAGTCAGGTGACCAGGCACGTTATCCAGCTGTTCACTGGCGGCCAGATTTGTCTGTTTAGTGGCCGACTTTTGCCTGAGTTAGTTGCCAACTTTGGCTTGCCTATTGGTCACATTATAGACAAAACTTCCAGGCTTTCAGCAGGCGAATAGCTAGATCCAGGGCCGCGCAAGGTTTTAAGATTAGTTGTTGCCTCTGCCAGAAACTCGCCCCTTCTTTAAGCTCCCATACCATTTCGGCTCGTGACAGCAATGTTGCAACCCGCCCGCTTTCCGAGAGCAATCCACGGAAATCGCGACAAAGTGGGAGTTGCTCAGCAAGGAACCAAACGAAGTGTTAACATATGAAACTTGGAGTTGCTCAATATGTATTGGAGTTGCTCAATATGTATTGGAGTTGCTCAATATGTAAATGTAACCAAGCGAATTTCGGGTTGTCCAATATGGAACTAGAAGCAACTTACC
>JAGQOY010000304.1 GCA_020427005.1 Planctomycetales bacterium
CTGCGGCTTCGGGTCAAACATGAAGATTAGTAAGAGCCTACGAAGACCTCGTTTGACCCATAGCCGCAGGCGCAGGTGCCTCCTTTCTTTGGAATCTGGCCCATGGCGTTGTAGACTCGTGTATCATGAATTCTTCGAGCCACTGGTTTTGCTTGGACCATTTGCCGTCGAAATCCGACTTGTATCCACTTTATGCCTTGGCTTGGGAAACAAACATTAGAAAAACAATGAACAGAACTATAAAAGTCCCCCCTCGTCGAATGGTGATTTCGACGAGCCTGTCCTGACATTAGTAACCGCTGGAGGAGATCTCTAAGTGCAGAACGTCTACTGTTGGCTGTCCACGAGAATACTACTTGCTCATCGTATCGCATGTTCCAGCCGAATTCAGCAACTGGCGTATGGGATCGCGATCGCCTTGAACTCCCTTAATTTGGGCTTGCCACAAGAGACAAACTCCAGCTCGACAGAGATTCCGAAGGATGAGCTTTTTCGTAATGAAGTTGCTCCCATACTTTCGAAGCATTGCTTTCCTTGCCATGGGGGCGAGGGAATCGAGGGAGGATACTCCGTCGCCAATTTTGAAATGTTAATGCGTGCCGGAGATTCTGAACGTCCAGCCATCGTACCTGGCCACCCTGAGAAAAGCGAGTTGCTGCGTCGGCTTCAATCCGCAGATCCGGATGAACGAATGCCACCAGAATCCTCCGCGTTAGACTCAAAGCAGGTGGAAGCTGTTACCAGGTGGATTCAAGCCGGTGCCCTTGTTCCCAAGGAGCTTGAACAGACCCGCATGAACGAAATCTGGCCTTTGGAAAGCCAAAGGTTCTGGCCCACGCATTACGCGCATCCATTTCCAATCCAGTGCATAGCACTCAATGTACTTAAACGCCCCAGTGTTTGGTTTGCTGGCTACGGTGAAATCCTACAGTTTGACCTGTATGAAGGAAAATTGCTCCGTAGATTAGCAACCTACGGTCCGCACATCAGCTGTATTGCCAGCGACCCCAAAGAGCAGCGGCTGTTGATTTCGTGCGGCATTGCAGGGGAATCCGCGGCCCTCCAACAACTGCATCTCGATTCACCGTCAGACAACCTTGAAATGGTAACTCCGTTAGGCGACCTTTCGCCGGCCATTGCGTTCTCGCCAGATAGCCGGCAGGCGTTGATCGCAACTCAGGCTGGTGAGATGCTTCACCTAAATTGGAATTCAATTCATTTGTCGCCGGAAATTTCACGCTACTCGCCCCATGCGGATTCGATACTTGCTCTTGCATGGTCCAGCGATCAAAGCAATATTTTGACCGCGTCACGCGATCGAACAGCGCGTCTGTACCGTGCCTCAGGTCTTGAGACAATTGCCAATTTTGATCGGCATGAACGCGCCGTCGGCGGAACAGCCTTTATCCAAGGGCATCCAGTTACGCTCGACGAAAATGGGCGTTTGAGGCTGTGGGCCAATGATGAGAGTGGACGAGTGATATCCGAGCTATCCGGTTGGCCACATTTCCTGCAACCACTGAGCAGCTCGGGCAATTCCGTTTTCGTCGTTGCCGGGTCAGATATCGAAAGCGCTAACTTGGATATTTCACAAGCCGATGACGGAAAAGACGAGGCGGGACAACCAAAAAAGAAAACCGTAATGCGTCTTACTAGCCGACCACCCCTTATTGCCCAGGACGCCGAACTCACATCAGTGGCTGCCTTGGGCAGTTGTATAGTCGCCGGAGATAGTACTGGCAACGTTTGGTACTGGGAATTTGATCAAAACGGCGAAGAACTCATTTTCCGCAATACGTTTTACGCCCTTCCCTAAGTCGCATTTCCAACACATCTAGGGTGTAGCAGACGGAGTGCGTGCCAAAAATAGAAGCAGGGAAGCCAACTGTTGGCTGCTCAGCAGTTCCGAAAAATTACTTGGCATCAATGATGTCGTTGCGAGTTTTCGCTGAACAATACTTTCAGGCTGAATGAACTGCGACTTGCCATCCTGTGTAACGAGTTCGATACGTCCATCTTCCAAATCGCGAACAAGTCCAGCCAACACACGATCGTCGTCCAAAAGCAGGCTGGTCGTCAGGAATGCACGATCAACATTTGTGTTAGGCAGCAGAATATCTTCAACCAATCGAGGTACACCGCGATTTCTAACACCGTCCAGTTGAGGCCCAACTAACACCCCGTCTCCCGCCAATTGATGACACGTAGCACAATGCTGTTTGAACATCTGTTGTCCAATAGCCAAATCCGCCTGCCTCCAATCCATTTCAGCGATGCGCGCATTTGCGTCAACTGTAATTGCTGGTAGCTGTTTGGCCGCATCAATGGATGCCTGCAGCTCGGATTTTAGCTGAGCAAGTAGACTGCTAGGAAGCAAAATGTCGGGTATCTGCAAGGCCGACAAACTTAGTGTGCCGCTGCCAATCATCTGCTGCACAATGCCACATCCAGTAGCTGAAGCCAGCATGGCACGGCTGAATTGTCGTTGTTGAGAAAGGGTCGCCGCATTGCAAATCAACTGCGACTGTTTCAATAACGCCTCACCACGCGTGGCCAATCCAAGCAGTGCCCGTCCCGTCGGCACATCGAACAAGTTGAGCGAGATCGAAAAGTCGACCACCACTTGTTCCGCCCGCGCTCCCTGCCGTTCCAGGCTAGCAGAAATCAAACGTCCCGCTTGTGCCACGCTCAAGTGTTGAGCGTCTAACAGTTCCTCAACGATGAGCCCCATTTGTGGTCGCTCAAAACGACGCACAAGTTCACTCAAGGCATTAACCTCCGTAGATATTGGGGAAAAATTCAGGGCAGGCAAACTAAATCGTCCAAACGCCAACCATGCATATGCGTTGCCAGCATCGCCATCAACGAACTCCAGCCGCACGTTACGTTCCGCAATGTCGGCTAAGGACCAACTGATCAACTTCGCTCTGTCATTTCGAGGTGGTGAAGCGTTTCGTAATACTTCACCTGTGCGTGCGTCGACTAATCGCACTGAATTCTTGCCCAGATCGGCGGCGGCAGGCGGACCATTGTGCCCAGCTAAAAAAAACTCCAACTTCTCGGGAGCCATGAAAGGCTCTGAACGTAGCGTACCGACATAACGCTCCCCCCGGGTCAGGCTACTGGCCAATGGAGCTTCAGTGCCGTCGTCACATTTGCGGGACTCGGTGTTCCAATTCTCCCCCTTGGCGTCCGACCAATTCAACGCCACCCCAGCCGCTGCTAGTGAGTCAATACGTTGCTTAAACTGAGAAGCAATATCACAAGCATAATCGTAGATTGCATTCGGTACCTGTCCAGTACGACCAACGTATGCGGCCGCGACTTGCAGGACCTTCTGCGAACGAGCATGAGGATCGTTCCCGGACAATCTTGAGATCAACTCGATCAAGGCCTCGATATCGCTCTCAGTCCCATGCTTTACGCCCAATTCCAAAGTGCTAGATACTAGCTCCGAGCTGACATTCGCATTGGCTTTTAAGTATTCGAATAGGTACTTGGTGGCAACCGGAGTATCTAGCGAGACCAACACCGGAGCTAGCACTGCCGCTGCAGCTGAGTCTATCGGTATCTGGGAGCCGGCTGATTGCCAGTCAGCCAAAAACGGAACAAGGAAATCGTTTTCTTTAAGCAATGCCTTAAGCGCAATCCGTCCACTATGGGCTACTGCAGGATCCGTGCTCGCGAACTGCTGTGCGATTCCAACCAACGAATAGAGATCTTGATATTCACCCACCTTTCCAAGAATTTCTACCGCAGCCTGGCGCACGTGGGCGTTTTCGGACTTGACTACAATTTCCCGAATGACATTCAACCAATTGGATTGTTCATTCGCACTCCTATTCGCCGGCCCTATTTCACCAAGTGATTTCAGCGCCAACAGCTGTTCTCTCGGAGGTCCCCTCAAAGCGGACTTCAAAATATTCGGCAGCACTGCCTGTCGAGCTACCATTGCTCGCAACAATCCAACCCTTTGTGGCGATTGGTTAGCAGCAGCCATATATCTCGACTGCAACTGTTCATTGGTAACCGTTGTTAAACTCCCAATCGTCAGCGCAGCAACTGCCAAATCCTGCCGAACACCATCTTCGGAACCAAGGGCATCTACTAGAGCATTCCAATCAGTATCGTCAGGGCCTAGTAAATTCAATGAAGCTGATGACAACTCCGCATGCTCTTCAGTGCCTCGATACGCGATCCGCCAAATGCGGCCACTCTCACGATCTCGATCCGGATGTGTGAGAGGAACCTCATAATGGCCGATGATCTTGTTGTAAAAATCTGCGACATACAACGCGCCGTCAGGAGCCTGTTGAATGTCCACTGGCCGGAACCATGGATCATCACTTGTCATAAAGTCCGGCAATTCAAACGCCTGGGCAGTAGCCCCGCGCCACTGCAATAGATTGCAGTTTATTCGGCTTGTCATCACGTTTCCGCTATAAAAACGGTTCCGAAAAGCCTCCGGAAACTGCTTCCCTTGGTAGTACTGAATTCCGCATATCGCAGTACTCTGATGCAAATGGTCCATCATAGATGGGGCAAAGCCAAGTCCATCGTGCGGTCGACCAAAACTCGGATAACATGCACCAGTCAACAGTGCGGTAATTGGCTTGCTATGGCAATCAGCCGTATACCAATTCCCGAACTCATCGTGGGTCATTCCAAAGGGATTTACTTGCCCATGCGTGAATTGTTGAATACTGGAACCATCCAGCTTGAACCGAAAAATATTTCCCGAGGTCAGAAAAACACTTGAACCATCACGAGCAGTCACTCGAGACTGGTTATTGTATCCATGGCAAGCATAGATCCAGCCATCATCACCCAGCCGAAGGGAGTTGATCATTCCGTGTGTATCGCGAGTTGTATCAAACGGTCCCAGTAGCGGGATTCGTTCATCCACTCGATCATCACCGTCCAAGTCTCGCAAATACCAAATGTAGGGAATGCTAAAACACACTACTCCATCGGCCACCGGCAATATACCAATGGGAATGTTGAGCCGTTCGGCAAAGGTCGTAATCTTGTCAGCGGCTCCATCTCCGTCAGTGTCTTCCAGCACTTTGATTGAGTCTCGCGGTTGGCGATCTGCCGGAGCCGGGTATGGATACTCTACGGTGTTGGTGATCCACATGCGGCCTCGCGCATCCCAGGCCATATTCAGAGGTTTGTTTATGGCAGGCTCTGCTGCAAACAACTGGACTTCAAATCCTTCAGGCAGATGAAATCCAGCTCGCTCCTCTTCAGGCTGGAGCCAAGGCGTCGGCCTGACTCCCTCACCATATACCGACTTCTCCGTTTTAGGCTCTGCGGCCCCTAACCGTAAATCCACGTCTTCGGCAACCGAAATGGCGCAACTGAGGATTGAAGCCGTCCACACGCACAACGATGCTACACGCAGTCGAATTTGACAAACATAGATTGACATAATTGCTTTAGCCAAGATGGAACATCACTCTCCAAGCTGTCTTAACATTCGCCATTTTTTGACGTGAGTTTACGTGTTCGTGAGTTGACCTGAGCTGAGGTCTTGTTATCCCACTCGCGGAATATCGAAGCCTTCACGCCGATTCCTCGCGAAGAACGAAGCGGCCTGGTCGTCGTTCTCGATCTTTTCAGATTTGGGGTTCCATCGAATAACTCTGCCAAGTCGAGCTGCAATGGCAGCCAAATGACAGGTATTCATGATTTGCACATGGGAATAGACGTCGCTAACGGGTAAGCCACCTTCGGCGATACAACGATAGAAATTGCTCTTGTGGCCCTCATGAGGCTTGCCTTTGTAGAGTTCACTTAATGCCGCATCGTCAAGTACATCTCGATCCCAATTCTCTTCGATCGGGGTACCTGTAATCCTTCCTCGATTAACAAATATTTTGCCTTTCGTTCCCTCGAACAAGATTCCGTTATCACCACGACTTGTAATCGTCATTTCGACACCACTTGCAAACTTGCACTTCACACCAAACTCGTGAGATGTGTTGTAACTATCGTCGACAGTAGGATAGCCATTTTCATATGAAACCGGATGTTTGGCGTCGCGTCCGTCGACTTCAATTGGACCGCACCCCTCACTAACCTCATTGAGCGCCCACGAAGCAATATCTACATGGTGAGCTCCCCAATCAGTGAACTTGCCACCCGAGTATTCGTACCACCATCGAAATTCGTAGTGGCATCGCTTCTCTCGATAGGGCACTTTGGGTGCCTGCCCTAACCAGAAATCCCAGTCCAGCCCAGCGGGAACCTCGGCGACGGGAAAGGGGCCTCCAGTTGGACTGCCATCAATGCCAACAGTCACTCGCTGAATATCACCCAACAATCCTTTCTGAACCATATTCACCGCTCGCAAGAAACGATTCTTGTCACTGCGCTGTT
>JAGQOY010000305.1 GCA_020427005.1 Planctomycetales bacterium
AGCAGGGTGCTGAAAAAGTCGATTTGCAAAATCTTGTGGACGATTAGTAACCCGAAGCGCCAGCGAGGGGCTGGGCACATTCGCTCGCTGACGCTAGCAGCCTGCTAGTGCAATCGCTTTTTTTGCTTTTAGGTCTTAAGGCTAGAATGGTTACCGCAAACGGAGATAAAACCGGCGATTCCTCGACTCCGAGTACTCGGGGGGGGAGGACTGTACCTGTAGTTGCATTGCGGCAGGATTTTAAACGGTTGGGATTATCGGTATCCGAGTCGCGAGTTGAAGTGATACGCGAAGCTGCTATCGAAGCTGCTTGCCACATCAGGCAACTGGAGGAATCGCGAGAGCGCAAACTTGAGTTGTCGAACTTGGCCGTAAGTACTTATCGCTTGCTGGACCCAAGACGACGCGCCCGTTACTACGAACGAGTTCAACTTTCGATTTACAGCGAGCGTGATATGGAATTGCAGGAGCAATCCCGCAAGCCCCTATTTCCAGGGCAGGCTCGTCGTGTTGTGGCAGAATTGGCGGAAGAGTAGCTGTTCGTAGTCGCTTCGGCCCAGATAGGCTTAGCCAGACAGTTGAGCTATGTTGATGCGTGTGAGGTGGGCAATTCTTATCAACTTATGAAAACAAACAGCGGCATGGTGGTCGTTGGATGTTCTACTAACGATTGTTCGATTGTGTGTTATTCTGCACGGTCCATCCACCACTGGGCGTGCCGGTCGCGTTGTTTTGCGCAATCTTGTATTGAAGTGATGCCATGCGCTGGTATACATCAGGCTGGAAGTTGTTGATCGCCAAACTTTGTTGGTAATTCTGTAGAGCTTGATTGAGGTCGCCAGCGGATTCTCGTAATTGTGCACGGGCTGTCCAAGCGCGGGAATCGTGAGGATTCAAGGCCAACGCTTCATCAAGGAATCGTTCGGCCAGTTTCGTTTCCCCCAATTCTTGCTGTAACCGTGCTAATTCTACTTTGGGATCGCTCATGGCTGGATTTTGGGTTGCCCAGTTCGTAAGGAATCGAACCGCGCTGTCAGGTCGCTTTGTCTGGGCTAGCAGCACGGCCAGCCCGCGGTGGCAGTCAACGTGGTTGGGTTGGATATCCAAGCATTGGTGATAGAGGCCTTCGGCCTGCTCGATTAAACGTTGGTCGTTTTGCCCCACACCCAACTGATGGTAGGTTGACGCAAGATTGTAGTATGTATCTGCGTTGTTGGGATCGGTTTGTTGTGCGACTTGGAACTGTTGCAATGCCTCTGCGAAGCGGCCTTGTTGATAAAGTTGAACGCCAGCGGTGTTCTGACTGAGACCGGCAACACGGCAACCCGAATTGCAAACTACTGCCATGGCTAATGAGCACCAGAGTATCAGCTGAAGCAGATGAGAATATCTGAATCCAAAAAATGGTCGCATTGCTAGCTGTCCTTAATCAGAAACGCCATAACCCCTGGCACTGCGGCAGAATTGCGTTGGAACTTTAGTAAAAAAGTGGTGGGCAGCTCAAGATCGCTTCCTGCGGCAGGGAGCATTCGGCGGGCAAAAACAAAAAAAGCGGAGCTTGCGCTCCGCTCTTCATTGAATGAGCGAATTGGGCTCGGGACCCACTTGGAGTTTCAGATGCAGCGGCTAGTCGATGGCCACTGACCTCGCGACTGGCAGACCGTTGAACGGTGAGGCGCTAGCACCAGCATAGGCACCCATGCAGGGAACCAAGAGTAGTTCCCCTACCTCAAGATCTGGTAGCATTTGATCCCGTGATACTACGTCGCTTGAGTCGCACGTAGGGCCTGCTACGACGCAGGGAAATAGTTCGCGGTTTCCGGAGTTCTCGTAGAGTAGTGGGAAATCGGTGTGGTCGAAGACCTTGCCTGAAAACGACCCGTACAGTCCATCATCGATGAAGTACCAGGGTACTCCCCAACGATTGTTCTTGCCAATGACTTTTGTTACCAGAGTAATGGATTCAGCACAGATACCGCGTCCGGGCTCGGCGATCAAGCGAATTTGCAAGTCGCCGAAGGACTCTTGCAAGCCATTCCAGATCGTACTGCAAAAGGAGCTTACGCTAGGCGCGTCGTGGCGATAGGGAGCGGGAAAGCCCCCACCGATGTCCAGCATTTCTAAGTCGAAACCAAGCTCACTGGCTTGATTCCAAAGATCTCTTACACGCTGTAGGGCTGAACAGTAATCTGCTGGATCCATGCACTGGCTGCCAACGTGAAATGAGAAACCGCGTACTGACAGTCCCATTTCTCGCGCCGCTAGGAGGATTTCAAGTGCCTCCTCCATGGGAGCTCCAAATTTGGCAGACAAATTGATCATGCTGCTGGAGGCCGTGACAGCTAGTCGCAGGAGCAAATTGACATCCGGAGTGAGCTGAGCGATCTTTCGAGCTTCCAGCTGGTTATCGAAAACAAACCAACGGACACCTGCCTCGTAACATGGCAGCAAATTGTCCTCAGTTTTGCAGGGGTGAGTATGTAACATTCGGTCCGGCGTGAAACCAGCATCGAGGGCTGCCCGCAACTCACCGTGCGAGCAAATGTCTACAAAAGCTCCCTCGCCGCAAAGGGTCGAGAGGATATGGTGGTCGGGATTAGATTTTGCTGCATAAAACAGGTCGACACCGGGCATTGCCTCTTTCATTGCCCAATATGTATCAATCAGTTTGGAACGGGAAACTACCAACAGTGGAGAGCCGTGCTGCTGCGTCAGCTCGCGAGCCAGGTCAAAGTTGAGGATTGGCTGAGCTGAACGTGCACGGGTTAACTGTGAGATTTCGTCCGTAATCATGCGTTTATTAGCACCCCAATAATAGAAGGACATAAGAAAATGACAACCAACACGTCGTTCTGACAGTCGGCCGACTTTTCCAAGCAGTTATCTCGCCGCATTCATGCAGCTTGACCGCAGTGACCTTGGGGATGCATTAACCTTACGGCTTCCCAGCGGGTTATCGCATGTTTGTCAGTCTGATACACACCGGTAGGTCGTTCCGCCAAGACATGCTCGAAGCACAGTCTTGGGCACAGAAACCTGGTGGCGGTTCCACTACCAACATTAACTCGACCAAAGGCTCTTCAGAGCCCATTGGCTAAGTAATTTCTCCAATCAGGACTTTGTATTCGTCCATGCTACGCCGTAACTTGTAACGATTCGTAGCGAATTGGTCAAAAAACATTTCTCAAAGAATAGACTCAAAGTCAATCTCGGAAAGACCTTGCCGCCAAAGAATCGCAAAATTTTTCCAACATTGCCTTCTAGAAAGTCCTGCGTGCATCCTTATATCTTTTGCGCAGTCCTAGTTTCCTGTTCCCGAGCATTAGGGTCATAGGGGTCTTTGATGAACTCCGCCGTCCAAATTCCTGCGGAACGCCACATGCCAGCCGCTAGCAAGGCTCTGCGATCCCTTGATGATTGAATCGGATCTTCCGAATGTACTGTTTCTTTTGATTGAGCAACGGATCCGCCTTTCAAATACTTGAGACGGGGATGTCAGCCCAACTCTTGTGGCGCCGCGATAAGCTAGCTTTAGACAACCAGATGGAGTCGCGTGGGCAAGACTTGCTAATCAATACGGTTTATTGTCTGTCCGGATCGTACAGAGCCGAAAAATCGCGCCCTGCAACCCGTTGTAATACAGATTCCTATGCAGTCCCCTATCAGCGGTTCCCTCCCAGCTACGAGTAACAAGACGCATGCCGGTGATTACCTGCTAAGCGGCGTGCTTGTCATGCTGGCGGTAAACGTTTTGCAAAGAGGTGTTGGCCTATTGCGTGGCTTGGGGGTGTGCCAGTTGCTGTCTGAGGAGCAGTTGGGGCACTGGTCTCTGACCAACAGTTTGTTTGTCATTGGAGCTCCAATCGCTGTTTTGGGGCTGCCCGGCTGTTTTACGAAATTCACCGAGTATTTTCGTAATCGTGCTCAGCTCGGCGATTTTCTATTACATACATTGCGTTTGAGTGCCCTGGGCGTGCTTTTGACGGTCGGGCTAGTCGGGTTTTTTCCTAGTCAGTTCTCGCAAGCTGTTTTTGGTGAGACTCTACTAGCCAGGCAGCTACTTTGGGTTGTTTGCGCTCTGGTGGCCACGATTCTCTTTAATACCACCTTTGAGCTCGTGGCTTCGCTACGCCACGTGCGGGTCGCATCTAGCATGCAATTCGTACATAGCCTGACATTCACCGTTGTCGGGCTTGGGTCCCTTTGGCTAGATGGCCAATGGGAGCGCCTGCTCCCAAGTTATTGTTTCGCTTGCTTGCTGGGCATGATTCCGGGGCTGTGGGCTGTCAGGTGGCAACACAGTCATGAGCTGAGACCCAGTGGCAGCTTGAGCGTCACACAAATGCTCGGTCGCGTAGCGGGCTTTGCAGTGGCCCTATGGGTCATGAATCTACTCAGCAATCTATTTGAAGTTAGCGACCGCTATATGCTATTGCACTTAACGTCAGGCGGTCCAAAAGCCGGTCAGGCCGCAGTCGGACAGTATCATTGCTGCCGAATTGTTCCGAATTTGTGGGTAAGTTTGGGACTTACTTTGAGTGGTATTCTGCTTCCCTACTTGAGTGCCGACTGGGAGCGTGGTGCGCTGACCCAGGTTTCAGATCGAGTGCGTCAAACACTTCAAAGCACGATCATAGGACTGACCGTTTGCTCGATAGTAGCTCTAATTTTCGCACCTCTACTATTCGATGGCGTGTATCAGGGGCGTTATGAAGCAGCACGAGAAATTCTGCCCATTTCCCTGGTGCAAGCGATTTGGGTAGCATGTTTCTTGGTTTCAGAAACGTACTTGATGTGTGCTGAGCGTGTTAAGCAGTTGGCCTTGCTTCTGTTGTTTGGCTTGGTCCTCAATTTAGTTCTCAATTACTTCCTTATCCAGCAGATGGGACTTCCTGGAGCCGTGATTGCAACCTGCTTGGCTAACTTAGCCTGCTTGTTGTTTTTGTATCGAAAAATTGCGACCCTACAGCGCCAGCATAGGGCCCGTACATTGGGTCGCGGAACATGGTTGTTAACTTTGCTGCCCGTCGGATTGATGCTCGGTCCCATCGTCGCGACACTAGTTTTGGCTGTATTTGTGATTATTTGTGGGCGTACAGAGGTCATCATGACTTCTGCTGACCGCAAACGGATGGACGAGCTTATACTGCCCAAGCTCACCCAATTCGGTATCAAAATTCCGTCGATTTGGTGATCGCTCCCAAGGCCGCTTAGTCTACCGCGGTCCCTCCTCCAGCTCTGGCAACCAAATGGGGGTTTTCGATGGATCCGTTTCGCTGGCTTGCTGGTAGCATCGGGGACCGTGTTTGGAATGTTTTCAATATGGTCAGAAAATCAGCCCTTGTGGAAAATATGCACTTGATCGATACTGAGCCACTAAATACTTAGAGTGGTGTTCTATTTTCGTCGCTCAATGCCGCGGCAGCTCACCTAAGAGAAAATCGGCTTGACCCTCCCATACCGAGTTGTTTGGCGCAGGGATCAAGCACCTACTTGCGTGTGAATTCGCGCACGCTCATTACTGCAAGGAGAAAATTGCATGGCACGCTATACTGGTCCCAAAGCACGTGTTAATCGACGCTTGAGTATGTTGGTTTATGAAAGCGCCGGTGCAGCTCGCGCCCTTGAACGCCGCGATTCTCCTCCAGGGATGCACCCACGGGGGCGCCGTAGCAGCAACTATGGAACGGCGTTATCTGAAAAGCAGAAGATCAAGCATTACTATGGTCTTGGTGAGCGTCAGCTGCGCCGTTATTTCGATGCGGCCAGTGCGAGCAAGGGTAACACGGCACAGAATCTGTTGTTGATGTGCGAACGACGTCTGGACAACGTAGTTCGACGGGCCGGATTTACCAAGACTCGTCCCCAAGCACGTCAAGGTATTGTGCATGGGCATTTTCGCGTGAACGGGATCAAGGTCGACAAGCCAGGCTACATTTTGCGAGCAGGTGACGTGATTGAGATTCGTGGCCGCGAAAACTTGAAGAACCTGTACCGTGGTGTTATCGCTAACAATCCTCCACACTCGCTTGACTGGCTCGCCTTCGATTCTGAAGGGCTTAAAGCAACTGTGTTGAGCCAGCCAACAGCGAACGATATCAGTCTACCGGTAGATGGTAACATCGTAGTCGAGTTCCTTTCTCGATAAACGAGTTCGTGTTTTGAACGAACTTGATGGCCTAACAATTGTTTTTCGTTGCTGCGTAGGTGACGAGGATTTGTGAACGTAGTTGTTCCTGAAGGCACCTGGTACTCAGGAACAACTTTTCTCGGCGGACAAACGCAAGATACTGCTGTTGT
>JAGQOY010000306.1 GCA_020427005.1 Planctomycetales bacterium
CTGCTTGTTGATCCGTGTGAATATAGATCGCAGGGACGTAAACAACTCCGTCAGGTCCATCGTCTACGATCATATGGCACTGTCGCCAATACAAGTCTCGCGGACGCTCAACTGCCTTAAAATCCAAACTTTCGATGCGTGAAATGGGAATCCAGAAATATTTCCCTGTGCTAGTGATCACTTCAAAATGGGTAAGACAAAGATCGTCCAAATCTCGAATTCCAGTAAACGCGTTCCCGTTGCAGGTGCCCTGCAACGAAGCCGAGTTTTCTTCTACTTGGGTAACTAGCTCTAACGCCTCACCTAGTCTCCCGTCTCGATTGGCGACGACCGCTAGCAAGGCCTGTTTGGATACCTCATCAACTTCTCCGATGAACTCAGGTACGCGACCTTCAAACCAACACTCTCTTCGAGCTTTTTCACCACGAATAAGTTGTCTAAGCAAGGATATTGATACGGCCAATTGAGGAGCTTGAACCAGAATGGCTTCTGCTTGCTTGTCGGCTCGGTCCCATTCGCCTCTCAAGCAAAGCAACTCAATAAGCACTTCACGGGCAAACAAATTACCCGGTTCGTTCCTAACAGTATCCTTAGCCGACTCGACAGCCTCCTCGAGCTTGCCTTGATTTAACAACGCTAGGGCTTGCATGATTGACTTTCCATAAGTGTCATTGGCGGGCACGATCAAGGCTTGTTTGAAGCCGTATTGAAGTGCTCAAATCATCCAATTGGTAATGTGGTAATAATGAAAACGTGCATTGGTAGCTGCCGGGCTTACTCGGGTCCTTGACTACATTGACTTGTGCCTGTCGAAGCGGGAGTCTAGCCTTCGTTTCAGGGCGTGCCCGTTCATCCGGCGTTACGTATCGTTTTATCCAGTTATTTAGGAACGTCTCAAGCTCCTCTGCCTCCGTGGCTGCACCAACGATGTCTCTGGCAATGACCTTCAAGTAATGCGAGAAACGTGATGCACATAACATGTATTGCAACATGCTTGAAATATTAGCGTTGGCGGTTGCCACTGCGCTGTCATATCGAGCCGGCTTTTGAATGGATTGCGTACTGTAGAAGGCCGCGAAGTCGGTATCATAGCACTGGCACAAAGCCAAGAAACCTAGTTTTGCCAATTCGGCTTCTTGCTGGTCAGTCACGATAAGATCGGTACAAGAACGAAGGGCGACCCCCGAGCGGTCCGTGCCAAATGAAATCGATGGTAGACTACTTACAAGGCCACCGCTCGATTGATTGCGTTCTGTACCACGTATGTCCGCCAGCCAACCAGTTTGTTCAAATGATCGAATGAGCACTGTACCCCAGGCATATGCAGCATTGCCCCACAGATAGTTCCCTAGGTTGTCGCCTCGCAGCTTTTCCTTAAAGCAAAAACCGAGCGTGTCTCGACTTTCGTATGGGCGGCGCATGAGCGTCTTGGGCATGGCAATTCCCACAAAGCGAGCGTCTTCCTGCTGTCGAAGGGATCGCCATTTGACAAATTCTGGGAGTAGAAAGCCGGGCGCCAAGTCCTTTGTGTTCTGCAGTTCGAGAAAGTCATTAACTCCAAACATCGAAGGGGAAGCACCACACACAAATGGACAAAATGCGGCGGCAGCCACTCCCGCCATATGCCCCAAGATGGCTACATCATCGAAAGGGTGTTCCGCCGTAGGCCGTGGATGAACCTCGTAGTCTCCAATCAGCACGCTGAATGGTCGCCCACCGGGCATTCCAAATTCTTCCTCATAGATCTTCTTGAATATTTGACTATTGTCGAACTCGCTAGCCCGCTCAAAATCCCTTTGCACATCGCGCCAGCTGGCGTTCAATACTCGAACAATCACTTGCTGTCGATTGTTGACTGCCCGTACCACCATAGCCAATCCTCGCCAAGAGGCTTCGAGCTTCTGAAATCGTGGTGCGTGCAGGACTTCATTCAACAGGGAATTAACCAAATGATCGATTTCAGCGACGCAAGCAGACAGATGGCGAGTGGCGTCCCGCTGCCAAGCGAGGTAGCCTACTTCTTGCACTTGAGAGCGTATATCACCCAGCCAATAAGCTAAGGCAGCCTTTTGAGAAAACTTGCTAACATTTTCTCCGGGAGACGATGGAGATGCTTGTTCGTCGCCAACGGCCTCTTGGATGACTTGATCAAGCAACGTAGCTTGAGATTCACGACCAACGGCCCCCTCACGATACGCGGCGAAGGTACTGCTGGGCGCCGGTTCATACATATTGCTATCCAAGTGCCATGCAATGCAGAGAGGATCAGCGGGAAGAAACGTGCTATTCGTTTCCCCCCGCTACAAACCGAGCAATCAAAATGAAGGGTGCCCAGACTAGGCCTTCTTAGGCAAACTAGCTACCATGCGAATCGAAGCGCTCAATTCTTCCATTTGCAACCAAGGTCGTAAATGGGCGATAGCGTTGTACGAGCCTGGTTTGCCGGGGATCTCGCGCACCTCGATTTGAGATTGACGCAAAGGATATCGGGCCTTGGTCTCTTCACTCGGCTTATCATCGGCTGATGTATAGCGTTTTATCCAACGCTCCAGGAATGCTTGAACATCTTCAGCTTCCTTGAAGGAGCCGACGATATCACGAGCAATGACCTTGAGGTAGTGGGCGATTCTTGAACTGGCCATGATGTATGGCAAGCGAGCGGAAATCGCTGCATTTGCAGTGGCCGCGTCCAGGTCGTAGATTTTTGGTTTTTGGACAGTTTGGCCACCAAAGAACACGGAATAGTCCGTATTCTTGTAATGGCACAACGACAAAAAGCCTAGGTCGCTCAGTTCCTTTTCACGTCTATCCGTAATGGCCACTTCGGTTGGGCACTTAATATCGGTATCTCCATCTGGACTCCGAACCACGTGCGTTGGAAGCCCTTCAACCTTGCCGCCACTGTTGGCGCCTCGAATCGCTGTGCACCAGTTGGTTTCCGAAAAGGCTGCTGTCATTCTGCCAGCTAACACATAGGCCGTGTTCATCCAGCAATAGTTATCGTGCGAGATAGCAATTGGCTCACCATTTGGGCCGGTGTCCACTTCCTCAAAGTCAAATTCTTCCACGGGCTTGGTCTGACTGCCATAGGGAAGTCGGGCCAAGGTTCTAGGCATCGCCATGACCACATATCGCGAATCATCACTGTCACGAAATGACTTCCATTTGACATACTCCTTGGCGTCAAATGACGTCTTCAGATCGCGGATAGTGGGCAATTGCTCCCAGCTTTCCAAACCGAACAATTTGCTTGAAGGCGAAGTGATAAACGGTGCAAAGGAAGCGGCTGCAATGCCGGACATGCCTTCAAGTACATCCATATCGCCTGGAGTCTTGTGGTCAAATTGATAATCACCCACAAGCAAGCCATAAGGTTCGCCACCTGGCATGCCGAATTCGTTTTCGTAGATGGCTTTCCAAATACTACTCTGATCGAACTCAGGAGCCTTTTCGAGTTCTTTGCCAAGTTCTTTCTTGGCGCAATTCAAGAGGCGGATTTTAAGCATCTCGCCGGTTTCGGATTCGTGCACCAAGTAGTGCAAACCACGCCAAGATCCCTCCAAAGATTGAAACTTTTCATGGTGCATGACCGCCGCGAGTTGCTTGGAAACCACGCTATCGATCTGTGCAATGCCCCTTTGAATCGTGCTTATGACATTTCTGTCGTAAGACACTGTACCTGAGTTAGCTTGAGCAACCAGTGAACGAATCATGCTTTCCGCTTCTTCGCGGCTAGTCTGCTTCGTTGCTGATATCGCTTGATCCAGCAGCCCGCCGGATTCGAGTTCGGTAGTTTCCTGGGCTGCTGCTTGCTGTTCTAGCTGTTCGTCCACAAAAAAATCCTTGTCGAGTGATTCAAGAAAATGATCTACACCTGAAACAAGCAAAAAATATTACTCGCCGCCAGAAGCGTTTTGCCCAAGTTCCTCTGTGATCTTCTTGAGCGCGTCTTCATCTGTGAGCACTTTGTCAAGCAACCCTTCTAGATCTGGGCTGCGATCAATTTTGGCAATTAAATCGCGTAGTTGGTCTCGAGTGGCTAGTAGCTTTTTCAAAGGTTCAATTTGCTGCGCAACTGCAGCTGGAGCGAAGTCATCCATGGACTTGAACTGTAAATTGACCTTCATTTCTTTGCCCTCTTCATCCACCATGGTATTGGGGACGCGGAGCTCTAAACCAACATTCAAGTTTTCCATAACCTGATTGAAGTTGTCCCGATCAATCTGAACGAACTTACGTTTGGCGAGAGGCTCTAGCTTTTTGGTCGGATCGCCGGAAAAGTCGCCCATGACACCGACCACGAATGGAAGTTCTTTGACAACTTCGGCGCCTTCGGTCTCAACTTCGTAAGTAATATGCACACGTGGTTTGCGAACACGTCGCAATTTATCCTGGGAACTCGGCATGTCTCACCTGTTCGTCGTGGTTGAAAGAACTTGCAAACGAGAAGTCGGTCCTAAAATGTTGAAACTATCGATTCTAAGACCTACAGACTCTCTAACGATCGTGAATTCTACAGCAATTCAATCCTGAATTGCAACAATGCATTCTTTCCCCAACCTCTTGTGCGTATGCTTGGGACAGGGAAAGTAGTAAGTAGTTAGCTTCTTTTAATACTCGAATAGGACTGGTGTGCGAATCTAAACAGATTGGGGAAATATCGTAGTTTTGACGCTCCTCCGAGAGCTTGGAGCTAATGAATTGGACAGGTTCCGTCGATCTGTGTCAGAAAATAACGGTGTTTAGTAATGATCGGTTTCTGTTTGGGGCAAACCCACACGCTTGCGTAGCGATTCCATCGTGCTTCCATCTTCGATTAACTCGGCCAATAATTCGGGCAAAGGCATTTTACCCCAACGTATTGCTTGCCGAAGAGCATAGTGCACAGGACTGTGCGGTTCGGTTTTTTCGAAAAATTGTGCAATGCGCTCTACGGCTTGGAATGCAGATTCGCGAGTCATTGCCTGACTAGCAGCCATGGGAGTGGCCGACGGTTCGTCAGATTCCGCCTGGGCTTGCTCGTCGACAGGTCCACCCGATAGCTCGACTACCAACCGGCGAAGCTTCTCAAGCTCCTCTCGGAAGGCAAACACGCCAGGTACAGTTGATTCTCCGTACTCGTCATCCATGCAATTTTGCTGAAAAAACTCGGCTAGGCTGGCCAGAACTTCTAAGCAGCGGTCAATATTGACGAGATTCTGCTGGTGAAACTCGGCCGGAGTGACAGCATTGACGGACTCGAATTCTGAAAGCTCAATATGTCCAAGTTCTTGCCGATGCGCTCGCTCGCTTTCATCCGAAATACTACTCAGCTCCTTAGCCCGGCTATAGTCTAGCGCCGAGTAGCGTTTGGGTTCCCTCTCGGAAGGACGCTGTCCGAAGGCAACTGGTACTGACAAAATCGCCGAGGCAGTCGCGTCGCTCACCACACCTGCGAAGGCTCCCACCGTGACGCCGTGTCCATCTTCCTCATTGGCCGCAGGGTGAATGTCCGACCAATAACGCTCGCACAACCCCAAACATAGTTCTAGACCGTCCCGAAGCCCCGGTAGGTAGTACTTTCGCAAAAGTGCCTCGGTAAGCCAGGCGGCCACGCGGAAGTCTTTAGACGTACCTAGCGCATCGGTCGCCAAATTGATGACGGCATCCCAATTGGGATCTGGCACTCGTCGCCAGGGCTGTCCTTGGCTATCGATGCCACCACACTGTTCTTTGTCCTGCTGTTCCTTGATCAGTTTTCGAGCTTCGTCCCACGCATCCTTGGTTTTTATCAATAGCCCATTCGGTTCGCTGAGCGGGATTTCTTGCCCCGTAGGATGATCGCCAGGAATGGGTGCAAGTAGTTGTTCGACGTCAATGACAGTTGAGTTTGACATAGAATTAATCTGTGGTCAGCAGTGAATGTAGTTTAGAAAACTTACATCGCCATTTGACAGGTCTAAACGGTTTACTCTGCACGAGTTCCAACATCCAAGATTCCCGCATTCCCAACAGGAATAACCGTCAAAACCAGACCCCTTCTGATGGAATCAACTGAGGAATAGGCTCCAGTTCTGCGAGCCTTAACGCTCGAGGTCGATTTCCAAACCGAGCTTATCAACAAACGATGTCGAAGGCGATATCGACGAAAATTCACAGCGACTGTGTCAAATTCCATTCAA
>JAGQOY010000307.1 GCA_020427005.1 Planctomycetales bacterium
AATTGGGTAATTATTAAGTACTTGATAACGAATAGGATATATTGGCGGGTCTTGGCGTGGATTGAGCTTGCTAGTTTGTAATATATCCTGTTTGGAGCGGCAGGCAGTTTCCCCTTAGAATTCGTTGCAGTTGTACAGGCTGAACTTTTGTTTTGCCTGTACGAACTGACAGCGAGCCTTTCATTTTTTCTAAGGGGTTGGTTATGAGGTGTAGTCGTAGAGGTTTTACTTTAGTGGAGCTGTTGGTCGTAATCGCGATCATCGGAATTCTGGTAGGGCTATTGTTGCCTGCCGTCCAGGCAGCACGTGAGGCAGCGCGTCGAATGCAGTGCAGCAACAATGTCAAACAGTTGGCTTTGGCAATGCATAACTACGAAAGCGCCTACAAGCGTTTTCCGGCTGGAAATACCGCCTGGTTCCCTAATCAGATGCCGTCCACTCGCGGCGGAGGCGGGACCTCGCGCGAAAACAATGGCGGCTGGTACAACGGGATGTGGAGTTGGTCGGTATCGGTGCTTCCGTTTTTGGAGGGTACCAATCTCTATAATCAAGTTGACGTGAGGCAATTGCCTTATGTGTCAGAACGGAATGACACTTGGTTCAACGAATATGGACCAGAAACCGCTCATGGTGTTATGAACGAAGCACCTGCCAAGCTAATGCCATCTGTTTTTTCCTGTCCAAGTACCCCTGCCAAGGGACCGATCGGTCAATTCAAAGATTATGCTATGAATGCTGGCATGGGCCCATTTCCGACCAATAACGCCAATGCCGTTGCGCAAGCCTTTGTGGGAATTCAACAATCCAGTTGTTGTGCAGAACGTTCGAACACATGTAGTGGCATGGGATCAAAAAATGCCTACGTGAAAATGGGGGATGTAGCGGATGGTACCTCCAATACATTCTTGGTTCTTGAACAGGCGAGTTCGATACCCAATTGGCAGTATCCATCCAATCCGTTCTTTTGGACAAGCCACAACACTCAGGGGATGGCTCAAGCTTTGCAAGGCACTCGAGACTATCCACCGAATCCCGATCCCTTCAACCAGTTCTTTACGCATAGAACCAATACGACGGGAATTGCTGGCTGGGGACTTGGGGGGCGTTGCTCGTGGGGTTACCACCAAGGGGGCGTGATGGCTGGTATGACTGATGGAAGTGTGCAATTTATTTCTGATAATATCGCTATGCCACCATGGCGTAGACTTCACAGTCGTGCGGACGGTCAGGTAGTTTCTATCGAGCAATAAGACCTGCTGCAGATAGTAAAGAATATGCGATGCGCCCGGATAATACTTGGGCGCATCTTTTTTTGTTTTGGGCTGAAGATTTACGGAGTCAGAAATGCCATCTAACACGCAATGCGCGGCAATTAGTTTTTTGATGTTGATGATCGCAGCAGTGGGCTGTGGGCCGCCAGAGTACTGCCGAGTTTCAGGCGTGGTGACGCATAATGGAAAGCCGGTACCTTTCCTGCAAATAAAGCTTGCGCCTGTCATTCTCGATTCTGGACGTCCGCCTTTGGCCATGAGTGACAAGGAGGGCAAGTTCCAAATGACTACCGCAAGGACCGTGGGAGTTAAGAGCGGCGAATACACGGTTCACATCGAGGATCCGGTTGCCGTAGACGGCGCACAAACCAGTACAGAAAAGGACTATCTTTATTGTATTGACAAATACTCGCCCAAGAATTCGACTTTGAAATTGACGATTGACCATCACATGGATGACTTTGAGCTGGTATTGGAATAATCAAGCCAAGGGTTGGATTACATTGAAACCAAAAAAGTATCCGGCAACTCCGGCATGTCCTTCATAATCTCGAGTAATTTTGTGGTGAGCGTATCGCCGCGGGCCAGGACCTGCCTTCCAGTTCTGGTGATGACATCTTCGGCCAGAACCATATCCGCAATGAGTTGATTCAGTGGGTAGGGTTCTGAATCTTGGGTGGTAGGAATGCATATGCCCCGAGCTTTCTCCAAAGTCGAAATGATATGGGTTGGCATATCGGGAAATAGTTCTTTGACGACTTCGATCGCGTTGCAGTCAGCCTTTCGGCTTGCCAAAGTGTAGCATGCGGCGATGGCCAAAAGATTTCCAAGATTGTTTTGGTCGAGCGGAATCTCTCCGTCGGTAATGTTATCAATTTTCCCCTTTGAATTGGCTGCAATCTCTAATAACTTTTTTACTGCGTCAATTCGAGGAATGTGTGAAACGACTTGCGAGCTCGCTGCGAATAGCTGCTTAAATGCTTGAAATGCGCGACTATCCCAGGGGATTGAAGGTTCGAGAAGGGAGTTCTTATAGGCCTGTTGAAGTGTAGTGAGGCCGATGTATGCGAGTCTACCGGCCAGGACGCTTTCCCATCGTTTCTCACCCTTGAGTTGTTGACGTAGAACGTCCCAAAGGCGTACCAAACGAGCCACTACTACGGAGACCTGGGCGTCGCCGTTTTTAAGAACATCGCCGAGTAAGGCCAGGCTGCTAGTAACAGTTGATTGAACAAACTCGTTCTCGGCTTCGGCATAGCTGTACTTGTTGATAGCTTCATGTATTGCTTCAACGAGTTGGTCATATTCGGCGGGCTTGACAAGGAAGCGAAATATTCGGCCTTTGTTTACAGCCTCCGAAATAGTTTTAATATCCTGATTACCGGTCAGCATAATGTAGTAGGCCTGTGGTGCGACTTCCCGAGCTTTCTCGATGAATTGCAGGCCATCCATTTTGGGCATTCGCATATCGGTGATAATTACCGGAATGTGCTTATTTTTGGATAAGGCTACTAGAGCCTCTTCGCCAGAAAGGCATTTTAAAACCAAGAAATCCAACTCAAGTAAACGTTCCAGGCTATCCAGTACGGATTGTTCATCGTCTACAATCAGAATGGTATGGTCAGACATATCGCACCAGAATCACAGTTAAGGCCGAAATTAGCTTTTCGCAGGTCTTCAAATATAGTTTTCAAGTTCTGGCCCGAAGGCGTTGCTATTGACGTTCAAGTCTCTACCAAGCAGCGGCTGTTTTCTTCTGCATTACACTCCCACATGGTGGGTTGTAAGCCCTTGGAACCGCAATTCATGTTCACGGCCAAGAGAACTACAGCTGCTAAGCCGGCTTACTTGGGTGCAAAACTGAAATCCTTAGCCGTGGTTTTCAATCGGAGGTTAGAGGAAACGAAGCGATATCATGAAACGCTAGAACCACTAGTGGTATCCAACGCTTAGTTCGTCTTTCGAATATGTTAAATCCAGAAGGGCGGTTTCTGTTGGCTAAACCTATAACAAACGCTGACCCTGCGTAGGGGTAATAACGATTCTACTGGGTGACATAGGTGCATTAAGTATAAACTCGGAAAGCCGGTGGGGCTGCCCGTCTACCCATTAACCCCTACAAAGCAGCGAAAGAATCAAGTTTCTCCCGTTGCAAATCCGTTGCATTCCGAGACGAGAATTTCATTACTAATCGTGTTATTCGGCATAAGTGTGCCAATGTAAAAAATCGTGATGGCCCGATTCTCGGTCCCAAACTAAAAAGGTCCGCGATCCAAATTTACATCGTAGAAATCTTTAGCAAAGCAGGTTTATAATTTACTATCGGGCTTGCTATTCTCGCCAGTCGTTCGATTCTAGAAGTTCCCACGGCTACTCCTGAGCTACAAGCAAAGCGGGCTAAACGCCAAGAGATCGGTTGTTGAGCGAAATATGTAATCGAGGTTTATCCGGATGCAGAACAGGGCCATTGTTAATTCCATAATTGCTAGCATCATCGTCCTTGGGGGAGTAGCAGAACCTGCCCACTGCGATACGTTTCGATTATCCGATGGCAGAGTGATTGTTGGGACGGTAGTTCGCGGGCCCCAAAAAGTTGGTGACGACACGGCTTGGATAGTTGAGCTGGGCCCCGGAGTCATGACACAAGTGTTTGCATCACAGCTTCAGGGGAAGGAGCGAGGTCATGTGGTGGCAAGTGAAGATGAGCGGGCTGCAATTGAACATGCTATGCAATTAACCACCGCCGATGAACTCTACACTTTTGCAGGTCAATGTAGAAGCAATCATCCACATCTGGCGGACGCCCTGTATCGGCGAATTCTCGATCTTGATCCAGAGGACCCCAAGGCTCGAGCGGCTCTCAACTACAAACGTGATCCTATAACTGGACAATGGATTGATCGTGATTTCGATATGGTGGAACGCCGCGGCAAGATCTTCGAAGGTGGCAAGTGGAAATTTCCAGAGATTGTGGCCATTGAAAAGGCTAGGCGTGAAGATCGAGAAACAGTAGGTCGAGCTCGTAAGGAGATCAAAATGTGGCATGGGCTGATCATGAAAAATTCGGCAGATGCGCTAACCAAGATGTCACAAATCGATGCACCTGAGGCTGTCGGCCCACTCGCTGAACAACTATTTGGTTTAAATTCCCAAGAAATTAAGAGCCCCATCAAGATGGAGCTAATACGTCTGTACTTCGGACTGCTCGTCAAAATAGGGACGCCGGGGGCGGTTCAATCCATATTGCAGTACAGCCTGGACAAAAATGCAGAGGCTCCGTTGCGTGACGCGTGTTACCGTTTTCTAGTTCAATCCGAAGTCAATCGGCGAATCGCAGCAGACTTCTATCAAGCCAAGTTACGCGACAAAGATCCTGTAATAGTAAATTTGGCTGCAGACGGTCTAGCTCAAATGCATCCGGGGAATGATGTCCTTTTGCCGCTGATTTCGGCTTTGGTAACTACTTATCAAGGTACCATTGATACGGGGTCGGGCACGAACGCCAATATGCAGTCGGGTACCTTTGGAGTTGGCGGAGGCAAGAAGACGATTACGCTGGCGTCCAAAAACGATTCTGTATTGGGCCTATTAACCCAAATGACCAATGAGAACTTTCAATACGATCAAAACGCTTGGATTGCATGGTATGCAAGTCGGTACGGTCAACCTGCGGGCGATTTACGGCGCGATGAGTAACGTAGTGCGTTGCAAAAAATGGGCAGTGGCGGTCATATGGATGTGTCTTCTGGCTAGCCAATGGTTCTTCCCATGTTGTCCTCAGGCACTACGCGCTCAAACAGAAACTCAGCCGCTGGATCAGATAGGATTTGTTGCTGAATTGCAGCGACTTAGCGATATCTGTGCCCGTATAGGATTGCCACTTCAAGCTCAACAGGCTCAATCGTGGCAGCCTCGTGATGGCAGGGATTATCTGACCTTGTTTTTGCCTGTCGATGAAGCTCATGCCGCGGCTGAAAGCCACACGCAACTGGCAAATTTCAATGCTTCTTTTGCATTGGCCAAGAAGCGATTTGCAAAACATCTTTATGAACAGTGCGTTCGTCTTGCCGAACAGGGGGACGAAGGTGAGGCGTATCGGGTTCTATGGCAAGTGCTTAGAAATGACTCAACGCATCCCGAAGCTCGCAGGATTCTAGGAACATTGGCGACGGCAAGTTCTGTGCGGCCTCAAAACCGCCGCGTGTTGCGTCCGCTAGAGGTTGTGGGGTGGCCGGTCGGTTCTTACCAGGTTATTGAGACGCCAAATTTCGTTATCTCTACTCGCGCTTCAAGTCGTGAAACAATCGCGTTGGCATCCAAGCTTGAAGTATTTTACGCGCTGTGGACGCAGGCTATGTATCCACTATGGGCGGATGCAGGTGCACTGCAACGTCGCATGGCAGGCGGCAAGGCGTTGTGGCAGCGCGAGAGAAAACTGCAAGTCGTACTGTTCAAAAACCGTTTGGAGTATTTGGAGGCATTGGGCGTTGGTGAATCCAATATTGAAGTTTCAGTCGGCTATTACAATCCCACTGCGAAATCGTCATTTTTTTATCCTGATGAAGGTCTAGAAGCGACGCTGATTCACGAATTGACTCACCAGCTGTTAGCCGAGGCTACCAATTTTGAGGCTATTTCAACTGCGGGGAAGACTCAAGAGTACTGGTTAGTTGAAGGTATTGCGATCTACTTTGAATCCATGCGGCCCTATCCAGCAGCTGAGGGATGTTGGACATTAGGGGGTAATTATGCGAAACGGATTCAAACAGCCCGGTACCGGGCTGTTCGTGATGGATTTTGGATCC
>JAGQOY010000308.1 GCA_020427005.1 Planctomycetales bacterium
GCACTTCACAGCCATCTCGCGTAATAAGTACATCATCTTCAATCCTTACTCCTCCCCATCCTGCATAGTAGATTCCAGGTTCTACCGTCACTACCATGCCTGGTTCCAGCTCGCGATCTTGATTTTTCCCTAAACGCGGAGTTTCATGGATATCTAATCCAATCCCATGTCCCAAACCATGATTAAAGTGTTTTCCCATTCCAGCGCGATCAATTACTGCGCGTGCCGCTTGATCGACTTCACTTACCAAAACACCCGGTCTCATGCATTCGATTGCGGCCGTTTGGGCAGCCAGAACGGTTTCGTACACTTTGCTAACACGCGCGTTGGGGCGGCCTTGGATTAGGACTCGCGTCAAGTCACTTCGGTACCCATCTACCGTCGCACCCCAGTCGATAAGTAACAATGAATCTTGGGCAACTTGTGATAAAGCTGGAGAAGCGTGAGGTAGCGCGGCCCTAGCTCCCACGGCTACGATCGGCTTGAAACTGCAACCAGATCCACCCAACAATCGAATCTCTCGCTCAATCTCATGGGCAATTTCCAGTTCAGTCTGTGCGCCACGCAATTGAACTCGAATGCTCTGAAATACACGCTGTGCGATTTCTATAGCGCGCTGTAAAGTTGCGATTTCTTTGGCGTCTTTGATTTCTCGCAATTGTTCTACCAGGCCCGCATGTGGCAACAAACTTGCGGTGGTATCTGCCTTCAATGCCTCATACATGGCGACAGTCATGGTCTGAGACTCAATTCCAATACCGGTCACTTCCAGTGAATTAAGCACCCCACAAGTTACCTGGAGCAGTTGTTCGCTCGGTTTGCGTATATGAGCGTCGATACCCGGACATTCTTCGGTAATTTGAATCTCGTAACGTGGATCGCTTAGAATAAGATCTCGATCTGGCGTGACCAATAAGTAGCTATCATCTCCAGTAAAGCCAGTAAGATAAGTCACGTTCTTGACGTTAGTAATCAGCAAAGCCGGCAGCTTATGCTTGCGAATGATTCTCTTTAGCTTGTCACGTCGCCTGGCAAAATACTCGTTCAAGGGATCACCTGTAATAAAAACGTTTGGTTTATGAGCAGTTAGTCTATCGCATTTGGTAAGCAAAAACTCGTTGCGGTCGAGTAATTCAAATTCGAATGCAAGTTACGGTTATTGACCAGTTTGAAAGTGGCACTGTCCAGTTAGGACGTAGTCAGCATGTAAGCTAGGTGCAGGAAAAAACGATGGCTGATGAAGAGTTTTACAAATCCTTGGAGATGGCAGGAATTGATGATTATCTGGAAGCGAAACAAGTGGCCTGGGAATCGGTTGCTCGTTGCGACGAAAGAATGATTGTTAAACGTTGGTGCACACTCGCGATGGCCATCATCGGCTGCTTGCTGGCCAACCTATTGGTCCCTCAGTTTCTTTGGAATTACAATCGAGTATGGTGGCGCATCGATTCAGAAGTGATTGCGTTTTTTGCTTCTGGTGGACTAGCGGCACAAGTTGGTGTGTTGGCCACATGGTGTGCTTTAGGGCCGCAGCCGTTTGTTTGGCGAATGATGTCGACTGGATCGCTAGCTTTTTTGGCCGGATGTGCTTACATAGTGGGCCTGCAAATACCGGAGTTACCTAATCCAAGCCTTCCAGTCTCTATTGCCATAATCATCTTATGCTTATTCATGATAAGCTTCTTGGTTTGCTGTCTTACTCTGTTCGGAATTCGAAAGCTCTGGTCTTGGCGGATTGAGGATTGGTACCGCGACCCGAAAATCGACGTGCAAAAGAACCGCTTCTCGATCGCTCAGACACTGGTTTTTACAGCGGTTGTTGCCTGCTGTTTTACAGTTCTCCGTCACGCTATGCCCAATGTTGTTGAAAATGTGCCGATGATCTCGGAAGTTATTGATATCTCCAAGTTAATTGGTCAACACCTAGTAGTTTCCGTTTTCCTGCTATGCACCTTGATACGTTGGATACTCAAACCGAGGTGGACATTCGGAAATGGTGCACTTGTCGTTTGTGTTTTTGTAATCGCCATTCCCCTAGATGCCTATGCAATGACATTTTACAGCAATTTCTCCGTTACAAATGAAACGGTAATCCACTTGTACGCGTTTTACGTGGGCACGGCAATTGTCACGGCCAATATGCTTTGGGGACTGAAATTACTCGGCTATCGAGCATCGCCAGCTTTAAGAAGAAACAACACATTTTCAAAAGTCCTGAGTTCACAAAGTTCATGGTCGAGTTCGCTTCCGAAATCGTGTCCTCCAGAGTTTCTTGTGCTACCGCTTTCAAGTAAACTATTGGGCTTGCACTTCTGTCCGGTCCTTCTTCCACCTACCGTTCAAACAACCGGCGGTGCGTAATCCCCATCAGTCCTCCCACTCGAACAGTAGTAGGATCATCATGTCCCGACCACTAATGTTGCTGCTCGCCGTATTGTGCCTCACCCTGGATTTGGGCGCTGTTGGTGCCCAGGATTCCCCTGCCGGTGTTTTTAAGACATTGCCTGGCTTCCAAGTTGACTTGGTTTATAGCGTACCCATCGACTCCCAGGGCTCGTGGGTATCGATGTGTGTTGACCCTCGCGGTCGAATCCTGGCTTGCGACCAATACGGCAAGATTTATCGGCTCGAACTGAAGCGGGATGGAAAGCCCAACGTGGAACAGTTGAATGTGAACATTGGCATGGCTCAGGGTATGCTGTATGCCTACGACTCTCTGTATATCAATATCAATGCTCGGCGGCGAGATCTCGAAGGTACCGATGCCGAAGGGCCAGGTGTTTACCGGTTGACCGACACCAACGGCGACGATCAGTTCGACAAGATTGAGTACATTGTGCCCATGACCGATCAAGCTGGCGAACATGGTCCGCACGCCTTGGTGCTAGGCCCTGACAAGAAGATTTACTTTTGCAGTGGCAATCAAACCGACGTGCCTGAGCAGTCGACACAAGGGACAGTGCCGCGGCACTGGGATGAAGATCACTTGCTCGGCAGAATGCCCGATGGGCGGGGTTTCATGAGAGATCGATTGGCGCCAGGCGGTTGGATTTGTCGCATGGACCCTGATGGCAGTAACGTTGAATTATTGGCTACGGGTTTTCGCAACGAATACGACATCGCCTTTAATGAACATGGTGACCTTTTCACCTATGACGCTGATATGGAATGGGATATCGGGACGCCCTGGTATCGACCAACGCGCATAAATCACGTAATCAGTGGTGCTGAATTCGGTTGGCGAAATGGGACTGGAAAATGGCCGGATTACTACGGTGATAGCTTCGGTGCAGTAGTCAACATTGGTCCGGGTTCCCCAACGGGGATAACCTTCGGGGCGGGTGCCAGATTTCCTGCCAAGTACCAGAAAGCTCTGTTTATCAATGACTGGAGTTATGGGGTCATGTACGCAGTACATATGACACCCGACGGTAGCTCCTATCGCGGCGAGTTTGAGTCCTTTGTAACTGCAGCTCCGATGGCAGTCACGGATGTCCTCATCCATCCTGATGGCAACATGTATTTTGCAGTAGGCGGTCGCCGAACAAGTTCCGCCCTTTATCGTCTATCGTATACTGGAAACGAATCAACCGCTCCAGCTTCCATCAGTCAAGATTCGGCAGATGTCGTGGCGGCTCGTGAGCAACGCAGGCAATTGGAGCGTTTCCATGGTTCGAGCAACCCTGCAGCTATCGGGCCAGCATTGAAGGGCTTGTCCAGTGATGACCGGGCCATTCGTTTCGCGGCACGTATCGCACTAGAATTTCAGCCTGTCGGACAATGGCGCGAACAAGCTTTGCAATTAACCGATCCCAAGGCGCTGATTACGGTTAGCTATGCTTTGGCTCGTACCGGCTCGAAGCAAGATCAGGCGGCGCTGCTCAGCAAGTTGGGCCAACTCAATTTTGAGCTGCTTGACACGGCCACCAAACTAGAGCTGTTGCGAGCTTATGAACTAGTTTGGATACGACTTGGAGAACCAAGTGAATCTCAGAGGATGGCGGCAATCCGGCAATTGGATGCGCATTTTCCAGGAACGCAAGGCCTTGTTAATAGAGAACTTGCGGCGGTGCTCGTCTATTTGAAGGCACCTCGAATCGTGGAGCGAGTTGTTGGCCAATTGCGAATGGCTAGTGCCCAAGAAGATCAGATTCACTACGCATTTTGTTTGCGCGATGTAGAGGCAGGTTGGAATCAAGAAACTCGCAAAGAGTATTTCCAATGGTTCTACGATGTTGCGACTGCTCGCGGAGGTGCTTCGTTCGGAGGATTTTTAGGAAACATTCGGAACGTAGCTCTCAGCAACCTCAGCAACCAGCAGAAAAGCGAGCTCGGTGAATTGGCCAGTGATAAAATGCCCGAGCCTCGTGATCCTTTGGCGGATTACGCTCCGCGCCCGCTGGTGAATCAATGGACCGTTGACCAACTGGTGGCAGAATTGGCCAAATTGGACCACAAGCCCAATTTTGAAAAAGGTAGGGCGATTTGTGCGGTAGCCCTATGTTTCAAGTGCCATCGCTTTGCAGGACAAGGTGGTATCCAGGGGCCAGACTTAACTGCTGCAAGTGGACGTTTCAACCAAAAAGACCTGCTCACTGCGATAGTAGAACCCAATAAGGAAATCAGTGATCAGTACCAGGCCACGCAATTCGTTACCGATGAAGGTGTCGTGGTAGGGCGCGTCGCCAACTTGAATGGCAATCGGTTGTCGGTAGTGACCAACATGTTGGCGCCTGGCGATTTTACAAATGTAGATGTCGACGGCATTATCGAGCGTCGACCATCGCCTCAATCGATGATGCCCACGGGTTTGCTAGACACGTTCCAACTGGAGGAAATCGCCGACCTAGTAGCCTATCTAACCAGTGGTGGCAACGCCGCTCATGGTGCTTACGGTCAATAGCTAAAAAGTAATTCGATCGGATGTTCTTCAGCCGGCTCTTCGAAGAAAGTTCCATTCAAGAGCCGGTTCAGGACGAACACAGCCTAGACCTGGGGCCTGAGAGTGATGGATCTCTACGGCGAAGCGCATCTAATCGTCTTTGCACGGCTTCCATCGGCTGGACAGTCAAAAACGCGACTCATACCTGCTGTTGGTGAACGACTTGCAGCGGGTATCTATCGCTATCTCGCGCTTCGGTCCCTCAAGCACGTGGAACTATTAGCACGCCAGCATGGCTGTCGTGTGACCATTTGGTTCACCGGAGCTGATGCCGATGCAATGGCCGAGCAGTTTCCAGGCCCGTGGAAATTCCAAGCACAATCAGATGGAGACCTGGGCGCGAGACTTGAATATGCGTTTGAGCAAGAATTTGCTCGTGGAGCCCATAAGGTTGTGGTCGTTGGTACGGATTGCTTAGATCTGAATGCCACTGATCTGGTAGAGGCATTTGCAAGGCTAGAAGAATCGGATGTTGTCTTTGGACCTGCGAAGGATGGTGGCTATTACTTGCTTGGTAGCAGGTGCTTCGACGGCCGACTATTCAGAGACATTGCCTGGAGTACGCCACAAGTCCTGGTTCAGACAATTCGTAAATGCGAATTCCTCGAACTGAGCTACGGTTTGCTAGCGGAGCGCCATGATGTCGATTTACCGTCCGACCTGGTTGGGCTCAGACAACAACTCCAGCAGGAAGATAGTCGTCTATTGGATACTCGTCCTGGCCGGCTGAGCATAGTTATCCCGACCTTGAACGAAGCCGAAAATCTACCGGCGACACTGTCAGCCATTGGACCGCCCAGCGACCGACTTGAGATCATTGTCGCAGATGGAGGGAGTGAGGATGCGACTCATCAAATTTCTCAGGACTTTGGTTGCCGGTTCGTTTTGGGACCTAACCGAGCGCAACAGTTGAATATTGGAGCTGCCGTATCCACCGGCGAATACATTCTCTTTGTCCACGCGGACACAATTTTGCCGGACGGCTATCAAGCTCTCATGGTTGAGGCCTTGCGTGGTGGTTGCATTGCAACAGCGTTCGCCTTATCGATAG
>JAGQOY010000030.1 GCA_020427005.1 Planctomycetales bacterium
AACGTCCCAACCCGAAACGTAAGTGAGGGATTCTTGTTCGGTCCCTCGCTTACGCTCTTACGCTTCCGGTTAGGATTGGTAGATTTCTTACTGCCGCTCGCCCTGCCGTAGCTCTTCAATGGCAGTAATCAAAGACGCCGTAGTCCGTCCTCTCGCATGGGATTGGGGATTTCTGCATCGATGTCATCAATGAGTTGGAGAGTAGATTCGTCGAGTATCAAATCTCTTGCATTTAAAGATTCTTCAAGTTGCTCAACAGAGGTGGCTCCAATAATGGTCGATGCCACAAAATCGTGTTGTCGACTCCATGCCACAGCTAGCGCAGTCAATGAGATGCCAAGTTCTCGTGCGACAACGGAAAGGCGATTTGCAGTTTCCAATGTACGAGAATTCACGAATCGAGCCGCCATCATTTTCTGCCTCGGACCCCCGGACTGAAGGTAGTCTGTGAATCTCGCCCCAGAGGGCAGCCCGGAATTATATTTTCCGGTCAACACTCCTCCGCCTAAAGGCGAGTAGGGAAGCAAGCTCACCATTTCTCTTCTGCAGACCTGTGCGAGCTCACTTTCGCAGCGTCGATTGATCAGGCTAAAGTTGTTTTGAACGGTGTTGTAGCGAGCCAATTTGTGGTTGTCCGCCGCCCATAAGCTCTTCATGACGCCCCAACATGTTTCGTTGCTGCAACCGATGGCACGAATTTTCCCTTGCTCGATCAAACGAGTCAAAGCGGCCAAAGTATCTTCATATCGCATACTGTGATCGGGCCAATGAGTTTGATAGAGATCGATATAATCCGTCCTCAACCTTCGTAGGCTCTCTTCCAACGCAAGCTTGATCTGATGTGCATCCAACGCGGTTCTGCCTCCGCGTACTGGAGGCGTAAACCAACCATGTCCAGGCCCCGTAATCTTCGTCGCCAGAATCACTTGCTCTCGAGGCTTTGTTTGCAACCATGTGCCAACTATCTCCTCAGTTCGACCAAAGGTCTCCTTCTGAGGGGGAACCGGATACATTTCAGCTGCATCATAAAATTCAATTCCTGCATCGAACGCGCAATCGAGAATACGATGCGAAAGCACTTCATCGCACTGACTTCCGAATGTCATGGTCCCCATACAAATATCGGTTACAGCAATTCCACTCGTGCCCAATGTTCGTCGTTGCATTACGATCCCTTGTTTGTCTGCGAGAATCTCGTTTTTTTGAAAACGCGCATGATAGCAAAGTCAGCAGCCAGTTTGGACCGCTGCCAGCGAACGAAAATACGGTGCAGACGGTTGGCATCCATTAGCATCTGCAACTTGGACTACTGGAAAATTCCCTGGAATACCGGTAGACACTTATTTGCAAAAAAGAGAACTATATTGGCACGGCATCTTCCATTAGATGTTCAAGATGGATAGCGAGAGGCCATAAAGGATTCAAAACTCACTTCCAGGAGTAAAAATCACTAGGCGCAGTCATAGCGAATCGGAGGAGAGCTCTGTCGCTGACCTTTTCAAGATAGTCAAATCGTTATAATCGACTCGCACCATAGAGTCGGTACAAGTTGCTGGATGCATAGAGTTTTCGCTGGAGTTTTTCTCGTTTCTTTGTGCATCGTTGGCAAATAGTTCCTATTTTGCGTGTACGTTTTTAGGTCGCGTACCGAACTGAGGCCAATCACAGGACAGTAGTCTCAGCAGGCTGTGTCTACCATGTGCCCTTTCTGAGTTGCTTGTAAAAATTGAAACATGGATTTGTAGAAATGACCAATATGCTAACCAGTTCGTCAACTCCAGGCACTTCGATACTAAGCACCATGGATGATGAGCTGCGTCGCCATCTGCAGATCACGTTGGCGCATTGCAATGAACAGACAGATCCAGAGTACATCTATCGCGCGTTGGCAATTACAATTCGTGATCGATTGGTAAACAACTGGTTGGACACACAGTGTCGGTGCTCTCATATTCCGCAAAAGCACGTTTATTACTTATCACTTGAGTTTTTGATTGGTCGTTCGCTTGTTAATGCAGTGAACAACCTGGATCTTCAAGATCAGGCTCGCGATATCTTGCTGCAATACGGAACTACACTTGAAGAAATAGCCGAACAAGAACAAGATGCTGGGCTAGGTAACGGAGGCTTAGGCCGATTGGCAGCTTGTTTTCTCGATAGTTGCGCAAATCTGCGGCTTCCTGTGACCGGATACGGCATACGATATGAATACGGAATGTTCCATCAGCACATTGAAGGTGGCCGACAGATCGAGGATCCTGACCACTGGTTGCGTGATGGCAATCCCTGGGAGATTGTCCGCAAAGAAGATACACGACGCGTAAAATTCTATGGTCGATCAGAACTCTACTACGACTCAGAGGGAGTTCATCATTGTCGTTGGGTAGATACAGCGGATGTTCTGGCCGTCCCTTTTGACATGCCCATTCCGGGCTTTCGCAATAATACAGTGAACACCTTGCGATTGTGGAAGGCCAGTGCTACTGACGCTTTCGACCTGAATGAATTCAATGCAGGCGGCTATTCCGAAGCAGTGGCGGCTAAAAATACTGCCGAACAAATCACGATGGTGCTGTATCCCAATGATGCCAGTGAAAACGGCAAAGAATTACGGCTCAAGCAACAATACTTTTTGGTATCTGCCAGCTTGCAAGATGTACTGGCGGATTGGATTCAAAAACACGGTGACTTGAGTGATTTTGGCAGTCAGAACTGCTTCCAATTAAATGATACTCACCCGGCTTGCGCTGTGCCGGAGTTAATGCGACTGCTAATGGACGAGCATGGGATGAGTTGGAAAGAAGCCTGGGAAGTCACAACCCACTGCATGGCTTATACGAATCATACATTGCTTCCCGAAGCACTGGAAAGATGGTCTGTGAGTCTATTCGGGCGTTTACTACCACGTCTAACCGAGATCATCTTCGAAATAAATCGGCGGTTCTTGAAGGAAGTCGCTGAGAAGTGGCCTAATGATCCCGAGATGTTACGGGCGATGTCCATCGTCGAAGAAGGAGATGCACCCCAAATTCGCATGGCCTACTTGGCGATCGTGGGGAGCTTTTCAGTCAATGGTGTTGCAGCACTTCATACCGAATTATTGAAAAGCGGGCTATTCGCTAAATTCAATGATATGTGGCCCAGCAAGTTCAACAATAAGACCAATGGTGTTACTCAACGACGTTGGTTATCACATTGCAATTCCAAGTTGCGAGAACTTCTAAATGAGACGATAGGAGATGAGTGGGAGTACAACCTAGAACACATAGCCAGTCTGCAACCCTATGCCGACGATGCCAAATTCCGAGCCCAGTGGCGCGAAGTGAAGTTAACCAACAAGCGACTACTAAGCAATTACATTGAAAAGAACACAGGAGTAGTATTCCCTGTAGACTTTTTGTTCGATGTGCAGGTGAAACGAATTCACGAATATAAGCGACAATTATTGAATGTCCTACATGTGATCCACTTGTACGACCGCATTTCGCGTGGGGACGTTGTAGGCATGGTACCACGTTGCGTGCTAATCGGAGGAAAAGCTGCTCCGGGATACCATGTTGCAAAATTAATCGTCAAGCTTATTAACAATGTCGCTCAAGTGATCAATTCTGATCCTAAAGCAGACAGCCTGCTGAAACTAATGTTCTTCCCGAACTATCGTGTTTCCGCTATGGAAGTAATATGCCCTGGAACAGAACTGTCAGAGCAGATTTCTACCGCTGGCAAGGAGGCGTCTGGCACTGGCAATATGAAATTCATGATGAATGGGGCACTTACGATTGGTACTCTGGATGGTGCAAACATTGAGATCCGAGAGAAAGCCGGAGCCGAAAACTTCTTTTTGTTTGGTTTGAATGCCTCGGAGGTCCAGCAACTTCGAGGCAGCTATGACCCGAACGCGATTATTGCCGGTGACGTCGACATTCGACGCATAATGGAGTCACTCGAAAGTGGTAGATTCAATGCAAATGAACCTGGCATCTTCGATATTCTTATTGGCGGACTGAGAAACCCTTACGATCAGTGGTTGACTATCGCTGACCTGAGGAGCTTTATCGATGCGCAGGCAAGAGTCGCAGAGGCATATCTTGATCCAGAACACTGGAGTCGCATGAGCATTATCAATACGGCAAGCAGCGGCTGGTTTTCAAGCGACCGAACCATACACCAATATGCCACAGAAATCTGGAAGGCTCACCCTTTGGTGTGCTCCATAGGCTAGTCGGCGATTCTTTCAGTTGCTTATACCTAACCAATTCAACGGCAATGCAGCCAAGCACTTGCCCATTCGACGCAACCGGTAGTTTGCTTCATGGATGAAAGATTATTTTTTCTGGGCAGCCTCACTCGTTGTTGCTATGCCCACGAGTAAAGTTCCTCATCCATTGTAAAGCTTTTCTTCT
Organism: Planctomycetales bacterium; assembly: GCA_020427005.1. GTDB lineage: Bacteria > Planctomycetota > Planctomycetia > Pirellulales > Pirellulaceae > Aureliella. The sequence goes on from JAGQOY010000030.1 coordinate 4,404, forward strand.
ACTGTCGAGTCATTGGAATGCAATTCAATCGTTCAGCAGGCATACTGTTACACATTACCTCTCTTCCTGGGCGTTTTGGTATAGGCGATCTGGGGCCAAGCGCGTTTGAATTCGTTGAATTCCTACAGGCAGCCAAACAGCGGATTTGGCAGTTGCTTCCATTAGGTCCAACAACAATCGGAAATTCTCCCTATAGTTCTTACTCTGCCTTCGCGGGAAACCCCATTCTGATTAGTCCTGAGCGGCTGGTGGAGCGAGGTTTCTTAACTCAGGAAGAGGTACTTGAGTGCGAGAAACGCTGTACGGAGAATTCTGGCCAGGCGGATTACGAATTTGCAAACTGTGTGAAGTGGCCGGCACTGAGACGCGCTATGGATAAATTCCGTCAATGCGGAGGTTGTCGGCATGTCGACGACTATGAGGCGTTTGTAACTTCGCAGCGCTGGTGGCTCGACGATTTTGCCCTATTCAGTGCTCTACAAGCGCACTTCGGTACCGCTGATTGGACAACTTGGGATTCGGACCTTGCACAACGAAACAAGGATGCAATTAACAACTGGAAAAACAAACTTGCAAATGAGATCGAATTCGCTCAATTCGTACAGTTCTTATTCTTTTCGCAATGGAACGAACTGAAACGTTTTGCAAATTCCAAGGGAGTGCAACTATTCGGAGATATGCCAATTTTTGTTGGTCATGGTAGTGCAGATGTGTGGGCCAATCAGGCAGATTTCCTACTTAACCGCAATGGTCGTCCTACTTCTGTTGCAGGTGTCCCACCGGATTACTTCAGCAAGACAGGCCAACTTTGGGGTAATCCGCTTTATTGTTGGGAAGCAATAAGTGCTAACAATTACCGCTGGTGGATTCAGCGTTTTCGAATGGCCTTTCAAACGTACGACTTGCTACGCATTGATCATTTTCGTGGATTTGAATCCTACTGGGCGGTACCCGGAGACGCTAAGACTGCTGTCAGCGGTAGATGGGAACCGGGGCCTGGAGCAGCGTTATTCCGCCGTGCGGAGGCAGAACTTGGACCGTTACCAATTATCGCGGAAGATTTGGGGCTAATCACAGATGAAGTACATCATCTGCGCGAGGAGTTAGGATTTCCCGGCATGCGCGTTCTACAGTTTGGCTTTGATAGTCAGTCCGACCTGTATCACCGCCCCGAGAGCTACCCGGAAAATTCAGCTGCCTATACCGGTACACATGATAATGAGACCATTATCGGTTGGTACAACAACCGCCGAGATCGTGCCGAAACGGATCCTTTGACAAGCTATTTACCTATTGATGATTCCCCGGTAGAGCAGAAGCTAATTCAACTCGTCTTAGATTCCGCTTCCCTCACTGCAATTATTCCCATGCAAGATTACCTGGGTCTGGACAATTCCGCCCGTATGAATATCCCAGGCTTAGCAGAGGGGAATTGGACCTGGCAGTTGGATAACCATCAGCTAACTCAACAAACTGCACATGGAATTGCCAAGCAAACCATACAGGCAGGTCGTTGCTAGTGGAAGTGATCCAGTTTTTAAGGTTGAAAAGGAAGCGTCGTGTAGACGATTCCTTTTCCGGAATTACCTGTCACAAGGCAGAAAACCTAAGCTAACCAATGCATCTAAGCTCGAACGTTGGCTTGTTCCTGACGATTTGAAAGCCACAGGAGTACGGGCGAGGCGATGAAAATCGAACTGTAAGTACCCACCAATATTCCTATGAGCAGGGCAAAAGCAAATGCATGGATTCCCTCACCGCCAAATACGTAAAGGAGAACGACTGTCAGCAGTGTAGTACCGCTGGTTAGAAGCGTGCGACTCAATGTCTGGTTGACACTGTCATTAATCATTTGCTCACTCAGGCGTGGACTGCGACCACGAACTTCGCGAATACGATCAAAAACGACGATCGTATCGTTCAACGAGTAACCGATGATCGTTAGAAACGCCGCGACTTCGGTAAGCCCAATTTTGAAGTCATCAATCAATAGAAAACCCAAGGGCTTGAACAGCCAGTGACAGACTGCTAATACTCCGAGTGTAATCAGGACGTCGTGTACCAGTGCAACCACAGCGGCAAGACCATAAGCCACCTTTTGGAAGCGGAACCAGATGTACCCGACGATGAAAATCAGGCTGACCAAAATCGCCGCAATCGCTCGTTGCTGCATTTCATCTGCAACGCGGGATCCAATGCGACTCAATGCCAACCATATGGGTTGCTGCTGAAGCGATTTTTGAAGCTCTTCCAACAGCAGGCTGTATTGTTCGCTATCAAGCGGCAGTGTAACAGTCCAGTTGTCGAAACCTTGAGCATCTTCTTCACGCCATTTTTCTGGGCGAGGATAGGGTTCGACCTTGACTTGCGAATCGGCCAGGGACAATTTAGCGCTAGCCGCAGCTTCGATCAGTTTCTTCCGTAAGGTAGGACCATCAATACCTGCGCGTTGTTGATTCTCATTCGACTCTGTAGTGAATTCTGCACTAGGTGAAAAACTCAAGAGGAATTGACTCGACTTCACAGGTTCCGCAACAGCCAATTCAGCTTCGCCCCCCGCACTTGTTTCCTGGGTTGGATCTGCATTACCTCCCGTGGCTTCAGTAGTCGTATCGGACTGAATGCTTACAAATCGCAACCTGTTAGGCAATCTGGCACTCGAAGGTGTAGCACTTGATTTGGTGACACGATAGGTGACCAACTTTGCCTCCCCGCTTTCGCTAAACCCTTGTACTAGTCGCTTGGAAAGATCATTTGCATCTTCGATGCTGGTCACCAACGTATAGACAGTGTGCAAGGGCTCGCGTTCTACGTGGACCAAGGTGGATTGAATCGGTTTCTCAGCATCTGTATCCAAAATCGAAGATACCAGAGCTCGCAATTCTTCCTGTTCAACTGGTTCTTGAAACCACATAGTAACGCTTGTGCCACCGGTAAAATCAATGTTTAACAAGCTTGAACCGCGAACGAACACGGCAACTAACCCGAGCAAAATGGCCAATCCTGAAATGGCAGCACAAATCTTTTGCCATCCCATGAAATTGATATCGCGCGCACCTACAAACAAGCGTTTGAGGAAAGCCACACCGTCGGACATGGACAAATTGACAAATTTCAATTTTTCCGCAAATTCAAAGATAATTCGCGAACAGAAAGTAGCTGTGAACATACTGGTCAAAATACCGATAACCAGGGCCACAGCAAAGCCGCGAACCTGATCGGTGCCTATCCAATACAACACGAAGGCGGCGATCAGCGTTGTTAAGTTGGAGTCAATAATGGTGGTCAATGCTCGATCGAAACCATTTCGAATGGCCATCCGTGGGGCGGCCCCTTTTGCCTTTTCCTCTCGAATGCGTTCGAAAATCAACACATTGGCATCCACCGACATGCCCACCGTCAACACCAAGCCCGCAAGGCCGGGTAGCGTCAACGGCTGCTTAATGAAAATCATGGCTCCAAAAATCAATAGGCCGTTCGTGACTAACGCAATAGAAGCCACGATACCGGAAAATCGGTAGTAGGCCAGAATGGCCAAGAATGTTGCAATAACGGCATAGATGGATGCCGTCGTCCCTTTGCGAACCGTTGTTGCACCCAACCCAGCTCCCACACGGTTCTCTTCCGCGGGCTCATCGCTCAAAGTGGCTGGTAAGCGGCCAGAACGCAATACAGTAACCAAGAAATTGACTTCTTCTTTTGTAAAACGGCCTGTGATCTCACCAGCGGCACCAATAGCAGAATTCAGCTGCGGTGCGGACTTGATATTTTCGTCCATGATGATTGCCATGCGACGATGGAAATTCCCATCTGGCAAATTGGACGAGGTTAAGCTCAACATCTTAGTTGCACCGACCGTGTTTAGCCTAAACGAAACAATAGGGCTACCAAGTTTGTCATAAGATGTATTAGCGCTAGCCAGGTCATCGCCGCTGACTTCCGTATACGCCCCTCCGGCACTTCGCAGTGCCATCAGCATCTCGAGGTCTACGATACCGTTTCGAAGCATCCATTTTTCAAATTCGTAATCTCCATCGGGCAAATTGGTCGGATAAGTGATGATTTCCCCGGTATCCCGATTACGAACCGTATCCCCTGGAATAAACGACTTCAATGGGTGAATGTTCTCGACCGTGTCTTCGTCTTTTCCAACGGTCACCCACATACCTACAACTTGCCCTTCCGAGTCCGTGATTTTCGTACTCAGTCGAACCGCGGGATCATCACTGGCAGCCTGATTTTTGGCCAATTGGATAATGTCCAAGTGGTCGCGAGAATTGGCTACTATCCGAAACTGCAATTGCCCGGCGTTTTGAAGCAGCTCTTTGGTTTTTTGTAATTCAAGTTCGTCGGTGGCCGGTACGATGATTTCGATTTGGTCGGCACCACGCGGTCGAATCGTAATTTCTTTGGTGCCTGATGGATTTATTCGGTTGCTAAGAGCACTTGCCAAAGAACCTGGGTCGATGCGGTTTCCGCTTCCATCGTCCACGATGTCATAAACCAGCAGCGTTCCTCCCTGCATGTCCGTGCCCAAGGGTAACTTGAAATTGTTGGCCCAAGCAAACAGCAGAGCGGCAATTACGGATGCAAGCATCAAACCAAAACGGGTCGAATGCGTAGACATGCGTATACTGCGAGTAACGAAATGGCTGATAATGAACGGCAGAACGAAAATTCCGAATATGTACAAGAAACCCATTCCATAGGTTTGTAATGGATTCGTTACTGCGTTGGCACCGGTGGCGGCTCCTGCCTGCGCCTGTGCCAGTAATGAGTTCGATTCTACCAACCAAGATAGAGCGAAACTCGAAAGAGAATTCGTTAAACCGTCCATCGGTAGTCCTTACGGATCAAATTGATGAGCTTGCGCTCATGGGGAATGTGTTCAAAAACCAACAACTTAGTATGCCTATACGACTCGGGCTATACTGTCTCGATTAACTGTCAATCGAGCTCCGGTTTTGTCATCTACCTTCAAAACGACCGTGGAATTTTCTACGTCGATCTGCATAACGGTGCCATGTATCCCGCTACCAAGTACGACTTGGTCATTTTTCTTAAGATTTGCCATCGCTTGTTGCAACTGTTTATGTTGCTTTTGTTGAGGACGCAAAACCAAGAACATGAAGAGAAGACCGCTTACAAGAATGAATAACAGCGGATCCGACAACAACCGGAATAGGAGATTCTCATTTCCTAAGTCTGTTACGGTGGTAGCGTCGACCCCAGCCCCGCCAGTTTGTGGCTCAGCGGTCGACTCAACAACCGTCTGGCCAGCGCCGGACTCACTGATCTGGGCGATCACTAAAGTCAGGCGAAGGAAAACAAAGTTAAAGTAGTCCGGCAGCATTCGGGAAAGTGTTCTTGCAGGTAAGCGTTCAATACCTTTGCTCAATTAGCTCTAATTTTCAATGGAGACCACTTTAGGGGCAAAATTGTGGCAGATGTACCCCTCAAAGACGTCAATACACCTTTGAAAATCAACTCGAAATAATAAGGTTGCCCCCCAATTGCTACAAGGCCTAAAGAAGTGGCCCAAATATTGTTTTGCGTTGCAATTCCTCTAGATAGGTCCCTGGTGAGAACCGAAAGCACCGGACAAAGCACTAACTTCCACACAAAAACAATACCCGCTCACACGGGGGGGGTATATTGTTTTATCTGCATTTTGGAATGTGGGTCGAAGATGAAATGGTGATCAATCGATCATTCATCCATTAGCGAGTCTCCCGTGGCATATTCTTTTAGAACCTCCAAATCAACGAACTCGAGAACTGACATATGAGTCGCAAGGAGGTTTACGAGTGGAGCCATCCCGGCTGCATGGGCCTCTTGCCACCGTTCGACACATAGACACCACCGATCACCTGGATTCAGTCCTGGGAATCGATAAGCTAGGTTCGGTGTAGATAAGTCATTCCCCCTTGATTTAGAAAATACCAAGAAATCCTCAGTCACCTCCACACAAACGGTATGTAATCCCACATCCTCGGGTCCCGTGTGGCAACAACCGTCTCGATAGAAGCCTGTCATTGGGTCAGTGCTGCATGACTCCAATGCGGTTCCCAATACGTTTTTGGCTCTAGACATTTTGTGCTTTTCTTTCTTCCGCAAACTAGAACTTTCCATCACGAATTTCGAAATGCGTTGGCTTGCCCAGCAAACGGCCTCCGATTTTCATCCAATTGGCAATCCATTTGATCAGCAAATCACCCTCGAGCCGTTCAGGTCCAAGCTTTTCGAGCAAGAAATCAGTATTACTCAACAACGCCGTATCTTGCTCCAGGCCCAAGATCTGCGGAACTTTGCCGAAATATAACCCAAACAGCTCAGCGACTTTTCGGTGACTATAAACTTTGCGACTTGTAAGATTGATGGCTGTCGCAGGGACCGTACATAGGTCAAAACACCTGAGAATGTAGTTATTTGCATCTCCTTGCCATATAGCGTTGAAATACCCCATTGATACGTCGACAGGCAGATCATGATAGACTTTATAGGCGATGTCCGAGAGCACGCCGTATCTAAGGTCATGGGCATAATTAAGTCGAACATTTGTTAGCGGAGAATGGAATTGGCGGGAAAAGTATTCAAATAATCGTTCTCGTGCCACGGCGGCGTTTGGGTATTCACCAATGGGCGTCAAACTGTCGCTTTCGCGGCTGCCACCATAATCCAACCGTGTCATGGGGTAAACGTTTCCGGTTGAAAGGGCGACTACGCGAGCACCTGCGAAATGTTCGGCAGCAAGCATTGGGCTCAGTGTATTGGTAACCCACGTGGGAGAGGGGTCAGCACTCGTTCCGAATTTCATTCCTACTAGATACAACACATTTTCGCTTTTCGGCAACCGTTGCACGCTGCTACGAGTCAGCATATCAACCTGTTGCGTTCGAATGCCGTGTGCCTCGAACCAGGCTGCCGTATCTTGATTGCTGAACCGACTAGCTGCGACAATTTCAAGGGGATGCCCTGCTGCCTCAGCCGCACGTTTTGCCATCAACGCCAGCGACGGCCCCATTTTTCCACTAGCACCAATCATCACCAGCGGACTCGAAAGATTTCGGATAGTTGCTACCAATTCAGGAGATGGATCAGTTAACACCTGATCCAACTGCGTTTCGGAATCGATAGTTGCGGGATATAAACTGCTCATTGGTCGTTCTAGTTTCGATAACAAAGCTATTCACTCAGACGAGTGTCAAAACAGGTTAGTTGGGGATAGTTAGGTGCCGCCTATGTCACCTTGTACAACCGAGTTGGCATTGACGGTGTGTTAACCAGATAGATCCTCAAGCAGAATATTCCGACTGAGGTTACCAAATCAGTGGACTCAAAAGCGAATGCAAGATAATAACTTATCCGGCCAGGCAGAAAAAAGTAGGCTGCAAGTCAGGCCCCTAAAGCAGGACGATATTCCACGAGCCATGGAATTGGTGGCCGCGGCAGGTTGGAATCAAACTCCCACTGACTGGAAAAGAATGGTTAACGCTTCGCCACAGTCGTGTTTTCAGGCGACTCTGGATGAACTTCTTGTCGGGACAATTACATCTTTGGCTTACGGCCAACAACTGGCGTGGATAGGAATGATGCTGATAGCACCTGAATATCAACGACAAGGTATAGGGCGTCTACTCATGCAGCACATGATCGAACATCTAAGAGACAAAAACGTACAATCGATCATGTTGGATGCAACGCCCGCTGGTGAAGGACTGTATCGGAAACTCGGCTTTCAAGTTTGTAGCCATTTAAGAAGATGGCGACGCGACAAAAGCCCGGCTGCATCGCAAATTTTTGGCGATACAGCTGCGGACCGTACCGAGCTTGACCAGGATCAATTGACCCTTGATAAGTTGGCATTTGGAGTCGATAGGAGCTTCTGGTTGTCCCAACTTGCTGCGGATTCTTGGTGCACGCAACGCGACAAAGGATTTGGAATGAGACGTTCAGGTCGCCTATGCGATTACATCGGACCAGTTATTTCCCAAGATCACGCAACTGCCGAATCGTTGATCATCGAACTGGAATCGACAACCCGCGAGATATTCTGGGACATTCCAGCTGAAAATGTGCATGCGGAAAACTTGGCGCGAAAACTTGGATTCTCACCTGTTAGAGAATTGTCACGAATGTGGCTAGATAACTACACAGTCCCTACTTTTCCCACGTGGCAGTACGCGATTTGTGACCCCGCCACAGGATAGGATCCTCGGAAAGAGACGTATATTTCGCCCGTTGGATCAATCATTTACTTGAAACCATTGGCATACGCCTGTGCGATTCGCACTTGTGCCCAAGGGCGTGATGGAGATCTAGGAGTTCTCGAACTGCCAATCCAGACCTAGGTCTAAATTCACCGCAGAATGAGTCAAAGCCCCGACACTGATTCGATCGACTCCAGATTCTGCAATCCCGCGTAAGCTGTCCAGCCGAACTCCCCCGGAAGCCTCCAGTTCAACCGCACGATCTGTTTCATTGCGCATGCGGACTGCTTCACAGAGTTGCTCATTGGTCATGTTGTCCAGTAAGACGATATCGGGACTGGCCGTCAGAGCATCCGCCAATTGCAGTAACGTATCAACTTCGATTTCTACGATCGCATCGGTAGCCACATCGGGCTGCTTTTCCAAAAAAGACCTAGCTTGACAGATTGCCTGGCTTGGACTGAGCAGCTGTCCAGTTACACGCTGATGGCAAGCCAGATGATTGTCCTTAATCAAAATGGCGTCATACAATCCTTGCCGATGATTTCGACCTCCCCCACAGCGTACTGCATATTTCTCCAGTTGGCGGTACCCGGGAGTCGTTTTTCGAGTGTCATAAAGCCTTACGGGAAGATCGCGAATAAGTTCCACATATTGTTGAGTCAGGCTTGCTATTCCGCATAACTTTCCCAGAAAATTCAATATGATTCGCTCACAAGTAAGTACGTCGCGGGCTTCGCCACTCAACGTTGCCAGAGCTTGACTAGCTTGAAAAGATTGCCCATCCGTGATTTGGCACCGGCAATCGATTTTTGCACCTAAAGTTTCGATCATCCACGGAACAAGTGTTAAACCAGCAGCCACACCGTGGCGTCGAGCCACAATGTTGGCAGTAGCTGGCAAGCCCGGGGGCACTACAGCCACCGTTGTAAGGTCATAGCTGCGTGCCAAGTCCTCGCGAATGGCGAGCAATGTCAATTGCTCAAGACTGTCACGAAGAAATTCGTCTGGATTTTGCTGATCAAAATCACGTCGCTCAAGTGGCATGCGTTCTGTTCCGGGAATGATTTGAAAGGAGCTTACTACTAGTGCAGAGCATACAAAGATTGTGCAGGGCACACAAAGATATCAGCATCTGCGTCAAACGCCTCACTTGTAGCTGACCGCCCCTCGAGAACATCCGTTAGCATCCTTTTTCACGCATCGACTGCGATTCTTTAGTCTCGGATTTTGCAGTAGCTGCAGAGCATTGCAACGGTTTACCTGCCAATCCCGATTAGATTACAATCTTTATCCAATCCTACCAAGATGCCTGAAGGTCAGATGCCTAACAGGTCACACTTACAACCCGATCTTTATTAGCTCAGAAGTCGCTCAATAATAGGAGTCCGCATTGGTGTAGGTAGGATCGGTTTCAGTTTGTCTTTTTGCTGACCGGGCGGAAACGCCGGAAACCTATCTAACTGAAATTATGTAAATGATTGTTGAGTGACTTCATAGCGATTAGGGACCCAATTTCCTATGCATGCCGTTTTTGACATTTGGCACTGGTCCATTTCCGGAATACTAATTGGCTTGACAGTGCCTATGTTATTCTGGTGTGCCGGTAAGAGTTTTGGAATCTCAACCAGTCTCCAACAATTGGGGGCAATGTGCTCACCTAATAGCCGATTGGATTACCTGCGAAAATTCGATCAACGCGAGAATTTTTGGACAGTTGTATTTGTTGCTGGAATAGCAGCTGGCGCGGGCCTGGCCAATCAGTTCTTAACCTCCGAATCGGTCGAGTTCTTGCCTAATAGCTTCTACTCTTGGGTAGGCGCTACAAAACTACTGATCGGAGGTTTCTTGATAGGGTTCGGTACGCGTTACGCTGGAGGGTGTACATCGGGGCACTCCATTACCGGCATTGCCCATGCAAACTGGGCTAGCCTTTGGGCCACGATTTGCTTTTTCATTGGTGGTCTGGCGGTTACTTGGTTTATACTCTTCGAGCCGTAGGGCCATGGTTGTCAGCGAGCAATCAATTCGCTGATGATTGGATCTCACGCGACATTTAGTGATTTAGGATTGATTTGGGCATCATTGAAGGCTTAGTGAAATGAAAACTCTGAGGTCAAACCAGAACAACAAATACCCTTTTGGGCTTGCCATAGCAGCCTGGCTCTTTTTTGGGTTGAGCCTTCAGGGAATTGCTGTCGCAGCCCAACGCCCAAACTTCCTGTTTATTTTGACTGACGATCAATCTCCTTACACCTTGAAAGCGTACGGCAACACGGAGTGTCAGACTCCAAATATCGATCGCATTGCAAGCGAGGGTATGGTGTTACACGATGCACATCACATGGGATCGTGGTCCGGTGCGGTTTGTCGTCCATCAAGAACGATGATCATGACAGGTCGTTCCGTTTGGCGCATTCCAGGTAACAACAACCAAACTCCCAGTGGCTTGAAGGATCCGATTGCTCAACAAGCTTTGGTTGAATACGTGGCGGCTCGTAGTATGCCCGCTCTATTCAAGTCGGCTGGATACATAACATTTCGTACCTGCAAACGCGGAAATACATTTCCTCCTGCCAGTCAACTATTTGATGTACTTCACGAGAAAGATATGCGTGAGGGAAATGATGAACATGGCAGCAAGTGGCATGGGGATCGTGCCATGGATTTTCTAGAAGAACGCCAAACAAGTGAGAGTAGGCAACCGTTCTTGATGTTTTTAGGATTCTCTCATCCGCATGACCCTCGCAACGGGAAGCCAGAATACTTAGCCAAATACGGTGCCCAAAATGTCACGGAGCCACCGCAATCGGTCAACCCGCTGGCACCAAAACTGCAGATTAACTACCTACCTGAACACCCGTTCCATCATGGTCATCCAGGACTTAGAGATGAAACCAAAGTTAGCGGTGTATTGACGAGCCGAACCGAAGCGACCATTCGCAACGAACTGGGGCGAGAATATGCATGCATCGAGAATATTGATGCGCAGGTAGGTCGCGTCCTAGATAAACTTCAGGAGTTGGGGGAGCTAGAAAATACATACGTGTTTTATACAGCCGATCACGGAATCGCTGTCGGACGCCACGGCTTGACTGGCAAACAGAACCTTTACGAGCATACTTGGCGCGTTCCGATGTTAGTAAAAGGACCAGGAATTCAGGCCGGCTCGGAAGGTTCGGGCTTCGTTTATCTTATGGACGTGTTGCCAACGATGCTGGATTTTGCTGGGATCTCCCGGCCCGATGGCATGGATGGTATCAGTTTTCGACCTGTGCTTGAGGGAAAACTCCCGCGGATAAGGGACGTTCTTTACGGAGTCTATTGTGGAGGCACCAAGCCCGGTATGCGCAGTGTAAAAACTGCGGATGGTTGGAAGTTGATCAAGTACGATGTCATGGATGGGCAAGTGCGCCAGTCTCAACTTTTCAACTTAAATGTTAATCCTCACGAGTTGTTACCTGAACATCGGTCCGCTGATGTAATCCGCTTGACCGGCAATTCGCCCGGACAGGACCAAATAAATTTGGCTGGTATGAATGAAAGCCGACAGAAACAGGAGGAGCTCGAGAGACTATTACTTGCATTACAAGTTCAATATGGCGATCCATATCGGCTTTGGGACCAACCTGCGATTGAAGCCAAATAGCGTCTGCTAAAACCGTGTATCAGTTTATCCAAACTCGCACAAGTTTTAGAAACAGCAGTAGAAATGGCACAGCATGAAGGACAAGGTCAAAGATGTCGATGGGACGCGCCAATTTCCCTTGCGTCAGCATGCGTATTTTTTCAACGATATGCGGTTCGGGAAAAAATGGGGCGAGTCCCAAAGTTAAGCAGAAAATGAAGACTACAGCCCAAGGTATCTTATCAAGCCACAGCATTGGAAGGCCCTTTCTGCGTTCCAAATCATGAGCTGATTAGAGGAGCAGGCACAAGAAAAAGGTGTTGGAAATACATGATTGGGGCACCCTGGGAAGCTACCAGCTGAGCCACATAAAGAGCCCCCATGTAGAACAGAACTGCCACCACCATAGGCAACATTGCTAGCCAGCGCCAAACCCAATGCCTGGGATGTAAATCGCGAATTTGGCGTTTTCTTCCATAACCCATCGCCACTCCCAGCAGCATCTTCCCCGGAAGCAAAAGCAACACGAAAACCAAACTAGGAGCCCACAACAGTTGGCTGGGCGTAGCCTCGATTCGTAGTAGATAAAGTGGAATACTCAAGGCGCAAACTGCAAATAGGCTCATCGCATGAGCCCACGGAGCGTAGCGGAATCGCAATCTGACACTCTTTACGTTGAACAGTTCTTGCCAACGGTTATTGGCCGCCATTTGGATCTGCAAAAACGGCAGATATAGTATCACAAAAAACAGCAGCACCGCGCCAACTAAACCTACCAAAACGGCTGGCTTAAATTCAATTGCTCGCAGACCAATGATCATCATTGTCGCTGGGAGAGCAATCCAAACCAGGGCACCCAGCGCACCCCTAGCCCCCGTCCACCATAGTTTGGGAAACTCCAGGGCAATTAACAGCGCACAAAGATCGTGACTGGCTTTTTGCCAAGTCTCAGGACGCCAAAAGCTTTTGAGAAATGCAATCGGTGCAGGCCACAGATAATGCCACCATCGGCCACCGCGCAAGGCCGCCCAGCACACGTGGATCATCCACAAGACGGTCACCAGGAATGCCGCAAATCGCCACCGCGATGCACTCGGCGTGTTCGGCATCAACAACTGCCCCGAGTAAGATAAGTCGCATACGAACCATACGGGCAACCAGGTGAGAGTGGCCAGCGCCGCAAACACCCCCACTTTCCCAGCCAATTCGAGTCCCGGAAGCGGACGTTTTCTACCGTCGCTTTGTGCTAGTCGCCCTGCACTTTCCAACAGGTATCCCAGGCTCGCCAGCTGCACTACGGGAATGGCGGCTACCACTGCCAGCAACAGAGCAAGGCACATAAACCGCCAAATCTGCAGCAGGATGTAACCCGGCAAATGATATATGCGAAACCGCCTCGTAAACTGAGCCGCCGGCTCGGCAGTGGCATCCTCACTGTCTATTGCCTCAACGCCCAATCCATGTTCATTCAACCGACAAATGGTAATACTGTTTCGAATGAAGGGGGGTGCTTGGGACACGATAATTGGTTTCCCATCCGGTCAGCGCAAACTCTGCAGGGACGCTAGTAATTAACCCATTCTGTATGGTAGCACACTTTGACATCGTCACCTTGGACTTCGTAACTGGGATCAACCTCTTGACGCATTGACTTCGAATAGGCCTAAAATTTTTGCGAATTCAGGGCGACATTTTCGTGAATCGCAATATTCGCGGACGTCTGCATTCAAGAATCTCCGGTTATTTGCGCTAGGCCACCTCATTTCCCGACGATTACCAGATCGGAAAGTTCTAATGCGGTTACATCTCAGGAAGATCCGAACCGTCCTTGTGACCTAAATGACGCTGTAAATAGTTTGCTCTCTCAATGTTCCGATCCGTAACAGACAATTGATGACCTCGGATCTTTTGAAGGTGAGCAGGTTGCGTATGAACAAAGAGCTTGTTCACAGTTTGAATGTCAACGCTCCGTATCAGTCCCAAGTTAATGCCCATGCGTACCTTGGACAAATAATGAAGAGTCTCCTCGCTGCTAATTTTTTTGGCTGTACAAAGGATGCCGTATGCACGGCTGACCTCATCATGTAGATCCTGTTCGCTCTCGTTAACAAGGAATTCGCGAGCACGGCGTTCGTATTCGATGATTTGAGGGACAACTTCCTTTACGGTCTGCACTAACTCTTTTTCAGTGCGGCCCAGCGTGATCTGATTACTGACTTGGTAGAAATCCCCCATGAATTGCGAGCCTTCGCCATAGAGGCCGCGAACTGCAACATTGATCTTCTGTAAACTCCGAAAAACTTTCTCAATTTCCCTGGTAATTACCAGAGCCGGCAGATGCAGCATGACACTTACACGCAGGCCCGTACCTACATTAGTTGGGCAAGCTGTTAAATAACCGAACGAATCGTGAAACGCATAATTGAGTTTTCGTTCCAAAGCATCATCGATTTTGTCTATTTTTTCCCAAGCCGCCTCCAGATCGAGTCCACTAAACATCACTTGAATGCGCAAATGGTCTTCCTCGTTGACCATGATGCTGAACTGCTCTTCAGGGTCGATGGCAACCGCCCTGTCACCCTCCCCTTCAGCCATTTCCCGACTCATGAGTTGGCGTTCTACAAGAAACTGGCAATCAAGATCGTTCAATTCATTCACGAGAATGTAGAGGACATTTTCCCAGCCCTGTATTGATTCGATCCGCGTTCTTACGAGCTTGGCTATGGATAGTCTTTCATCCTGACTTGCTCGGCGCACGAACGGGTACTCCGCAAGGTTGCGAGCAAGTCGAATCCGACTACTGATAACGATATCAGATTCCGGACCAGTTCCCTTTAGCCATTGGCCACACTTGGCTGCCAGTTCTTCCAACTTGTATGGCACGGTCATTCAGTCATTTGAAAGGATTACAACGGGTACGTCGAAGTAGCTTGAAAAAACGCTAAGTCTCAAAACTATTTACTTTCTAAAGGTCGTCGGATGAAGTTCAAGTTGATTCTGGCTCGTCCAGAGGTTCTCCGCTTTCGATTTTGGATATTTGCAGTTTAAGTTCCGCTGCGCGTTCATAATTTTCGTTGGAAACGGCATCTTGCATTTCCCTTCTCAATTGTATGAGTCGATGCTGACGGTCGGGAGAACCCGTTCCGTGACTCGGCCGTTTGCCTTTATGCAGTTTGGCACCGTGGATGTTAAAAAGCAATGGCTCAAGGTCAGCTTGAAAGCAAACGTAGTCGTAGGCGCAACCTAACCGTCCTGCCTGACGAAACTCGGCAAAGGAAATACCACATACCGGGCAAGTCTTACGGTCGAGCTTTGCAAGTTGTTCGGCCGTTTGTTCTAACTTGAGTTGTTTGGCCAACATTCCAGCCAGAGCATTGACAGGAGCATCTTCACTTTCCTGGTCCAAATACTCTCGCGCGTGCTGTTCGCACAAATGAACGCTCATCGGTCCACTGGGCTCAGTCAATTCTGTAATATGGAACGTGGCCGGCTTTTCACAACGGTGGCACTTCATACCTAGCACCTAGTTTGAATTCCTGGAATCGCCTAACAATCCGAACAAAATCGAAATTGTGACGCACTTCACAACTCGTTAGTTTCGCGAACACTTGACTCGGTGGCAAGGTCGGGCAAAAACCAGTTGTCGAATTTCGAAAGTTTAGTGGTCCGTTTTGTCCAAGAAGTCCCCTGGATTCGAATAGGGATTTGTACGCATCGATCAAAAGGAATCACAGAACCAATCGATTTTCCGACTAACATTTGGCTCTGCGGATGCGAAACGTAATATGCTCGCTACAATTGCAGAATCTGATATCCACTCAATCCCAACAGCTTCCCACCACGTTGTCCCGGTCTTTGAAAATCTCGGACGGACTGGTTTATCCTGTGCGTTTTTCGGCCAGGGCAAATTACTGTTGGAGAATGCCTTTTGGCACTCATCATAAGTAGTCACAACCTGTAACAAAACGAAATGTCAATTCACCCAACTTTGCCGGTTTTCCTTGAATACGCGAGCCAGTTTCAGCTGGTTCCAGTTTTTCGGCGTATGTTGAGCGATACGCTGACGCCAGTTAGTGCGTTCCATCTGCTGGACGACGGTAAGGCTGCCGCAGCCCTTTTTGAGAGCGTTATTGGGGGCGAAAAAGTCGGGCGCTATAGCTTTATTGCTGTCCATCCAAGGACTCGAATTTGGGCCCGTGGCTCGCAGGTTATGGTGCAATGCGAGGAAGGAGAGGTATCTTGTGCTGAGGTAGCTGATCCACTCCAGTTTTTGTGGTCGCAGGTTTCGGGAAATCGAGTCGCCAACCTTCCGGAGCTACCTCCGCTAACAGGAGGGGCTTTTGGGTATGCAAGTTATGATGTCGTCCGATACGTTGAGGATTTGCCGCACGCTCCCCAGGATGATCGAAATCTGCCCGATCTGGACTTTTCGCTGTTCGACGATTTGATCGTTTTTGATCATGTTACGAAGACACTTTTTGTAATTGCCTTAGTACATTGCCAAGAATTTGACGATCCGGAGTGTGCCTATCAGGCGGGTGCATCCAGAATTGACAATTTGGTGACGAAACTGCAGCAACCGGTCGTTGGATTATCCATTGCAGATTTCGAAAAGCCTGCCGAATCTGCGGCCAAGAATCCGCTCGCAACAACACGTAGCAATTTCACACAGGTAGGTTTTGAAGCTGCAGTTCGAAAGTGCTGCGAGTACATTCGAGCTGGAGATATTTTCCAAGTTGTGATTAGTCAACGCATGGAGTTGCCGCAACTTTGTCCTCCCTTCGAAGTTTATCGAACGCTGAGGATAGTAAATCCGAGTCCTTTCATGTTTTTTGTGCGAACCCCCGATGTTGCGCTCGTGGGTAGTAGTCCGGAAGTCATGTGCCGAGTTGTAGATGGCTTGGTAACGGTGCGTCCGCTAGCTGGAACACGTCCACGTGGCAAAACAACTAGAGAGGATATACAGTATGCCGAAGATCTGCTGGCCGATCCCAAAGAACGTGCTGAACACGTGATGTTAGTTGACTTGGGGCGGAACGATGTAGGTCGAGTTGCCAAGTACGGATCGATAGAATTAAGTAGCGTAATGACTATTGAACGATATAGTCATGTAATGCATATCAGTTCCAATGTGCAAGGTGAGCTACGAGACGATTTAACCGCCATGGATGCCTTGAAGGCCTGCTTGCCTGCTGGTACCGTTTCAGGTGCTCCCAAAGTGCGTGCCATGGAGATCATCGACGAAGTCGAACCACATCGACGCGGTCCGTACGCGGGAGCTGTGGGGTACATCGACTATTCTGGCAATATGGACACTTGCATTGCTTTGCGAACTATCGTGTTTTCCAACGGCAAAATCTACGTTCAAGCTGGAGCAGGAATTGTGGCAGATAGTGTGCCCGCCTCCGAGTATCAAGAAACTCTCAACAAGTCCGGAGCAATGTTGAAGGCCATCCATGCAACCATTGATCGCCTAGGTGCTGGCTAAAAGCTTAGTGTTTACTGTTTCCCATTTTCTCTCACGACTCTTGTGGCCTGTGACCTATGCCTGAATCGAAGTTTAAGGTTGTTGTTACCGATTTCATCCACGAACCGCTCGGCATTGAGCGCGAAATATTAGGTGATATTGCTGAAATCGTAGCTTTGGATGCGCCCTCGACTGAGGCGATCGACCAACGAGCATGGGATGCAGATGCCTTAATGGTGTACCACTTTGTTTCTATCCGCCAGCCTTTGATTGAGCGACTGCCGAATTGCAAATTGATCGTTCGCTGTGGCGCGGGGTACGATAACATCGATTACGAATTCGCCCGCGAACGTGGCATTGTGGTGGCTAATGTGCCCGACTATGGGACCGAAGACGTGGCCGATTTTGCTATGGCATTGACACTATCCATTGCAAGAGGCACTCATCTGCTCTCCCATTTGTGCCAGCGTGGAACTCAGAACTGGACCTATGAGTTGACAGTTCCGTTACGTCGAATTCGAGGTCAAGTTTTCGGGGTTATCGGAATTGGTCGAATTGGAACCGCGACTGCCTTACGTGCGAAAGCATTGGGATTTGATGTTGCGTTTTACGACCCGTACGTGGAAGACGGACGTGATAAAGCGTTAGGAGTTCGTCGCGTAGATAGCCTCGAAGAATTGGCAAGCCAAAGCAATGTGTTGAGCTGCCACTGTTTGTTATCACAGGAAACGTATCATATCGTGAATCGCGAGCTCATCGAGCTAATGCCGCCGCGATCCATTTTGATCAATACGGCGAGAGGAGGAGTTGTTGCAGTAGATGCGATATTGTATGGCCTAGAATCTGGACGCCTTCTCGGAGCAGGCATTGACGTACTTGAGCTTGAACCTCCGGCGAATGATCACCCCCTTGTGCAGGCTTGGCGAAATCCTCAACATCCGGCGCACGAGCGACTTATCCTAACACCTCACGCCGCTTTCTATAGTGAACAGGGGCTTGAAGATATGCGACGCAAGGGAAGCCAAAATGTCCGACGCGCCCTAACTGGTGAAGACATTCGCAACATTGTGAACTAGCCCGTGGATTGCCGATGTATTCGCCTACCCAACCTTGGAACTTGCCAGACCC
The DNA here is from genome assembly GCA_020427005.1 of Planctomycetales bacterium. GTDB lineage: Bacteria > Planctomycetota > Planctomycetia > Pirellulales > Pirellulaceae > Aureliella. Next base: position 22,837 of record JAGQOY010000030.1, read on the forward strand.
AGCGGAATGTTGGCAGTGGTCGGAAACTGCCATCCGCAGCTGGCAGTTGCAGAGACTCAATCAGCAGTTCAAACTGATACTACCGCACAATAGGTTCTATCGAAATAAACTTGCTTGCGAGAACTTACAGCTTGCTCATTTAGACGATCTGCAAGGCTTACCGTTTACAACCAAGTCGGAACTTGTTCAAAGCGCAAGCGAACAAACCGATCAGTTAAGCACACATCATACTTTTGCTGCAATAAACTACTCGCGTGTCCATCGCACCAGTGGCACGACGGGTAGACCACTCATGATCTGTGACACGCTCACAGATTGGAATTGGTGGTCATCGACTTGGCAACATGTTTTGCAGGCGGCCGGTGTTGATAGTTCAGATCGAGTCTTTTTGGCTTTTTCCTTCGGTCCGTTCATTGGCTTCTGGAGCGCTCATTCGGCTTGCGTGGATCGTGGAGCAATGGTCATCCCAGGTGGTGGGCTTTCTAGCTTGGCTCGTCTAGATTTCATATCGCAGATTTCCGCAACGACTATCTGTTGTACACCCAGCTACGCACTGCACTTGGCAGAAGTCGCGCGGAACGAATCTATTGATTTGCGTCGAAACGCCGTTAATAAAATCATCGTAGCGGGTGAAGCCGGCGGTAGTCTACTTGCGGTCCGCCAACAGATTGAAACCGCCTGGGGAGCGAGCGTAATCGATCATAGTGGTGCAACCGAAATTGGGCCTTGGGGTTTCGGTTGGCCTGATCGCCCAGGCTTGCACATTATCGAAACCAGTTTCATTGCCGAGTTCCTGCCAATGGCTGGCCCTGCACCGCAGCCCATGGATGGGGATTGGCGTGAACTTGTATTAACATCCTTGGGACGCATCGGCGCTCCTGTCATCCGGTATCGAACGGGAGATATCGTTCGCGTGCATTCAAAAGCAAATGCTGATGCCGAAAACTGTCGTTTCGCCTGGTTACCCGATGGGGTCATCGGACGGGTCGACAATATGGTCACGGTGCGCGGCGTGAATGTCTTTCCAAGTAGTGTTGAAGAAATTGTTCGCCAGCTAGGTGGCATTCAAGAATATCGAGTATACGTTGATCGGGTAGGCGAATTGGATCAATTGACTCTCGAAGTAGAAGCATCGGAAGCAATCATAGGTGAACTGCAGAAACTATTCTCAATTCACTTGGGGCTTCGCATTCCCGTGCGACAGGCAAGTGCCGGGAGTCTGCCTCGCTCTGAAGCAAAGTCCGTACGCTGGATCGATCGGCGCCAATGAGCACAAGGAAAACCTAATAATTGACAGTATCTCCGTAAGTTAGTCCTCCAGCCTGTCATTAAAAAAAAGGTTGACAACCTATACTACTACCAAAGCGAGCCCTATTCTTGAGCGACTCCTCGTTAAGTACATCGTTCTCTAAAGTAATTCACTTGCTAGATCTGCAAGTTGAGAACGTTCCCCCTTCTCAAGTGTGATATGACTATACAGCGTTTGGCCAACCATACGGCTGATTAGGTAGCTCAAACCGTTGGAACGACTGTCCAGATAGGGATGATCAATTTGGCGTATGTCGCCAGTGAATACGATCTTTGTTCCTTCGCCGGCGCGCGTGATGATTGTCTTGACCTCGTGAGGCGTCAAGTTCTGAGCTTCGTCTACAATGAAAAATATTTTTTGCAGACTCCTCCCTCGAATATATGCCAACGGGGTAATTACAAGCTTCTCACTACTCAACATCTCGTCAATCTTCTTCCCTTCCCCTTCGCTCTCAGAGAACTGATTTCGAATAACGTTCAAGTTGTCATGCAAGGGTTGCATGTAGGGCGCTAGTTTGTCCTGTACGTCACCTGGAAGATATCCTAGGTCTCGGTTGCTGAGTGGTACGACGGGCCGAGCCAGCAAGATTTGGCGGTATTCCCGTCGGCTTTGCAAGGCGGCCGCCAATGCGAGCAAAGTTTTTCCAGTTCCGGCCTTACCTACCAATGTAACAAGCTTGATACTAGGATCTGTTAGAGCTGCTAGTGCGAATGTCTGCTCAGCATTACGAGGTGAAATACCGTAACATTTGGTCTTGTCAATCCGAGTCAGAGCTCCCGTGTCCGGGCGATAGACCGCTAAAATACTCTTCGATCCACTTCGCAATATGAAGTTCTCATTGGCGTTTGGAGACTCAATGGGAATCTCGCTGGCCATAGGTAACTCTGCCCCGTAAAAACGATCTATTTTTTCGCTTTCAATGTCCTGGCTGCGTATGCCCCGATAAAGTTGATCAACACTTTCCAAAGCGTCTCGGATATAGTCCTGCGCCACCAACCCTAGGGCTTTTGCCTTGAGCCGAATATTTGTGTCCTTGGAAACAAGGATCACCTGATGATCCGGGTGAATATTACTTAGGTACAGGCTGGCATTGACAATTCGATTGTCGGGCTCATCTCGCAAAAAGACTTCTCTAATTCGCGGATCGAGTTGAGTTGGAATAACTACCCGAACATGTCCGTGTCCAGCACCTAATGGTGCCCCCTCCTTGCTGAGTAAATCACCAGTCAGGTCATCTAAATTGCGAAGAAATTCCCGAGCCTGAAAATTGAGATCGTTTTGCCCTTTTTTAAAGCGATCCAGTTCTTCTAGGACCGTAATTGGAATTGCAATATCGTGCTCTGCAAACGTGTGCAGGCAACGTGCATCATGCAATATCACATTCGTGTCCATCACAAACAGTTTTTTCTTGTCAGTCGGAGTCCGTCGCCTAGTCATAGTACCCATTTCTGCAAAAAAAGTTCTCCCGCACGTCAATCCTGGGATGCATCAAGCTGTACGCGGATATGTCGTCGCCGAAGTTGATTTACTACGGAATTCCGCACGGTGTCCAAGAGAACTGCCAGAAAAATAATGATGCTCACGACCATGGGGTAGAGGTAAGGATCCGCATTCATAATAACCAGTCCATTTTCGATTGTTTGGAACAGAATGGCACCAAGAATTGTTCCGGGGAAAACCGTACCGCGACCTCCAAATAGGCTTGTGCCCCCCAACACTGCGGCGGCAATAGCAGCAAACTCTCTTTGAGATCCAAAGCTTGGAGATACGGCGCCTGTTTGACTGAGTGCCACCAAGCCACCCATCGCAGCGCAGCCTCCACATACGGAGTAGACTGTCCAGAGTATTAGATCCACTCGAATTCCAGCTTTTCGAGCAGCGTTAGGATCCACACCCAATGCATAAAGTTGTCGTCCCCAGGGAGTGAATGCGAGAAATGCTTGGGTAAGTCCTGCGATTCCGACTAGAGCCAATATTGGAACGGGCACACCTAATAGATGAGTAGCTCCTAGTTGTGTTACTTCATCTGGCATATTCATGGCTCGCGTATTCGTAAACCACAACCCAAATCCACGCGCTGCGAACAGCATGGCCAAAGTAGCAATAAAAGCTACTATTCGAAACCGAACGATCATCAATCCGTTTAACATGCCAAGCAAAAAACCGACAGCTAGCGCTGCAAAGATAGATATGGCAAGGGAATAGTCATTAAAAAGCAACTTGCCAGAGACAGCGACCGCAACGAACATTATGCTACCCAAACTTAGGTCCACGCCAGCGGTTAATAGCACGAGTGTCATACCGGTGGCGGCAATACCCAAGGAACTGGACTGAATGAGAATGTTGCGGACGTTTTGTAGGGTCAAAAATGAGTCAGCCAAGATCCCAAAGGTGAGAAATACGAATGCAAACAGAATAAGGGAGGATTGGTTCAGCAACTTGACAATGGTTTCCCTCGCTTCCATCACATCAGCTCTCCAAGATTCTAACAACTGGGCTTCGGTTTATTGGAAATCTCGCAATTCGCATACACACACAGTTTTTTCTGATTCCCATCAGGCTGGAACTTGCTCAATCGAATGTAAAGCTGCATTCAATATGGCTTCGCGATCGAAGTGCGATCGGTCAAAGGAATTTGTAATTTCTCCCTTGCGCATCACGATTATGCGATCGCAAGTTCCAATCAATTCTTCAATCTCCGACGATATGATGATGATTCCAGCCCCTTTGCAGGCCAATTCATCGATTAGTCGGTATATTTCAAACTTTGCCCCCACATCGATGCCACGAGTTGGCTCATCCAAAATCAAAATGCGTGGCTCATTCAAAAGCCATTTTGCTAGCACGACCTTCTGCTGATTTCCGCCGCTTAGTGTCCTGACAGCTTGGCGACCTGAAGCAGTTGGAGTAAGTCTCACTGCCTCACGCGTTCTGTTGATCGAGCTTCGCAAAAGGGACTTATTCAGCACACCACGGACGGTAAACCGCGCCCCGGCCACCACACCCAGGTTTTCATCTATCGATGCCGACATGCACAATCCATCGTCACGACGACTCTCCGTCAACAGAGCCATTCCGACTTGCACTCGCTTGCTTACAGGTAGTTTCGTAATTTCAATCATTTCGCCTGCCCTGTAGACACTTACACGGCCAGATGAACATGAATCGAGTCCAAATAGAATTCGGGCCATTTCCGTTCGTCCGCTACCCATTAGCCCTGCTATACCAATAACTTCATGTTCATGGACAGCTAATGAAACGTTTTCAATGACGCCAGGTTGAGATAAAGCCTCGGCTCGTAGAAGCAGCCGGTCTGTTGGCTGGTGCTCAATGCGCGGAAAGTGCTGTTCTAATTCTCGTCCAACCATCAGAGCTACCAGCTGTCCTGGAGAAAAATGCTCGACAGGTCCGTGTCCCACAATACTACCGTCACGCAGTACGGCAACAGTACTGCACAATTGCTGAACATGCTGCAAGACGTGTGAAATGTAAATCATGGCCATGCCTTGCTGTTGCAAGGCACGCAGCACTTTAAACAAATGAACTATTTCTCGCTCCGACAATGAAGTTGTTGGCTCATCGAGAATCAGTAATTTTGGCTGGCGGTGCAGTGCTTTTGCAATTTCGACTAATTGCTTTTCACCGGCAGTTAGATTTACAACTGGCGTTTGAGGCGAGACTGCCAAGCCAACTTGGCCTAACAGCTCTTTCGTTCTCCGAAACATTTCCAGCCTGCGAATCCAGAACCCACGGCACGGAAAGTCCGCCAAAAAAATGTTCTCCGCAACATTCAAATTGGGAAAGAGATTTAGCTCCTGATGGATAAAAGCAATACCTGCCGCTTCCGCGTCTCGTGGCCAATGTGGACGATACGCACTTCCTGTCCAATTCATCGATCCCGAATCCGGTTGAATGTTGCCACCAAGGATATTCATCAAGGTAGACTTACCAGCCCCGTTCTCTCCAACTAATCCCAGAGACTGCCCCGGGGCAACCGAAAGCGTGACCTGTTCAAGAACAGGTATGCCAAAAAAACCTTTGCTAATTTGAGAAAGTTCGAGTAGCGAATTGGTTTGCATTAATGATTTCCCTCGTTTACGCGATATCGCAAGGTATCGAGCAACGCGGCTAGGAGTATCACCGCCCCTTTTATCATCATGATAGTGAAATGAGAAAGACTCAAGAGATTGAGACTGCTATCGATAAGCGACAACAGAAGCACACCACTGGCCGTCCAGATGACACTACCACGCCCACCATAAAGACTTGTGCCCCCTATGACAGTAGCTCCAACTATGTCGAGTAAATTGTTTTCCCACTGCACAGGGGAACCCGTCTCCAATTGACCGGTAATCAAAACCGATGCAAGTGCGGCCGTAAAGCCACTAAGCACATAAGCCCAAACAATCGTTTTACTAACAGGTACGCCCGATGTTCGAGCCGCCAGAGGATTATGCCCTACCGCTCGAAGTCGCATACCAAACAGGGTCCGGTTGATCAAAAAATGTACTGAGCCAGTCAACAGAATGGTGATCAGTAATACACTGCCAAGTTGATTTCCAATAGACAGAAAGCTGCGCGGCAAATTGTAGATTTGCTCACTCTGAGTCCACCAAATGGCAAGGCCACTCAGAAACATCATCGAAGTAAGCGTGGCGATGAATGCTGGCATCTTGAGAACCGCCACGCAAATTCCATTGGCTAGTCCCAAACCAACACCTAGGCACAACATGGCAATCGCTGCAATGGGTGTCGCCAACCAATTTTCAGCCAGCGGACCTCCGTCGCTGGTTATTAATTGAGCCCCTATAACACTTGTAATAGCAATGATGGAAGTAACCGATAAGTCGATTCCCGCCGTCATGAGTACAACCGTCTGGCCAGTTGCTACAACAAGTAATGGAAGCAACGCAAGAAGCACGTTATGTGCGTTTTCTAAAGTAAAGAATCCTGGTACCCAAGTCCCTACAGCTAAGCAATAGACTCCACACAATAACAACGTCAGATAACCAGAATGTACAAATCGTGAAACCATCTAGCAGCAGTGTTTTTCCAAAAGATTCCAAAGTATGTTCGGAGGCTACTCGATTTTTGACCTATCAGCAATATTTATTGCCTTGAAACAACATACGGTTTCGCGGCACGCTCTGGAGGGCAACTAGTCCGTTCTGTTGTGTCTGTATTGGTTCAAAATGGTTGACATCAAACGGACCTTGCCTGCGTCAACTACGCATTCTTCTAGCTAATTGGCTGGCTGAACGTTGGCGCCCCATGTTGAAGCTGCCTTTTCCTCCATATTGTCTCGGTGGATGACGAATCCAGGATCCTGGATTAACGGTTCCACGTCTTTACCATCGCGCATATCTAGGACGGCTTGCACAGAGGCCTTGGCTTCAAAATAAACATCTTGAACTCCAGTGGCGTCCAGGTAACCATCCCTGAGCATTTGGTAAGCAGTTGCATCGCCATCGAATCCGCCCATGATAACGTGACCTGGCTCGTTGAACTTATGGTACTTATTCGCTGCCTTCAGCGCTGAGATGATTGAAGGGAGTAGAAAGTCAGAGGATGTGAAAATCAGACCGATGTCGGGATTGGCTTGCAATGCATTGACAACGCCTGCTTGAGCCTTCTCTTGGTTCCATTCCGAAGGCACTCGTGCCACGACCTCAATAAACTCCTCATTGCCTTGAACGGCCGCCTCAAAACCATCTCGACGACCAACTGCGTTAATGTCGCCCAGGTCTCCTAGCACGATCATGGCTTTGGTTTTGGTACCTGATTTGCGAGCCTGCTCAATTAGAAAGCTCACCGTTTCCTTTGATATTTCGAAGTTGTTAGCCTGAACAGCGACACTTTTGGCATCCGTCTCACTGGCCGGTCGATTAAAAAGTACGATTGGAATATTTGCAGCATTCGCAGCGCGTATTGCAGGAATGCAACTTTTTGCGTCCTTGGGAACAAGAATGATGCCGTTGACTCGACGCGTAATAAAGTTCTTCACTTGCTGTAGTTGTCGATTGGGATCTCCATCTGCAATGGCTTCAAGGACTGCGATGTCACGACTGGCCAACTCACTCTTGATGGCATCAAAACCTGCTACCCAGTACTCAGTTTGTAAGGTCTCAAATGCAACACCCACAGTTATCTGATTCGGGTCACTAGCCGATGGTCCCTTGCTATTACAGCCAAGACAATAAACGGTGAACATCAATATAAGTGTCGTGGCATACGGACGAATCATGGTGCATTGCCCTGAACAATGGAGAAAGTTTTTCGGTCAGTATTGTGAAAGCAGTCAGGCGAAGCCAAGCAGTCCGACTGCAATTCAAAGTGGCGATTGTAGCATTTCGATGCTGAACGGGTTTACCCTCGAACGATCATTTCAGTTTGTTGTTTCACACTTGAAGGCTCGAACAAACTCAGCCAATCTTCCTTGAAAATGTGCTGTTGTCCCCATCCAGAAATTAATTGAGCTCCGTCGCTAAAAGGAAACGGTGCCAGGCCAAAAGCAATTCCCAACTCAACTTTAATGTGACCATACATGAAGTCTTCCGCTGCGGCGCGAGGTACTCCCCTACGAACAGCTTCCTCCAAGACCTCACGTAATGCACGCACCAACGCGATGCCACAAGTTTCCGCCATCGTTGGCTCTAGTATCGCCATTTGCTCAACTGTGATGCGGTGGCTGCGCGTAACGGGACCATAAAATTGCTTTGCCAGTCCTTCTGCTAGATTAAAATGTTCCTCCGGACCTTGCATCAATGCACATACGATGGCTTGGCGAGCGTGTACACCTCCAAAGAAATCATTTCGCTCTTCATCGGTGGCAAAGTGATCAAAAACGTTTGGATGGCAAGGATGGGTGACAAAGTAGGATACATCGGAGCGTTCCGGCATTTCGCCAGCATGCGCGGCCGCAGGATCAAGCGTTATAAAGATGGTTCCGGCCTTTGCTCGCGGAACTATGCTACTGGCGACCTTTCCTAGCACTCGGTCTGGAAGTGCAAGAATAATCACTTCCGCTTGACTGAGGGCCTCATCTTCGTCAACGACTTGGCGCCCCCGTTGTGCAATACTGTTTCGCCCCGACGGGCTGACTTCGACTAAGTACAGTACATGGTCTGTTCCATGCTTCATTAGATTATCGGTTAGGCGACACCCCATTTTTCCACCGGCACCCATAATCGCAATTTTTGACATGCTAATTCAATTCCTCGCAAATAAGTAATACATTGAAAATACCGCAACTTTTCGCTGAGCGCCGGAACTGCAAATCGCAACTCACTCACCCACGGAAGGTTACGTCAGATTCGACATGAGTTTCGGAAGGGAGGGACGGAGCTCCTGCGACCGGGAGGGCAATCCCCCTCTCAGCGCTCGCATTCCTCGCGACTCTTCCCGACGGAAGTAAGTTCACGGCAAATGCTTGTAGGTCTGTAGCGACGTTAGCCTTTAAACGTCAAGTAATCTTTGGCTCTTGCGTACCGTCGCGAACCGTAATCCACAAATCGTCCCTGCCAACCTGTCCTCCCTTGAACAACAATTCTATTCCATGCAATGCGTTTTTGGCATGTGCTTTACAAAGAGGTGATCCAGGTGCCACATATGCGACAGCCTCAACAGCTTCTATTTCTAGTTCCTGAGCGATAAAACCACTCGAGTCACCTCCGGCAATGGCAATCCTTGGCAAAGAAAACTCGTTGAGAATCTGTTTCAAGATTTGACCTAAATGAGGCCCGATTTGCTGTCCACTTTGTTCGCGGATGGCTTGTGCGTCGAGTCCAAGTGCAGTCAAGACATTCTTTACGCGTTGGACGCGAGGGTCGAGGGGACCGAGACTAGAGTGCAAGATGACACTTTTGCCGATTCGAAGCGCTGCCAGAGATGAATCAACGGCATTCGTTATCGCGGCACTTCTGGTTCTCGGCAGAAGCAGTTCATCAGTCCGGATGTCTATCAGCTGGAATCCTTGAGCGCCAGCATACTCGATCTGGCGAGCCGTAACCGGAGAACAACTACCGGTTACCACTAATATCTGATCAACTCCTGGAAAACTCGGTAACTCTCGATCTTGACAGCTGCCTCTTGTCCTCCACCAATTTGTGAGTGCATATTCAATGCCAGACGATCCCACTACAAAACAAGGATTCGTTTCATTCGCCAGGTCGTCCAGTAGACCTCCCAGTGAAAGTATCTGAGCTTCGTTTACCGCATCTAGTAGGATCGCGTTGGCCCCAGAGGCCAATTGCGAAAGGCTTGGGAGATCGGCGTTTTCAAATTTCAAAATATCGTATAACGCCATCGTCGTCTGGGTTTGATTCTTGAAATGCAGTCGCAGATCCGCCTCATGCATCGGAGTTATAGGGTGCTGCATCATTGTAGGATGGCGATCCAGTCGGTAGGGCTCAGAGTCTAATCCGGAGCGAGCAAACAAGTTGCCAAACGCTTGATAGCGACCTAGATTGGGAGCCGCAATCAGAACCGGAATTACTGATTGATCGGTATATCGCCGACCCAAGTCGAGTGCACAACCAATACTTCCAATCTGCGGCGAAGAGTCGGCAGTTGAACAGGTTTTGTAATGGACAAACCTTGCTGCGGATTCGAATAGAAACTCAAATACGGAAGGCAAGTGAGAGTTCATATCGGCAGGAGACATGGAACGCGATCGTCCGGCAATTCCAAATGCACGGTAGTGGCTGAACCTCGAAAACTGCTGCTCACTTGGTGGAGACAGAAACAGAATGGTGGGAATACCCGACCATTGCAGTACTTCCATAACATCCGTCGAACCAGTGAAATCATCGCCATAATAGGCAAGTAAAGGCTGCACTATTTGCGACCTCCGTATTTGGCAATTGTCTCCTTGAGTTCGGTATGTGAAAGAGCATATTCCTCCAGGGAAATCCCTGCAGCCGCAGCCTCCCAGGCCTGCTGAATGCCACGCAAGCCTGCGGCCGGTCCACTCGGATGGGCAACGATCCCGCCGCCAGCGACATAGATCAAGTCTTGGCTTCCGACGAATTGCAAAGTCTTAGCCGCTTGGCCTCCCCATTGGCCAGATGATATGACCGGCATTGCAAAATAACCACTCATTACAGGTACATTCATAGCAGCGATCGATTGGGCAACTGACTCGTCTGGCTCCCAAAACTTGTTTTGAAAACCATTCACGTGAAGATGATCTACGCCCAAGATTCGCCAGAGTTTCTGATACGCTGAAAATGCCATACCTAGCAATGGATGGCGGTTAAGCATCCCCCATCCATTTCGATGGCCATGTATGGGGAGCTGTGAAAACTTGCGAAGAGCGCTCACACCTGCCCAGCCAACGTGATTTAGGCTGACCATGACACAGGAACCACCAGCCTGCAAAACGTAGTCGTGGTGTTCTCGCATGGCCTCGACTTCGTCCGAAATATTAACGGCGTACATAATCTTGCGACCAAGTTTATCGGCCAGGCGATGGATTTCGTACATTACCGCATCCACGCGCTCTCGCAGCGGTGAATGGGGCGGGTTGGCCATTAGTTCGTCGTCCTTAATGAAATCGATGCCGGCCTCACCCAATTCTCTGACGAGAGCAGCTGTTTGGCCAGGAGTAAGCCCAACACTGGGTTTTACAATCGTTCCAAGAATAGGGCGATCGAAGACCCCTGCCAACTTTCGGGTGCCTTGAATGCCAAACTGTGGCCCAGGATATCGTTCGCCAAAGACATCTGGTAAATCAATATCTAACAACTTACATCCACTGTGTTCAGCTAGTTCGAATAGATTGCCACAAACCGTGGCCAACAAAGTTGGCACGTTGGGGCCAATATTGTCGTACGGAAAAGAAAGCCTAATTTCCGCACGTTGATAATTGCTCGCCCCGGCATTTTGACTTCCATTACGTCCTCCAGGCAGCGAAGGAGTTGCAACACTATCGAGCATTCTGATAGACAATACTTTTGCGCGTGAACGCTGCTTAAGTTCTTCAGTTTCGCCAGGAATAGGAAGGAAGGTGCCCGAACTTTGCTCGCCCGCAATCATTTCTGCGGCTTGTTCTATCGGCAAGCAAGTTTCAATCAAATATGTAGCGAAGATCGCAGCGGCAGTCATAGTGTCTTCAACTTAGTAAATAAGATGCTTATTGAAACTCAGCCAGCTTTTGAACACTGTCGTGCGATGCGCTGTCATAGGCCGCGTAAACAAGTTGAAGGGTCCTCAGGTTATCGGCCGCAGTCGTTTCAGCTGGATTTTCACCAGCGAGATCAGCTAGCAAATTGCGATGACAATCTACTATGCTGGAATGGATAAGTGCGTAGTCGGGATTGGCCCAAGCATATTGCGGTATCGGTACGGAGATCTCTTCGTCACCATTTTGATCAACTAGGCGTATTTGATAATCATTGCCCAAGGTTAATCCACCCGCAGTACCTTCAACGGCAACCATAGTCTGAGGAAACCGGTCGTATTCCCATTTCGACGCATAGCTCATATTGCATGTTACGGTAAATCCAGATTCTTTGCGCATCATGACGGTGGCTACGTCTTCCCCGCGGATATCCGGCCGCATGCGACGAGTCTGGCAATAGAGCTCACTTGCTTCCCCAAAAAGAAAGCGTGAAACGTCGAGAATGTGAGTGCCAATATCAGTCAGAATGAACTGCGTCATTTCCTTAAGTGCAGGCTGATTTTCAAAAACTGGAAAAGAATTCGCATAATCGATCCGAGCCCGTACGATTTGTCCTAATCGTCCTGACTCAAGGATTTGCTTTACTTTGCGTAGCGGCGTCTGCCATCGCCAATTTTCGTGCACAAGTAGTTTTACAGCTTGCTGAGTAGCAAAATCAGAAATCGCGCGGGCTGCAGCCAGAGATTCTGCAAGTGGCTTCTGACAGATAGTAGCAATTCCTCTTTCCAAGGCAACTCGTGCTACCGGTACGTGAGATTCAACACTGCTGACTATGTCAATGAAGTCGACTGATTGCTCATCGAGCATTTTCCGAAGCTCGCAGTACACATGAGAAATGCCATGTTTTTCTGCTAGCGCCCAAGCTCGAGACTCAGCAGGATCGCATATTGCAACACACCGAGCTCCATCGACGCTCTGCCAACCGCACATTTGGTAATGCGCCCAAAACCCGGCTCCAATCAATGCAAATCTTAGCTCACGCATACTCAAAATCACAACGGAATAATTTGAAACGACTCAGCATCGAGTTGGGATTCCAAGGCATCGATGCAAACGTATACCTTTTGATCGCTCATATTACCAACAATTACTGAGCGAGTACCTTCGCCGTCTTCAGCACCTAATGCAACAATGGATAACGGATTCGAAGTTGTAGCACTTGCCACTTCATGTTGATTTAACAAGTATTTGCAGACATCCAGCATCGGATAGGCAGTTCCTTCATAGGACATGATGCCCCTTGGCCCCGCTACCTCGTACAGCGTCAGGCTCTCCAACTTGGAGTGAACTAACAGGGCACTCGCTACTCCCACTGTCCATGCGGCCGCAAATCCACTGTTTTGTCGTGGATCGATACCGGATTCCAATTCCTTCATCGGGTCAAGAGTGCGAGTGGCATTTGGGTTGAACCGGGGGCGAAGCGAAACCGGTGAAATTGCCACCCGCCGACCAAAGTACGCGACTGCTGATGCCAAAGTTGCTTTTTGGGCTTCGATGGTTTCCGCCACAGAACGGTTGTCAAATGCATGCACTTGGGGATTAATTGAATAACACACCGGAAAGTTCTCGACCGGATATGGGCGTCCACGATTCAACTCTGTGAAGTAGGCATTTGAGCCCACAATAATTGGTACAGCTCCGACGATTTCGCAGAGTTGACTGGCAACGTCTAAAGACAATTCTTTGGGCGTGGTTTTTGAATTGCGATCGTAAAGCAGAATTTGGCGAATCAATGTCCCCCTGCCCGCGACTAGCTGTTCCAGTTCCGTCAACAGCAAGTTCCAGGCTTCATTTTGTAGCAATCGATTCTGCGTCGACTCAACCGTTAAAGCAATTTCTAGCTGGCAATCCAATTCACCGGACAAGTCAACCGCCGCCGACAACTCTGCCAGCCAGTCGGATTCGAACAGTCGTAGATCAACACGGAGATAGTCTGGCAACGTCTTAGCCAAGGTCGTACGAACCGATTCTTGATCTGAATAGGGGCGTTGATAGAGCTGGACTCCCCAAAGTCCAAAACCTATTCCAGGCCGCCTCGCAAGCGAATCCCAGTCGACTTCAACTCTACATGTCCGTTGAATATTTCCTGACCCGCCAACTTCTTGTTGCTTTTGCCCAGTCGGTTCAATTCTCACCTGCACATGTTGTTCGACGCGATCTCCTGGATGGACAACCACAGGAAACGGTAATTCGAGCGGGGTACAGTAAGTTTTGAACGAGTCATCCGTCCAATTCCGCTGATCTTCCATTTCAAAGGTGTCGCCGCACATTTTTACTTCGACCATGTTTCCATTCGTCATGCGATGGCTAATGGCACGAATATCGGAAAATGGTTGATGTGGAGATATATAGTACGGAAAGTGAGATTGAGTCAAACTGCCATTCGTGTGTTCGACAGTGCAAGACACTCCAGCTTGTTCGCCTGCATGCAAAACGCAAAAGCCAATACGGTTTCTTTTGAAAATGCTCTTCGCCAGCCCGTCGAATGAGAATTGGAGTTCCCCAATTGCACTGCCACGCAAAATTCCTTTCCATTGGTATGCAACTTCAACGTGCAGACTGGTTGCCAGCCACTCTACTTGGAACCCGGCTTCCGTTTGTTCAAATTGCAAATCTGACACTGTGAAAGGAACCGTATTCCAGTCACAGTCGCGGACTGCGGCATAGATACCGCGCAATACTTCCTCACCATCGAATTTGATATATCTGGCAAAAGCAAGCTCTGTGTCGAACAGCAGCTCAAGCTGCCCGGCCTTTAGCTGAAGCATTGTAGAATTCCAGGAGTTCACGATTCGCCAAACTGAATGACTATTGGTAACTTGTCAACAGCAATAGTTTTCCTACATTCAAATGCTGATCAATCATTTTTACAGCTAGTTCACGTCGCCCGGCTTTTAGCACTCGATACAAAGCTTCATGCTCCGAAATGGCTTCCTTTAGTCGTCCAGGATCGGTGTCCATTACGCGTGAAATGACGCGATTGATTTTCTGACGTTGTTGAGTCAAACACTGACTGATTGCATCGTTTCCCAAAGCATCGCATAACAGCAAATGGAAAGACGTATCTAATTCAACAAACTTACCCAAAGACCGTCGATGTAGAGCCGATTTTTGCCCCACTAGGTTTCTCTCAATTCCTGCGCATTGCTTTACATTTAAGGCCCCAGCGATGGCGCCTACCACAAATGTCTCCAAAGCGCGACGCATTTCGAATTGATCCACAACATCTTTGAGCGAAAGCTCGCGTACAGCTATGCCCTGTTGTGGAGAGATGATAACCAAGTCCTCTTGTGCCAATCGTTCTAGTGCAGCCTTAACCGGCGTCTTGCTCATGCCCAGCCAAGTCGCCAACCACCGCTCAGAAAGGAACCGCCCAGGAACGAAAGTACCATTTTGGATATTCCTCTTGATTTCAACGTATGCGCGATCTTTGAGGAGTGTGCGTTCGCTATTTTGGGCAGTCACCATTTTTGAGCTCACAGTCATTGCGACCAGCATTCCAAGTGAAATATATCTGAGATCTCAGTTGGATGTCAACGAGCTACAGGATGAAATGGCTGATTGTAGTGCGTCACGTGAGCCAAACGGGACGTTGGGCCGCGGACGTCTAATCTCGAAGAATTCGATTCTTGATCGGCATATGTCCAATGAACAGGTGATAAAAGTTGCAGGTAGATGGCACCATGGGGTAAACAAAGAATTTTTACAGAGAGCGAATAGGAGGTGAAGAATAACTTCAACAGTTCGTTCAGTTTGCCGTGACGCATGTTCCAATGGATCAAGAGACTTTCATGCACTAGCGTCGAATTACTTGAGCGGGAAATGGAGCAGACTTCGATTATCAGGCGTTACTAGAGTCTCGCAGAATATTCCTTTTCTTGAGCATTGGCAGGGCAATTGTGAATTTGCTTTCCTTTGAGGCAGGGCAGATGCCACGCGTAGATCAGGTCCCGTTCGGCTCATTCGGCTCACCGGACCTACTGGAGGAGACACCTGGAGGCTCAAATGGACAAGCGATGTAGCAAAATAATTGGTGCAACCCAACAATGGCACTGGTTTCGGTTAATGCACGCGAAGTCCGAGGGGAAACAGGAGTCAGGGTCCACGTTCAGGCAGGATACAGCCTGGATATACGAGCGGCCACGGGGGCGCCGCGAGATTGATAAGCCGCGGTGGCTGGATGCATTCTTGGCATTGGCGGAAATGCCTACGACAAATGCATTTTCCCTTCAAGAACAAACTTCCAGGCCGCTGGGAGTAGAGGCAACCTTTGGTGAACTGGTACACTTCAGAATTTCAGAATGTTGGAAGGTGAGTATTGCCCGATGGTACTATGAATTGATCCACGTCTGGACTTAGCACAAAGCTCATGCTAGGCAGCTCTGACCACCCATGGAGACAGATATAGAAACATCGTTCCGCGATCAGCATATGCTTGGTAGATCGTTTGATGTTCGAACAGCCCTCGGAGACTAACCATTGGCACCACAGCTTCCGTCTTCTGTGTGATCAGAGTGCAGATTTGGTGCTAACGGACAATTTTGAATTCCACATATTTGAACTACCGAATTTCCGCCCGTCGAGCGATAATATAGGGGAGTTATCGCCTTAGGAAAGTATGGTTGTCTTTAATTACGCGATCATCGGAGACCGACCCTAACGCGTTGGCGGTTTTTTGGGAGGATCCAACCTCCCCCTCGTAATGGATTCGTATCGGTTTTTTATTGATAGTATTCAGGATGCAACATTAGCGTTTGCTCCACTTGCATTAGAAATTGAGTTGTCAATTGACCATTGATTTCATACTTGTTGAATCGCCATCGCAGATGCCTGGTGTCGAGGCTACGATAGCTGGTTCTGATTTGGTAGGAATGGACACCGAGTTTGTGGCCGAGGACTGCTATCGGCCTGACTTGTGCTTGCTGCAAATCTCTACTCGCGAAAAAGTCTTTATTATCGACCCTAAAGCCGTTGTGGATATCGATGGCCTTTGGGACTTGCTTGTGCAACCTGAAAAAACGGTCGTGGTGCACGCGGGCCGAGAGGAAATACTGTTTGCATATCGTGCTACCGGATCTTCAATTCCAAAGCTATTCGACGTGCAGTTGGCATCTGGGTTTTTGGGAAACGAATATCCCGCATCCTACGGAAAGCTGATCCAACGAATACTTAGACAAGTCGTCCCCAAAGGGGAGACTCGAACTGATTGGCGAAAACGCCCGTTGACCAAATCACAGCTGGAATACGCGGCTTTGGATGTATTGCATTTGCCCGAGTTGCATGATCGATTGACCAGCGAATTGTCCTCCATGGGTCGACTGGATTGGTTTCACGCCGAAGTAATTCGTCGCCAGCAGATCTTACTCGAGTCCCAAAACAGAGAGGCTTGGAGCCGCATATCAGGTGTACAAACATTGTCCGATAGGCAACTTGGCATCGTTCGTCAGTTATGGTTATGGAGGGAGTCGCGAGCAGAACTGAAGAATTTACCACCTCGGCGTGTGTTGCGTGACGATCTCATTATTGAGCTAGCCCGACGCGGCACGGCAGACCCCAAAAAGATTGCACATGTGCGTGGTTTGCATTTTCCAGGACAACAACGATTCATACCTGAGCTTGCCCAGGTAATACATTTGGGCCTGGAGAACCCAATTGTCGATGCACCATGGACATCCACTTCAAAGGGCCCCCGACCTCCATCATTGCTCCAGCAATATTTGACAGCAGGTATGTCTTTTTTGTGCCGTACTCATAATATTGCGCCGGGAATAGTTGGCACCAGCGACGATGTAGGGAGGCTGGCAGCATACTGGATTGATGAGTCTCCAACCGAATATGAATTGCCACTACTTTTGGTTGGTTGGCGGGCAGAATTGGTAGGCGAACCGTTGCATGATATTTTTAGTGGTCGGAAAGCTCTGCGAGTCAAAGATCCGACTGATGAGATGCCTCTAGACTTGTGCGATATTCCTAACGACTAGACCTGACTTGAGTTGCCGTTGAGTGCGTGACGCGTCGGGAAAAAGTAGCTCTTGAATCTTCAGGCAATTGTTCGAACGTCAATCAATTTTCAATTAGATATTTGCCTAGTCTACGCAACACGAGCTGCGTCGCCTCATCACGCCGTGCCTTTCGCTGAATAAAGTCGGTTTGGCTGCCAGGTGTGGGCAGTTTCAGTCGGTAATCCTCGGTAATACGTATCCCACTGGCGTCGGCAATGGAAATATACACTAATCCGTCTTTGGAAACGGGAACGACTCCTGGACCAAGTTCACCAGTGACTGCAATTGAGATATCTGCTTCTGGAGTTAATCTTAGAGCATTCCAGGCCATTTGCTGGGTCACTCGTTCAGAGACAGGACCGTCCACAGAATTATCAAGCATCAATTCCGGTACGGACAACCACCTTGATTTGCTGTCGCAGCGATAAACTACGAAGCTGCCACACAAACATCGTGATATTCCCGGTATACATGCCAGACTTGCGGCCACATTTCCAGCTGTACAGCTTTCGGCAAGTACCACCCGTAACTCACGGTCTAATAATTGAAGAGCTACTGCCACGGCACACTCAATTAGCTCGCAGCCTGCATCCCCTGACCTCAAGACAGAATCTCCGTCACGACGCGAGACGGCTTAGTTACATTGGATAGACGTTGGTGAAGTCCTTGATAGAAGTAGGTTAAACGCTTGTGATCAATTCCCAAGATGTGAAGCAGCGTAGCGTGCAAGTCGTGTGGAGAAACGGGGTTTTCGACAGACTCGTAACCTAACTCGTCGGTTGCGCCGTAAGTTGATCCCGACTGAACTCCACCGCCAGCAAGCCATATTGTGAACGCACTGGGGTTGTGGTCTCGGCCCACGAATTTCATCTCTTTGCCACCTCGGTTTTCGCGCATCGATGTGCGACCAAATTCGCCACTCCACACAATCAAAGTATCTTGCAGTAATCCCCGCTGCTCCAAGTCCATGAGCAAAGCGGTCATTGGTCGGTCAACTTCACGACAGCGATCTTTGAAACCAGCGTTTAGGGCCTCGCTTGCTGAAGCCCCATGAGCATCCCAACCCCAATGGAAAAGCTGAATAAACCTCACTCCTCGTTCGGCCAAACGCCTGGCGAGCAAGCAGTTATTCGCGAACGACTCTTTGCCCGGTTCGGTGCCGTATGAGGCGTGGGTCGCGCCAGATTCTTGACTCAAATCGAATGCTTCTGACGCACTAGTTTGCATACGGAACGCCATCTCGTACTGAGCAATACGTGTCAAAATCTCAGGGTCTCCTGTCGCCTGATACGTCATCTGATTGATACGCTCGATGGCGTCGAGCATCTTCCGCCGCTCAACGGAAGTAACATCGGCTGGATTGGAAAGAAACAAAACAGGGTCACCCTGACTACGACATTGTACGCCCTGAAATACGGAAGGAAGATAACCAGATCCCCAAACCGACTTGCCCGCCGAAGGCACCTTACCACCGGATATCAAAACCACGAAGCCTGGCAGATTCTCACTTTCGCTACCCAGCCCGTACATAAGCCAAGAACCAAAAGAGGCGGCACCCAAATTTTGGTTGCCGGTATGCAGCAAGAGCTGCGCTGGACCATGGTTGAACTGAGTCGTGTGCATCGATTTTACGAAACACACTTTGTCTGCCACAGTCTTAAAATGTGGTAAACGGTCACTCACCCAGGCTCCACTGTCCCCCACTTGCTCAAATGGGAAAATCGTCCCCAACATCTGTGGAACACCCTGAATGAACGCAAACCTTTTGCCTTCCAGAAACGCCTGTGGGCAATCTTTACCTGTCAAACGTTGCAGTTCAGGTTTATAGTCAAACAACTCGAGTTGGCTCGGCGAGCCCGCCATGTGTAGATAGATAACTCTTTTGGCGCGAGGAGCATGGTGAGGCAATTCAGCAAGTTGTTCTGCATGAGCAGTTCGATTTTGCAATGCGCACCAGGTGCCAGCCAGACCCAGGGAACATCCGGTCAAGAAATGCCTTCTGGTTTCAGCTTGAAAAGTTCTCAATTGAATTTCGTGTTTGATATTCATTTGGTAAGTGCTACATCCAAGTTCAGTATGGCACTGGCAACAATCGTCAAAGCAGAGTGCTGTAGTTTCTGATTCTCTAAGTCAACTTCTGAAGACGGTAGGGAGGAGGTCTGCATAACACGTTCATACAATCCTGAAAGTACATCCAACATTTCGTCTTCATTTCCCACAATGGCGGCCGACTCTAACATAAACCTTATACAATCCCGAAGATGGACTCTTTCCGCTCCTGCATTGGTCAGAGCATGTTCGGCTAGCCGAGAAGCACACTCCGTGAATACTGGATCGTTGAGGGTCACCAGGGCTTGCAATGGCGTGTTCGTAGGAATTCGCCTAGCACTACACACATCGCGAGTTGGTGTATCAAAGGTAAGAAATGATGGGTAAGGACTAGTGCGCTTCCAATAGGTATAGACAGCGCGACGATATCGATCCTGACCTTCTGCAGTCACCCAATCCGAACCATTATAGACTGTCTGCCAAATACCGTCGGGTTGAGGTGGCATTACAGATGGACCACCGATCTTGGGGTTCAGTAGGCCACTGATTCGCAGAGCGTTATCGCGAATCATTTCCGCACTTAATCGAGTTCTAGAACCTCGGGATAACCAAATGTTCTGCGGATCCAAACGATAGGAGGTGGCATCACCAGCGTTAGTTTGACGATAGGTACCAGACAATACGATTTCGCGAAGCATTGGCTTCAGTTTCCAACTATATTGCTCGCGATGCTGCCATGCAAGATAATCGAGCAATGGTAGGTTCGAAGGTGGAGTACCGCTGGATCCAAAATCTTCAGTCGTTTCAACGATCCCTCTACCAAAAAGTGTTGCCCATACCCGATTGGCCCATACTCGAGCAGCCAGCGGATTGTCTTGGCTGACCAGCCATTGCGCGAATTGCAAACGATTCTGCACTGGCTGTTGTGAACGCTGCGCAAAATAGTTTGGTAAGGATCCTTGCACCGTTTCCTGTTCAGGCTGAAGCCAGTTTCCACGAACAAACAAGTGAGTGTGGCGCTCGCCTTGATTGGTACGCTGTTGCATAATTGGATACTGCGCTCCCTTTTGCTTGCGGACAAAGGAATCAGCATCCGCTAACTTTTCATCCAATGACTTGAGCTCGGGCGAAACAAGTAGTTCTTGCCAACGCGGTGAGGAAGAAGTCGAAATCCGTAGGTGGCGAACGTATGTCGCCAAACTACCAGCTACTTCCCCCTTTTGTTTCAGCGTCAAACGCACTCTTTGTTTGCCCGCAAACGCGACTCGCGGCACAAACACGCACCAACGCGTTTCGTACAGTTTTGGATATCCGCCAAAACCAGCTGCATTGTCCTCTAAAGCATCCGTGGGTCTGAATGGTCCTGCAATATAATCTGCAAAAACATCGCCGAGGTCCTGCGTCTTCCAGCTACCATCTTCGTTCTTGATTTGTACTACCAGTTGAGTTAACAAAGCGCCTTGCTCGGCAACAGCAAGGGGTTCGGGTAAACTGGGCAGAATATCGATTTTCAGAGCCGCCAGGTCAAAGCAATTTAGATCTAACTGGTATTCAACTCCTACAGGAAACGTGCCTGAGGCGGCCAGGATGTCCGTGTCGTTGACAACTAATTCTCCAGAATTGGACGACGCCTCTAAAACCTCTGGAGATTGCCAAGTCAATTCTCGCGCTAATTGACTCCCCAACTCATTGCGTTGTTTCAAAAGTTGAGTTCGTTGCTCATACAGGCGATACAACTCGTCCCAAGAGGATGTGTCGTCAGAGAGTGTGATAGTAGGGAAATCACTTTGCAAATCGCAATCCTCAGTATTGTTGAATAGAGCCAAGCAACGATAGTAATCTCTTTGCTCGTAAGGATCGTAAGGATGTGGGTGACATTGTACGCATCCAAATGTTGTCGCTTGCCATGTCGTCCAAGTCGTATTGACACGATCAATTACTGCCGACAGGCGGTACTCTTCGTCATCGGTACCACCTTCAGTATTCGTTTGGGTATTGCGATGGTAGCCTGTGGCAATCAAATCGCTTGACGTGGGATCGGACAACAAGTCACCCGCCAATTGTTTTATTGTGAATTGATCGTAGGCCATGTCTTGGTTGAAAGCTTGAATGACCCAATCTCGAAATGGCCACATGTCACGGTGCGGATCTTTTTCAAACCCCTGAGTATCCGCGTATCGAGCTAGGTCAAGCCAAACTGCCGCCCAACGTTCTCCGAAGTGAGGACTGGCCAACAATCTGTCAACCTCAGCAGCGTAACATTCCTCTAATCCAGCTTTGTTAGAAGATTGGCCACAGGATGCTAAAAAAGATTGCCTTTCCAAATTGCTCGGTGGTAGGCCAATCAAATCAAAGGAGACACGACGTAACCATTGTTCATTGCTGGCTGGCGAAGATTGGGAAAGACCGTGAGATTGCAGTTCCCGCTGAACAAGCCGATCGATCATTGAGTCGAATTCTGGATGCTGCTTCGAAGCCACTGACGAAGCTTCTATATCACTAGGTGGAAAGAGAGGTGCAACAGACCAATGCTCCCCCCAAACCGCCCCTTGTTCAATCCACTTCGTCAATATATCAATTTCGGCCTTGGTTAAAGCGGTTTCACTTTCACCAGGAGGTGGCATCCGTAATTCGTCATCATCCGAGCTAACTCGCGAGATGAGTTCCGACTCTTCCGCATTGCCTGGTGTTACGATCCAACCCTCAGGTGGCAATACTTTTTCGGCATAAACAAATGACACATCGCCAGCTTGCTTAACTCCCCCGTGACAGCTAATACAATTGGCAGCAAAAATAGGGCGTACCTGAGAATTGAAATTGATTTTTTCTTGACCATGTAGGTCATTACAAGTCAAAACCAAAGTCAGACAGATATTGGCATAGACGACTAGCCCCGTACGCTGAACACGATTCATGAGACGGACTGCTTTCGAAATCGGGACGCCGTGCAGTGAGAAAAATGGAGGGAGGGATTCGAGGTCAATGAGCTCACATTGACACACGTTTAAGACTTCATTGTATCCCGATCGCAATCGAATTGTACGACTGCGTCCATTTGTCCGTTCCCAAGAAGGTAGGTTTTAGGAATGTCTGCGAATGATTAACCTGTTGGCGGTTGTTTCCAGAGACAGTAAAAAATCAATTGTAAAGGTTGGAATCTGCAACACTTTTGCGGTGCCGAGATTAGACGCCAATCTAGCCTAAAACGCCGAGCCTCCTTGCAGGGCGACGAGTGAATCATATTGCATAGCTTTGTAGACTAGACTAGGAAGCTACCAAACTAGCATCTTGTTCCAACGAATTGGGACTCTTGGAACGACGCGTTCTATGTTCAGTCTGTGGTGTGCTCTGATTCAAATGCCCCAATAACAACTCCAATTCCTGGCGACGCTTTGTTCCCTCACGTGCGCGAGAAAGTCTTTCCTCATTCGTCCAATGAGATTTGATGGCAGTTACTCTTTCACGAATTGTTCCGATTTGAATTATGGACTCTTCTTGAACACTGACTTTGCTTGTCATCTTCCTGCTCCTTTTTGGTCACTCACCATCTATTGCGGCCGACTGCGGCACGCGAGTGTCTAAATGCAACGATTGTGCCAAAAATCCGGAATCGGAGTCCCGAATACGCGAAACTGACTTTAAGCCGTTGATACATAGCAGTTTGGGGAAACAAGTGACATTCGTAGCCGACCAGTTCTTCCTTGTCATTTTTTCGGTGAGATTGAACTTAATTCAATCAATTCGACATTTGCGTCTCAAATTGCAACATTGAATCCCATCCAATTTGACTCCGATCAGGAATCTTTCCACCCATAGGCATGGTTTTCTGGGGTGGGGTCTAACAACCCAAGTAATGTCTGAATTTGAATTCCCGAGCTAAGAAGTTCAAGCCTATGTGAGAATATTCCGATTACAACGATTATTCGACGCAGTTTGAACATTGCGTCGGAACTCCGAGCTGTAGGTCGAACCAAGTGTTCAGGAAGAGACGGCCACGATGGATAAAAGAAAACGACGATTATGGATCGGGCTTGCAATGTCTTTGATGGGGCTTTCCATAACAGGTTGCAAATCCGCCGGCATGCCAAGTTGGTTTTCAAAGGATCCACTTGCGTCGAATCAATCGCTGACTGAAAACTCGTTTGCGACCAGCCTCTCAAATACTGGCAAGGGAATAACGAATCAATTCAAAACGATGGGATCAGCGGTCTCAAGTGCTGTTGGAAAGGCAAAAGATGCGGTAACGGCTCCGTTCGTTCAGCAAAATACTGATGAATCTGATCCGCTAAGTCTTAACAATATGCCAGGAGATCTCGGGCCCGAAATCTGGGTGGCAAATGGGCAGCTCTATGAGGCACAAGGAAACTTTGTTAAGGCACTTGATAATTA
>JAGQOY010000309.1 GCA_020427005.1 Planctomycetales bacterium
ATCTAACAATCCTAACCCGAAGCGTAAGCGTGGAACCGAACAAGAATCCCTCACTTACGTTTCGGGTTGCGACGTTCATTCCTGCCGCTCGCCTTAAGTACCCTATCATTTTAGAAAGAGTAAAATTCCGAGGCTTTTTTGAATCTACTTTTTTACAAGTTGACTCAGTTCGCGAATGCAACTTGTCGCCATTTGACGAGAATTGACCAATACCACCACTATTTGGTTCGTTATTTGCTCTTCCGTAGGATCCTTGGACGCAATTGCCTTGTTCGAACATGCTAGCAAATTCGAGAGGAGTTTTCATGCGAACTAGAAAACCATTACCAGCCTATCTAGCTGCCGTTTTGACAGTGGCTGGACTGTCAGTTTGGGCATTGTTACCGACCGGTGAAAACACATCCAACCATGCTCATGCTCAACTTTCTGCAGCTGATTCTTCGGCGGTTGCCGGTGCCGAACGCTTGAGTGATGCGTTTCGAGCGGCCGCAAGTATGGTTAGACCTTCAGTGGTAACGATTAATGCCTTCGTCGAAGTACAGGCACGCTCACCATACTTCTTTTTCGACAGTGATGAGGTCGAGGCAGTAGAAGCGGGACTTGGATCAGGCGTTATTGTCTCACCGGACGGCTATATATTGACCAATAATCACGTCGTCGAAAGTGCAGATGAATTGGAAGTGCAGTGCGCGGATGGTCGCGTGTTAAAAGCTTCGATCGTGGGTACGGATGCGAAGAGCGATGTAGCCTTGCTAAAGGTTGATGGAGACAAGTTGCCATCGGCAACCCTAGGAGATTCTGGTCGAATGGAAGTCGGAGATTGGGTGATAGCTGTAGGAAGCCCGTTTGGGCTCGACCAAACGGTTACTGCCGGAATTGTAAGCGCGACCAACCGACGAACCGGAATACTGGCTGGAGGTAGTGGCTACGAAGATTTCATACAAACCGATGCGGCGATTAATCCCGGAAACTCAGGCGGACCGCTGGTGAATCTGCGAGGGGAAGTGATCGGCATCAATACGGCCATTAACTCCAAGACCGGTACTAATGCAGGCGTTGGCTTTGCGATTCCAATCAACATGGCCCGAACCATCATGGAAGATCTTCAGGATGATGGGCAAGTTGTACGTGGTTTAATTGGTGCAAGCTTAGGAACGGTCACCTACGATATGGCGACCAAGCTCAATCTGCCTCAGGGCACGCGAGGAGTCCTAGTAACCGAAGTTTACCAAGGGTTTCCCGCCGCCGAAGCGTCTCTACAGAAAGGAGACGTAATAGTTCGGGTAAATGGCTTGAATGTTACCGATCATGCGCAACTCCGGAACACAGTCGCACTGACTCGCCCCGGCACACAATTGCAGTTCGATTACTTTCGCAACGGACGTCCCGCTTCGACACTTGTGCGTGTTGAGGAAGAGACTCAAGCCAGAAAGAACACGATGGCTGGCCGTGCGGATATTAGCTCATTTGGTATGAGTGTTCAGAAGGCAGGGCAAGAAGGAGGACTGGAAATAATCCAACTACGAAGGGGTGGAATCGGCGTGGCATTGGGTCTGGACGTAGGAGACGTGTTGCTTGAAATGAATGGTGTTCGTTTGAACAGCGCTGATGACTTTCTAAACGCGATCGAGAAAATGAAAAACAACATCAACTTGTTGGTGCGCAGAGGCCGAGTCACCTTCCAAATTCGTGGCACTACTCGATAGTGAACTTACAAGGAACCCATGCCAAACTGCGTGAGGCCTTAGCTTGCCGAGGACTGGTCTTAGTTTAGCAAGCCCCTTTTTCTCGCACAGCGATTTGTCTAAACCGAAATATAAGTGAGAGTCAGTTTAACATGGAGTTGACTGCCTCTCACTCAATCAACACTGGCCTAACGTCTCTCAAATTCGAGGCCATCTAGGACTATCCAACCAGTCTTTGACTCATCAACAAAACTTTGGAAATCCCCATTGGACGAGATATCTGGTGATCGAGAACTTATTCGTTCGGAGGAAATTCCAGACATTTTTGATTCGGGAGACGAAAACTTCACAACTCTAGGGAACATAAAGTACAGAAATGGAGTCTTGATACTAAGAAGCGGCCATCAGGTCATTCCCCGTCTGAGAGGTTTCGTGTACGAGAATATCCCTTAACTGTTGCGGTTGAATGAAAGGCTCCACTTACGAGGGACCGGGAGCTAAAAAAAGTCTCAAACGCTGTGGCAAACTGCCCCAAAAGCCATTTTTCGAGTAATTGAAACGATCCAGAGAGAATGGAAAATATTACCGAGAATGAAAAGAAAGCGAATTGTCTGAACGTATCTTGTGTAATTAGCCTAGATATTAAGAATATCGCCAACTAAGGTTAGTCTTCCGACGTAAGCTTAATATTAGGCATGTTTATTACTCTTTAGTCAGCGGCAATCTCTGGCGTTATTAGCTGCGGGGTGTCGATGATTACCAAAGTTTCCGCCTCAACGTCTGAATGGGTAGCACCATGCAGGACAATTCAACTGCTCAAAATACGGCTAAACGATTTACATTGGCAGAAGCCAATGCAATGTTACCGTTAATTCGTTCCATCGTCAGCGACATTCGAGAGGTATTTCGCAGTGTAACTGGCCGTCGCTCCGACCTTCATCGTCTGCTCCGCCGCAACGCCCGGACTACTGGACAGGCCTACGCCGATGAAATGGCTGAATCTCGTGCGGACCTAAATGAGGAGTACGATCGAATTTGGTTTTATCGCGAGGAGTTGGAATCGTTAGGTGCATTCCTGCGGCATCCCGAGGAAGGCCACATTGAATTCCCAACCATTATTGATGATCGCGAAGGTTTTTTGTCGTGGCATGCCGGAGAAGACAAAATAATGTACTGGCGACAGGATGGCATGCCGCTCAATACTCGCCAGCCGATTCCAGTAGTAGAGCATTTGAATTAGAGCCAACTAAGTATTAGTCACTTAGTCTTGGCGACCGACTTCGTTTTTGGAAACTGGAGATGTCTTCTTTGTAGTTTGAGACCGCGTCGTGGGCGCCGCACTTCTGACGAGCGAGTTTTTGGCAGGCGTCTTGCTTTTTCGTGCTACGGTATTTTTGGCTACGCCCCCCCAGGTTCGTCTTTCGAATTAGACTTTGGTTTTTCTCCGGTCGATCTGGGCGATTTCGTCGTCTGCACATTTGCAGTTTTCTTTATGGCAATCGAAATCTGGATCTTGTATAGCGACGAACCACTTACCAAGGCTGTGACCTGCCCTGTTTCAATTTGCAAATCGAGAATGGATCCGTTGCGAGCATATGTCCGTCCACGGGGCAAGCGGTTCTCCCAAGCATCGGAGGTGTGGACTGCAGTCGGCTTTCAAGAACGATCGTTTCCGGAGGTTGGACAGAAATCCAATTCTTTGACGACGGCGAGTATTGACGACAAACTGCCGTAAAGTACATGCGAGCGTAATCGCGTATGAACGCAAACTCGGCTGGCCATTTCTCAATTTGGTCCTCCCAACGACTCGCTGCCAGCTCAGCCATACCTGCCACGAATCACTCACCGAAGGCGAAGACGATTTTGGGAGGAAGGGTAACTGGTTTCGAAAGTCCATTGCTATCATCGTATGTAGCAACCAGTCCCAAGGCGCCCCCAGGTGAGACAATGATACGCTACGACATGCTTGTCGACCTTTGTAGAATGTATGTCGACGTAATCGACTATGTACGCCGAGAATTCATTCGACTTGGCTTGGACGCGTGGGGACCATTTGTTCTGGGATTCGAAATACCGCAAATGATCGGTTTTCGACTTCAATCGGATATAGAATCTCCAGAGATGGAGGGCTGCGTTGAAGTGTTCTATCGATTAGCACCCAACGAAACCCATATTCAGCGCTGAGATTCAGCAATTCATCTGTACGCCAATCTCTCAGGTAACCTTGCTCGGTTCGAGGTTGAGCACTCTTGATAATCCGTTCGTACCACTCGAGTACTGCGGCACTGTTCTGGGGAACATCTTTCCAACAAACAACTTCCGCACGTCCTGCATACCACTTAAACGTTTGTTGATGCTTGGGTGTTAACCATAAGGAATCGCTGGGTGTGTTTTCTTTTATCCACTGGCAAACCGCTTGCCAATCGGTGAGCCGGTCGGACACAATCTCATGGACTATGGGCGATTCTAACAGCAGTTCATCTGCCAATGGGACACGTTGTGTCAGGTGGGACTTGACTCGCCCAATCGACCCCACGACCAAAATCGAAACTAAGATGGCAGCAGTTAATGCCGCCTTGGCAGACAGCACTCGACCGTTTTGCTTGGCATGAAACCAATAGGTGTCTAACAATGCGCCTACCGTTAAAGTCCAAGCTAGTGGAACCGCGATATCACTCCAACGAAACCAATAGAACCTCAGAAGCCAAGAAGCGATGCCGGGGTAAGTAGGTGATAAGATCAAATCTATAGTGAGTCCCACCAGAGCAAAGGCCACTGCAAACCAGGCAATCGACTGCATCACCAGCGCGCGACTGAGGCTTTGTTCGACAGGCAAAGATCTTTGTTTCTCTGCACAAACGCGGCGACTAACGACAACCGAACCAGCAAAAACCGCCATGGTTACCAGGGCAGCTAGGTGTCGCTCCTTGGCGAAGAGCGTCGGACTTTGATGATGAGCCAATCGAAAATATACATGCACCTGACTCGCGACGACCTTGCCTCTCTGACTTGGGCCTCCCAGCCCCGCGGCAGCCGGTAGAATGCCCACCGCTGCCAACAAAAGACCGCCTAGCATGGCTCGAATTTCAGCTTTGCCCAGTGAATCAGCTTTGCCCAGTGAATCAGCTCTGACCGGTGAACCAGCTTTTCCCGGTGAAGTAAAGTAATGCTGCCTTAACCAAACACCCATCAAGGATATGCCCGCCCAACCTCCAACGATCGGATGCCAGGCGACCGAAAAACCGGTCCAAAGCCATGCATTGGGCCAATTGCTGTTTAACACTGAGGCAATTGCCAAGAAGACGGCAGGGTAGGCGACGCTTTTGGCTTCGAAACCTCCGATTGCCCATTCACCGGCCCAATGTCCGTAGTAAACGGCAAAATAGAATGCGGCCAAAAGAAACGGGCTTAGGAACCGACTGATGCCTATCGAATGAGAAAGCCGATGCCACGAATAAGCCAGAAACAGCCATGAAAGCAAACGCCCTACCCAGGCTACGCCCAACAGTGGAAACACTCTGGCCAGCAATCCGGCAAATAACGATGCGACAAAGTGAGAGTTATGGGATTCAAGGAATAAATCTCCCGGGGCGAAGCTGGTATCCCAAGCATGCTTGGATTTCGGTAGGTAATGCGACTCATTAACACTTGGCACCAAATCTCCGGCTAGAAGGATCACCACCATAAAATTGATGCACACACCCACCATCAGGGGGCCGGAAGGCGAT
Organism: Planctomycetales bacterium; assembly: GCA_020427005.1. Classification (GTDB taxonomy): domain Bacteria; phylum Planctomycetota; class Planctomycetia; order Pirellulales; family Pirellulaceae; genus Aureliella. The sequence continues at coordinate 5,414 of JAGQOY010000309.1, forward strand.
GCTGAGCTGCATTGGCGACGAGAACTTTTCACTCTTATCCTCAAAATTCCGCGACTAATCAGGACCAAAATTGAGCCCTGAAATCTGAAGCTGTGGGCATAACATTGTGTTGAATCAACGTTCTCAACCAAGCAATTCGATTGTGTTAATTAAGTGTCTAAATCCAAATATCCGGGATGCCTAGTTGACTAATCATCACAAAAATGTAGAAAATCTCTAAAAAACTAGGGCAGGTCTACTTGTTTTCTTGACTCGCCTCAGTTTGTACGTAGAGTGGATGTAGGAAGTCGGATTGTATTCTGGCTAAGATTTTGCAGATATCCAACAAGTTGTATGCCGAGCATCCATCGACAGGAATCGGCCATGGGCCATTTGCCAAAGGAAGGGTCCGATGTTAGTACTTTCTCGAAAGAAAAACGAGAGCATCGTTATTAACAACGACATTACGATCGTTGTGGTGGAGATTCGTGGAGATAAGGTTCGTCTCGGGGTTGAAGCACCTCGTGAGGTTCCTGTTCATCGACGGGAAGTCTACGACGCGATTCAGCGTAGTCAACAAT
>JAGQOY010000310.1 GCA_020427005.1 Planctomycetales bacterium
CTTCCACTTCCTGGAGAATATGCGTGGACAACAGTATTGTTTTGGTCTCACGCAGCTTACGCATTGTTTTTCGTACCTCACGTATCTGATTCGGATCGAGACCGGCTGTGGGTTCGTCCAGAATCAAAACGTCTGGCTCATGTAAGAGAGCTTGAGCCATTCCAACCCGTTGCTTAAATCCTTTGGAAAGTTTGCTTGTAGGTTTGTGTACAACGGTGCTTAGGTCACAAAGATCGATGACGGCTTCTATTCGTTCCTTTTTACGCTTAGCACTCATCCCGCGGGCTTCAGCAAAGAAGTCAAGCAATGAAACGGGGGTCATGTCCGGGTAGAGGGGGCCATTTTCCGGGAGATACCCCAAACACCTCGAACCTGCAATTCGGTCGGCAAACATATCGTGACCGGCGATTCTGGCTACACCTTCACTGGGAGCCAAATAGCCCGTTAACATCTTCATGGTAGTACTCTTGCCAGCCCCGTTGGGCCCCAGAAAGGCTACCAGCTCTCCCTCGTAAACCGAAAAAGTTACGTCCCGAGCGGCCGCAAAAGGACCATAGAACTTGGACAAGCCCACCGACTCGATCATCGGACGACGTTTGTTGTCCGCGACTTGCGTTTGAGCACTCTGCGCTTTGATCATAGCCAAGCCAATCCTCTAATGATTCAACTCTACTTGGAATCAAAAAATTCAGAATATCTACCTGTTTACCGTTAGAAGGTGGTTATGACCTTCGAAAATCACGTTTATTGGGCGAAAGCATACGCAGACCGCTAGCAGTGACAAGCGGCAATAGAAAGGAATTTAGAGCAAATGAGCCACAACCCCATCCCTCGGGTGGTTCACACCACTTTCCATCGCAAGCAATAACTTGGGCGAAGCTAGCTGATGCACAGCTTTGCTGATGCGCAGGGGAGTACGATCATATTCCCCCGCACTGGAACGTTTGTGGCCTGTTACGATGCGAATCCAAATAAGGTTCGGATTTTAGCGGGTGCACAAGTTTCATTTTCTACCACGCCCTTACTCCGCTGAAGTACATTTCGCAGACTTTGGATCTTGCTGCCGGCAGATTGCTAACAAAAGGATTCACTCGCGGCTGGGGAACAAACAATTCGGCCGCAGGAAAGATCGAGTCATCAAAAACGGCTTGCAGGTATTGAGATCAACGGATAAACTTCCTGACTTCCTTTTGGCTGAGTCTCCAGCTAACGGAAGTGTTTGGACACTCACTTTGGTAGTCCGGTTTTAGGTATTTGTTTAGGTAATCCTGCTTAGGAAATCTGGTACGGTAATCACGATGACACTGTCTCCCAAAACTACTCTTGCGAAGCCGAACGAACTACCCAAAAAGTGGTTTCATGTCGATGCTTCTGAGCAGGTCCTTGGCCACTTGGCTAGCGATGTGGCGATGATATTGATGGGCAAACACCGCCCGACGTACACGCCGCACGTGGATACTGGAGATTTTGTAGTCGTCACAAATGCCGAGAAAGTTGTGATGACCGGCACAAAAATGAGTCGCCGACATTACGCTTGGTACAACGGATATCCTGGCCAAAAAATGGAGAGTTATGCGGATCGCCAAGCTCGGAAACCAGAGGACCTAATTGTCGAAGCTGTTCGTCGAATGCTTCCCAAAAATAAACTTGCTCGCAGGATGCTTTCGAAGCTCAAGGTGTATGCTGGTTCTGAGCATCCACATCAATCGCAGCAATGTGAAACTATTGAAGTAGGCAAGACGGCCTAAAGTCAGGCTGTGATTGTTACGTTGACTCGTGTTTGTTCCCAAGTTTAAAACCTCCTTCCGCTCAAAACATCAGCTATGGTTGCAGTCAAGAAAGACAAAATTAACGGCGATTCGCTTGGTACGGGTCGTCGTAAGAGTTCAGTGGCACGAGTTCGAGTGCGACCTGGTAGTGGAAAGGTACTGGTTAACGGGCGGCCGTTAGAAGAATTCTTTACCACAGTTCAACATCAACAAGCGGTACTTCAAACACTTGTGCACGTCGGTCAATCTTCAAGTGTTGACGTAATTGCTCGCGTAAGTGGCGGTGGTATTACAGGCCAAGCGGGTGCAATACGTATGGCTTTAGCGCGTGCTCTGTGCAGCCACAGTGAAGAGAATTTCCAGCCGTTACGCGACGACGGATTCTTGACGCGGGATTCGCGAATGAAAGAACGCAAGAAGTACGGTTTGCATGGTGCACGCAGAGGCACTCAATTTAGCAAGCGTTAATTGCTATCTAGATCAGTGGGCGAGGAGGAAACTAATTCTCTTCGCCACTCAAGACCATATTCTCACCAAAGTGAAAATCCGCATCAATCCAACTTATTAAGTTTTGGGAAGTGCGGATTTCTAATTTTCACCAGTGAGTCTTAGATAACGCCCCCGTGTACCCGGTAGGGCGACATATGATCTGGTTGATCAACCATCCAAAATCGCTCCCATTCCTGCAGAAGCAATCGCAGGTTTTCGGACGTGTAGATCAATTGTTCGGCACGACGGTCGGGCAGCGCCGAGTAAATTGGAAGCGCGCATCCGGTTGCCGTAACGCACCCTAATAGCAAAGCAGCACATAACCAGCGTCGCATCCTACGTTCCTCCGTGAACATCGCTTGATATTTGGTAACCGCTTACTTCGGCTACCGAATGCCTTGGTGTATTTATAGTTGAATCGAACCGCTCCGGCATTTCTTCCGTGTTTGCTAGGAGCTCGACTCAGAAATCTCACTATCCATTGGATCGGCGGAATCATCAACCAAGGCGTTTTGCATTGCTTTGGTTGCTGCTGCGGCTTCCAATTCCTGGACCCGGGCTTCCATTTCTTTGCCGGGTTTAAATGAAACTACAAATTTCTCAGGCACTTCGACTTGTCGGCCTGTCCGAGGGTTTCGGGCCTTCCTCGCCTTGCGGCTTTTTACTTGGAAAACTCCAAAGTTCCTCAGCTCGACTCGCCCCTCTTCTAGTAGGGTTTCGATAATGCCATCAAAAGTGGCTTGAACAATCTCCTTGATTTGGAGCTGTGTCAGCCCTGTTTTATCGGAAATCGTCTTTACGATCTCTTTTTTCGTCACGTCGACCAGCTCCTTCTCGTGAGCGTGCAAATGCCGTAAGTCATTTGCGAGCAACAAGTTAATGGTCGAAGTCTAATGGTCGAAGCGACGGCAGTCAAGGTGATGCACCATTTGAAAGTCTACTGAGAAAAATCAGCCATACTTTCGCGCACCACCTCGATACAGCTACTGATCGTCGCCCCACTCCCTCAAACTTGACAAATTCCGAATAACCGGAACATTTCGTCGATTGAGAAAAATCATAGCTGTCGTAATTCCTGCCCTATGGGAATCGGGATTTCAATTGCTTCGGCTTAGAAAGAATTTGTGAAAATTGGCGGAGAGCTTCTTCAAGTTGCATGAATGCCAAAAAGGATGCTAGCAATCCCACAGCAGCTACAATGGCGCCCGCTAGAATCAGATTCCGCGGCAAATCCTGGCGATATACGAGCGCACCAATTGCGGTCAGCGGAATTGCGGCGGCGCTGAGAAAATAGCCGATATTGCGTTTCTTCAGCTGCAGGCAACGTCGATCGAATGATTCATCTACCATTCCGCCAGAGATGACTTTTGGATAGTAAAGGAGTAATGCGAGCAGAGTCATACCAAAATATGGGTAGACCCAGGCTACTCCTCCACACAACACCAGGGAGAGTACGAAATGAACACCATCCTGTGCGTCAAACTCGGGGTATTTTGAACCCAAGACCACAGCAAATACCAAACCCGAGATGCACCATAGGGTCGCGCCAATGAGTGTTGATCTAAGGCCCAGAGACCACAATCGATCAACATCTTTTGATGCAATGGCTTTTCCCTCCCTGGCTTTGCGAAGTACCCCAGCTACGGGCAGCATCACAAGAAAAAAAAGCAAGGCTCCTACTGGAAAAACGATGCCATTGACCCAGTTGGCTACTGTTTCAAAATCTGCGGGCAACTCGGGTTCGATTTGTGCAAAGTCGGCGATTACTCTGCCGCGGTTGTAGAAGTAGTTGAAGACTGATGCGGCTACGTTAGGCACGAAAATCACGACAGCCGCCAAGAATAGCGGCGGTACGCTCAGTAGTCGTGCCGCCAATGTCCCTGATTCTGGCTCAAATCGTTGAGCAAGTTCCGGATAAAAGGCAAGCCGCAATCTTGCTGCAGCTTCAAAGCCTGATCGTGTTCGGCGCTCACTTTCGAACGCCAACATGTTCTTTATTACTTTTTCCAGTACTTTTTCGCTAGCAGTCCGGGATGGACTCTCCAGTTCGAATGGACGCTGCCGAATAGACTGCTGCAATTCAACCGCCTCGGTCCAGCTGCCTGCCAAAGCATCAATAGCCCATGGCCGTCTCCCTTGCCAGAGTTCCCATAGCAGTATCCCCAGGGAATAGACGTCGCTGCGACCGTCAAGTTGCTCTGCAGAAAAATCGTCTCCTGGATGCGCCGCTCTCAGTTGTTCCGGGGACATGTACGCCAACGAGCCTCCAAAGTAGGCTGCGACGCTCGTACGTCCCGAGTATCCGTGCGCGCTCACATTAAAATCTGCTAACTTGGCAATCGCCTCGGCCGAAAGAAGCGTATTCGCAGGTTTGATGTCTCGGTGCAAAACCCCTTTCTCATTAGCGTATCCAAGCCCCTCGGCCAGTTGTACGCCAATCCAAGCAACGGCCTGAGCCCAAGGCATACTGGCCAGTTGCTCGCGGGTCGGGGACTGCTCGGGAACCGACTGCGAAGCACTCAGCAATTGAGCGTTAATAGAGTCTAGGATCAGTTTTCCGCTGCGTTGATTCGGTTCTGTTTGCCGAACCAATTGCACAACATCTGCCAATGTTCCCCCTGGTAGGAATTGCATATACAGAAGGATGCACCGGGGATTGAAAATTTCTCTTTGGTCATATACGCGGACGATATGTGGATGATCTAATGCTGATAGAGCTTGGGGTTCGTTGCTTCCATGCAAAGTCGCTTTGAGCGCTACTAGGCGGTGCATTGACTCCTGTCGTGCCAAGTAAACGCGGGCGAAAGCCCCCTTTCCCAACTCCTTCAGAATCTCAAAATCGTCGACTTGAGACCCTACGGGCAATTCGGGTACAAATCCTGTTGTGCCCGAAAAGACTTTGGTGCGCTCGTTGGATTGCCACTTCTCCAAGGCTTTCGCTAAATCCGGAAACCGTCGGCGATAGCTGGTCAGGTGGAGCTTTTCTCCCGCTTCACGTCGAAAATGCAGTTCTACTAATACTAAGTCCAGCGGAATCAAATCCTGGGGCAACTCCGCTCCAACTTGTGGCCAATAGAAATTCAGCTCTCTAGGATGCCCTTGTTTTGCGGCAGATTCCAAATCAAATTTTATTAACTCAATTAAGATTAGTCGTCGCGAAATTGCGTCGGTGTCCGGCAGCAGCTCCAGTATTTGTTGTGGATCCTTGGCGGGGGCCACTGCTGCGAATTGGCCAATACAGTTCTCAAGGAAAGCGAAAGAGGCTTCAATTGTTCCCTGCGTATCAAGTTCATGGCTGCCCTGCCTGCTAAAACTCATTGGTAGACTTTTTCTTTACTGTTTGGCGCAGAAGTGATTCATACAGGGTCCATGGATGTTGGGAATGCCAGTAGAGAATTGCGAATACTGTACCTTTTTTAAGTTTTTGGCGATTTGCAGCTTACTTTTGCAGACCTTTCGGGTGTCCACCTCGTATTGATCCAAAAAAACCGTACGAAGCGGCCAATCGATCGCGCATTCCATTTCACGAGAAAATCATTCTAACACATTTCCAATAATCAGCTTAGAATGAACAGGTGCATTGCTGGGCCGCGCTGGCCCTTAGGAACACGGGAAAAATAACTTCGGTGCTTGAGCCGACGGCGCTAGCCACTTCGGAACTTGAGCCGACGGCTTCGCTTCGGTGTTTGAGCC
>JAGQOY010000311.1 GCA_020427005.1 Planctomycetales bacterium
CGTTTATTCCTGCCGCTCGCCTAATAGCAACAAATCCACGCACGTACCTTCCATCGAATTCAGGATTCGGTTTTCCGCTGATAGCGACAATTTTTTTTTCAAAGTGCCTATAGATTCAATTATTCGGAATCCGCACTCTGCGCAGAAATCCAATTCAGATGACGCAGGAATGCATCTGCTGACTTAATCGTCTCTCTATACCACTTACCATCATCTCGATTACTGTTGAAGAATCCGTGGGCCTGATCTTCATAAAGGTGCAGTTCACTGTAAATTCCTGCTGCGATGCAGTCATCCCGAAACTTCAAGGCGGTAGAGACCGGGATCAGATTGTCATTAGTTCCTAGGAAAACAATTGAGGGAGGATCATCACGACTAATGTTATGAGCAGGAGAAAACTCAGCAAATCGGTCGCCCACTCGAGAAGTACCCCAGCCGCCGGGTCCGTTATCATACACGGGGTTAAACAGGATCAAGGCATTGCATTTGGAAGAAACTTCTTCAACGCTCGCATCGTCTATCATCCCGATGGCAGCAGCCAAGTGCCCTCCTGCTGATCCACCTGCCGCAGCAATTCGATCGGGATCGATTGCGAAATCCTTGGCATGTTCTCGTACCCAACGCATAGCGCAACGGGCATCCTCTAGGCATATCTTTGGTGGATCAGAGTTGTCTTTTTTTAGCAATCTGTATTCTACAGAAAAACAAACCAAGCCGAGCTTCGCATAATGTTCGCAATGGGCTACAAATTGATCTGGGTTCCCACCGGTCCACCCTCCGCCGTGGAAAAACACGATTGATGCGCGGAGTCCATCCCCTTGTGTTTTTGGCATACTGGTAAAGATTCTCAGTTGCCGTCCATCTACCTCTCTATAAACTCGACTCTCGTCAAAGTCATCTGCCGCCCAAAGAGAATTCGGAGCAATGAAAATCGACAACAGCAATACAAACACGGATTTACAGTCCATCAAACTTCTCTCGCCAGTTGAAGCAACCTCAATCAGTGAGCCATTTGTGCTCTCTTCAAGTACGACGTCTTAAAGAGAGCGTTATTGCGACAGGTCACAAGCCAGTTGTTCAGCTGCATTCTGAACTTCCAACTAAGGAAAGTAATTACAGCCGCTTACCTTTGACAGGTATCTGGCCACGATTGCCCTGGACCTCGTAATCGATGCTTCCGACCAGTTGATCACCTTCAGCCTGAGCTGAGAATGAAATGTTCAGCGGCCTGCCCTGTCGTTGAGGCGTCGATTCGAATTTCAGTTTTCCATCTTCAACACGCACGTTGCGTAACTCCAATGTTCGACCGCTGTTCTCAACAGTCAAAGAAATGGACATTGACTTGCCTTCGATAGCAACTCCCAAGGTTGGCGAATGCGTTTGGCCGTCGGGGTCGGTAAAGCTCAATTGCCAATTGCCGACGAGCCCCTTAGCTAGGTCCATTTCGTCAGATTGTTTAGTGGCGGATACTTCAAAATTCCCAGAATTTCCATCGATTTCATAGTTCAATACTCCAGTTAAGCTAGAACCACGAGGATCGCATCTGTAGCGTAACTTGAGATTGCTGCCAGAGTAATCTATTGCGTATTCAAATCGTAATTGGTTGTCTTTGATTTCGACCGATGTCAATGCAATTTCTTGATCGTTTGCCATGAGGCTACCTGTTAGGTGGCCATCAAGTTTTCGGACAGATATGACAGGTTCGTATTTGACACCGTCGGGAGCGGTAAATTCAAATTTCCATTTTCCTGTAACATCTTCGTCGACGAGAACTCGATTCGCATTCCAGTCAGTTTCGAGTACCAGGCTTCCGCTATCAAATACTTCAATGTCACCACTAATTCTTTTGTCGCTTACTTCACCATTAAATTTGACTTGGTATTCGACCCCATCCACCTTGGCTCGTATTTCGAACCAAAGATTCTCTCCATCGATTTCGCCTTTCTCTACCTTGGCGGTCAGATCATTATTTGAATATGTCCCTGAGACTTTCTTGCCATCTGATTCCAATCGCAAAGTACTTTTTAGGATTCGCCCGTCCAAATCAGATTCCCATTTCCAAGTTCCATCTGGTTTAGGGGAGGCCGCGAGACCTACAGTACACACCATGTATCCTACGAGGAGTAGATTAAGGGCAAAACTACGAATCGACATCGTTACTACCTTATTAGACTAACTCACTGCCAAATCTGATTGGAAAGAGCCATAGGGCTCCAAGTTCGGAGACTTCTCACCTGCTGTTAGGTGGCGATTAATTGCCTATCTTAGCAAACGGCTGAGATGATGGGAGCACATTGAGGTAGAGCTGTTGTATTTTCTGGCCATTTCGCGGGATGACGAAACACAGCCAAATACAGAGGAAACGTTCTGTAATCGTTCGCAGCTTTCGACCAGTTAGTATTTAGCAAAGTTGTACGGCAGATCTAGGTTAAGATTTTTGGCACGGGGCATGTGCAATTTCCCGGGCCACATCATCGTAATCAGGTACCTGACCCTGCGGGTTAGGCTAGGCCAGCGGCCCGGCAATTCGCTTGCGTGATTTGGAAAACTGTGACTGGTTACAACTGCCTAAACATCTCGAAAGCCTCCAGGGATTTCGTCCACATCAATATCAGGTATACTCGCGAACGTTCGTCGCAAGACGCCTTATTCGCATCAATCGTTAGGGGAGTGTTACCCATGCAGACAAAACAGTTGGGAAATACTTCTCTGCACTTGACTCGCATAGGTTTTGGTTCCTGGGCCATTGGAGGTGGCAACTGGAAATTCGGCTGGGGACACCAAGACGAACAAGAAGCCATCGACGCCATTGTCACAGCAGTAGATCATGGAATTAACTGGGTCGATACAGCTGCAGTATATGGCGGTGGACAATCCGAGATTTTGGTAGGCAAAGCGTTGAAGCGCTTGGGCAGTGCTCGTCGACCTATTGTGGCGACCAAGTGCGGCAGAGTAATGCGTGATCCCGAAACTATTGACAAAGTACTAAAACGTGAAAGCATCATTGCTGAGTGTGAAGCCAGCTTGTCAAGGTTAGGACTTGACTGCATTGATCTCTATCAACTTCACTGGCCAGAGCCCGACGAAGACATCGAAGAAGGTTGGGGTGCGTTAGTCGACCTCAAGCAACAAGGGAAGGTGCGTGAAATCGGTGTCTCAAACCATAACGTTCGTCAATTGAAGCGATTGCAAGCGATCTTTCCTGTCGGCTCCTTGCAACCTCCGTATAGCTTGATTGCTCCCGAGGCAGAGAATGAAATCCTGCCCTTCTGCGGTCAAGAAAATATCGGCGTTGTTTGCTACAGCCCAATGTACAAGGGACTGCTGACGGGAAAATTCAATGTGGAACGCGCCCAAACATTGCCCGCCAGCGATCACCGCTCCAGAGATGCTCGATTCCAGTCCCCACAGATCGAGGTTCATCTTGGACTTGTGGAATGCTTGAAGAACGTCGCCCAACAGAGCGGTAGAAGCCTTGCTGAGTTGGCAATCGCGTGGGTCCTTCGACGTCCGGAAGTCACTAGCGCCATTGTGGGTGCACGGAGTCCGGCCCAAGTACTTGAGACGATCAGGGCAGCCGATCAGGATTTGACGGCGACAGATTTGGTTACGATCGAACAGTTGCGAGCAGGGCACCGCCAAGCATTGCTTCACGCGTCTTAATGCAATAAATCGTTCACGGTCGATAACCAGCGACGGCATGGTTAAGCGATTTATGCCATTCGACTTCGAAAATCTCCAACACGCGCCCAATAATGCTGGAATAGAAGTAATGGAATTATCCAGCTCAGCCAAGCATTGAGTTGAAAGAAGAGCACTGTTTCGCCACCGATCACAATAGCTACTCCTGTCGCTACCCGAAAAAGAAGTGGTGAGCAGAGAAGAATCCATGTCACTATCGCCCAATACCTGTGCCGTACCGAGTTGCCGTGAGCAGCGTTCCAAACGGACGTTATTGTAGCGGCTAAAAGTACTATGCTTTGACAGGAAAATCCCGCCGAGGCTAGGATACCCGCGCGTGCCCAGTAAGATAGTACGATTCCACTTGGTACAACTAAGACTACCGTCAGGACCGCTTGTAGTATTCCAGTAACAGGATGCAACTTTGCCCGTTGTCCGCGTCGTGCCGACCACAATTGCCATGTGCAAATAATGAGCACGACAGGACTGGCAACAATGTGTATATAAAACGCCAGCCAATAGTAGTCCCAAAAATAGTCATGGCGGCCTACCAGAAACGCGGCGGCGAAATTAGGAGGGAAATAGTTCGAATACTCAATCAGAATCGTTACGAAAACTTTTGCCAGCAAGAGACAAGTGGCAATACTCAAGATCCGCAACCATTTTTGAGGATTAGCTTGCAGCGATGTCTTCACATGAATTACATATTCTGTAATTAGCTTTCGCAAGTAACTACCAATGAATAGGGCTGGGTTGGCAGAGTATTTGTTCATCGGGCTAGCGTTTTTGATCGCCGGTACCCTGTTGGTAAATCTGACTTACTATTACTTGAATCACCTGTAACTAGGCCAGCTGGGCATAACTGCCATCTTACTATGACAGTGTTTGGTCTGAATTCAATTCTCGTTGCGCTCATTTTGCATCTGGTCAAATGCAAACACTCAGGGGGAGTTTTGAAAGAAATCGCTAGTCGAATCGCAGAATGCAGGCTGCTGCGTTGTGTCCGGGAATACCACTTACGGCACCTCCTCGTTGAGCGCTCGACCCGCCAAGGAATATTCTTGGGAAATCCGTTTCGACGCCCCACTTGCCAGTTTGACTAGAATCTGATGCATAAAACCAAGACAATTCACTGTGGAAGATGTTTCCTTGTTCCATGGTCAACTTCTCTTCGATATCGACTGGACTCAGGATTTCTATACACGGCTTGCCATGTGCGTCAATCGCCAAACAACTTTCAATTGGATCGACAAGGTACTCGTTCAATCCTTCCAAGTACCCTTGCAATACTTGTGATTTGACTGCGGAATTGTCCGATGCAAACAGATCGTATCGCATGTCTAACCCAAAAAGCGTCAGAGTTTGATAGCCCAAGGCACGCAGGGACGGCCCAAGTATCGATGGATCAGTCAGACTGTGACAATAAATGTCAGCTGGTTGAGGAACTGGTACATGGCCTTGTTCAGATTGCCGATAGGATATTTCAAGCTGTTCGTAGTCTTCAAAGATGTGGCAAGAGCCAGCAAACATTTCATGTGCAGTAAGATGGCTGCATTTAGGGCGTGGCAACTTCTTAAGCAACATGTTGACCTTTACAGCGGTCCCGATTTGAGCTCGAGTCGAAGATCGGTTCAGCTCGTTTGTTTGGATCTCAGGCAGCAGGCGAGTGAATGAATTCATGCCCGCACAATGCACAACGTATTGTGCATCAACAGACTCTTGCTGGTTTTCTATTTCAAAGGTAACCGTGTGCTGTTTGGCCCCTAGATCTATTCCCATTACTTCCGCACTAGTGGCGATTTCAACGCCCACTTCTAAGCACCGTCGAACGAGTTCCGACGTCAATGTTCCCATGCCGCCCAGGGGAACCGACCAGTGCCCTTCCTCACGTCCAATGGTATGCAAAAGATAACAACGATTTTGGTGCAGCAGAGGATCGTGGGCAAATGTTGATATGCCAATTTTGGCATCTGTCAGCAGGGTCCCTCGCAGCAGACTGTCAGGAATTAATTCTTCCAAAATGTCTCCCACTGGATGTTCAACGAAGGCCCGCCAAGCCCGCTTTTGCAATTGATTTGCGCAACTACTGGCGAATTTTTCGCGAGACTTGAGCGGCTTCAAGAAAGATGGCCAAATTAGCTTGGCGATGCTATGTTGCAACTCCTGCAATTCAATGTACCCTTGCCAGGCCTTGTCATTTCCCAAAAGCTCCCTTAGGTCTTTTCGAAGTCGAGCAGGATCAT
>JAGQOY010000312.1 GCA_020427005.1 Planctomycetales bacterium
TTTCACGGGGAGTAAATTTCCGCTATGAGTCATCGAACCCAGGAAAGAATGGTTCCCCAGTTGGAAATGAAGGTTACTTATCTTCTTCTGATGAGGCTTTAGGGGATTGAGCAGCGGACCTCAATTCTTCAAGATAATTGGCTACGAACTCACGTTCGCGTTCAGTAGCCAGTTTGAGAGCCTCTTCTTCCGTAGCGATGGCCGCTTTGATGTCGCCATTTAAATGTTGCAAGTGAGCAACTGTATCCAAAATGCTTCCTTTTTCGGAAGCGTCGGCGGCTGCTGCAGCTTTGGCGGCTGCTTCTAACGCACATTGCGTAAGTCTTCCAGTCTCAATCGATCCTTCCGCCGCGGTTTCGTAAATTCGCCATGCGACCTGGTTTACCATATTCGGAGAGCTCTCAAGAATCGCAAATACGTTAGTCGCCTGATCTGCCGCGGCATCCGGCTTTTCAGCCATCATCAACAATTGCAGTTTGAAGAGCTGCAGTTGGACGTTCTTAGAATCTTCTGTTAATAGCGCATCCAGATCCTTTAGAGCGCCGTCCAACTCACCGCTCTGTACTTTGGCGTACAGCTCTTGCATGCGTTTTTCTGCTTCTTGCTCGCGGATCATTTTCTCCTTGAAGGCCTCACGGTCCCAAGTTCCGTCCACGACGGCAGATAAAACGGGATCGATTTCCATTGGGTGACCAATCCAGTCGATTTTTGAGTCTTTTCCAACTACGAACGCTGTTGGGATTCCATTTTGGGCTGCCGCTTCCATATAGGCCTCATGAGTGGAACGATCTGGGTCGGTAGTCAAGCAATACGCACTCGTTAGTTTGGCGTATGTTTGTTCTTTGTCCTCAGACCCGCGCACCGGCTTCTTTAGAAACTCCGTCACGGTTTCTAATTCTTCGTCACTAATGCTGACAATTTGAACACCCTTATCCACAAAGTGAGACTGAAGTTCAGCAATGTGTGGCATGCTGGCAATGCACGGACCGCACCAAGTGGCCCAAAACTCGACCACGTAGACTTTGCCCTTCTCAAACTTTGTAACTGCTTCAAACTTACCATCACCGTGGCTTAGCCAATGCTCAACGTTAAGCTCGGGAGCCGTGGAGCCAATGGTTAACAATTCAGCTGCGCGAACTGTAGTGAAACACAGAGACAAACAGACGGTTATCCCTAGCAAAAACCGAGAAATAATACGCACTTTTCGAACTCCTGGGGACGCAATTGCACAGGAAGAGGGCTAACAGAATTCAGCTAACGCCCTTGCAATTAAGAAATAAATAGGTGAAATGGATTTTTTCGCTTGGCCGAAACTTGGCGTTTCTGGTCAGTTGCCGCCAGCGGAGTTTTGATTCGCGAAAAATCTACCAAATAAGGTACCAGTTGCACCCAATTGGCGAAAGTGTTTTTCCGTTTGAAAGAGGCAATTGCGGAAACCCACCCAAGTTGGTCAAGAATTACTGAAACTATATGGTTTGTCAGCCAACGCATCTGCCAAACAACCGCAATTATGGCCTTAAGCATCAGGAGATTAGCAAGTGAATTTGGCACGACGAGCTCGGATTGAAGCTATGTTGCTGGAAGAACCGGGCGACGTCTTTTTGAGGTACTCCTTAGCCCACGAAATGGCTTCCGCCCAAGAATTTGAGCCCTGCCTACAATTGCTGGGTCAGCTCTGCGAGGAATTACCGCCGTATGTACCAGCGTTTTTCCGAAGTGCTCAGATCTTAGTGGAACTGGATAGAATTGAGTCCGCTCGCGAATTTCTGCGGTCCGGGATCGAGACAGCCCGAACGCAAGGGGATCTGCATGCAGCAGCCGAAATGAGTGAGTTATTAAGCGAACTCGGAGTGAGAGGCTGACGCCAGCGACTAAATTCGCTAATAAGCTATGAATCCAGCAACATGGATTCCAGGCATCCATGGGTTATTTTCTTCGCTGGCGCCTGGCGGTACGCCACAGGACACAGAAGTAGCTCAGCAAGGCAAACGACAATTGCGGTTCTGGCACAGCCGTGATAGTTAGGGTACCTGTCGTGTAGAGACTGGTGAGGTCAAAACTTAGTCCAGTGGGTAGTTGTGGCAAAGAGACGTTTGTGAATTCGCCCTGCAATGACTGCCAATCCAAAATATCGAAACTTTCACCCGCTGAGGGAGCTAGTCCAGTCAAGCTGACGATTAAACTGCTGCCAGGATCTAAATGAAGATCACCCATAACAAGTAAGCGGTCGTAGAGTAAGTTCGATTCAATCTCAATTAGCAATTCCGAACCGGCCGCAAAGACTGCCTGCCCCGTAATGGTAAGCGTGCCCGGGCTATTGCCGGGTGAAACTGAACCCAAGGTCATTAAATCACCAGCGACTCGGCCGGTACCACCCAGGATCGCGCCGGAGTCAATCGTCGTCAGGCCTGTGCCCGTTGCTCCATCGACGATCAACTGTCCTTGCTCCACGTGCGTAATGCCGCGGTAATTGTTCTCGCCAGAAAGTCGTAACGTGCCCTGGCCAATCTTTAGGAGATTCAGAGTTTGGGTGGCTCCCTGAGTAAGTGTACCCCCAAAGTCGCCGTTTGCGTTTCCGCTTCCCACAGTCAGGGTCCGTGCGGTATTCGAGTTTGTAACTATCTGTCCCTGGCCAAACAGTCCACCCACGGACTGATTCGCGCCATTCATGTCAAATACAGCCCCACTCTCTAGCGTCAAACTACCATCGATTGGCAGTGAATTCTCATACCAGCCGATCAAAGTTCCTGCCCGAACAGTAGTGCCTCCCATATAGCTATTGCCGTGGCTTAAAAGCCGCCAGGTGCCTGCATCTTCCTTAACCAAAGTTGTTTGGCCACTCGTGCCGTCAACGATAGCCAATTCAAGCGAATTCCATCCCGTATTTGTGCCGGCCAGGATGAGTTCGCGATTTCCTATTCCCGGCGTAGCAATGGACGACACGTTGTCACGGAACTCGAGTATTCCTATACCAGAAGCGTCGATGCGGCCACCGTTTTCAGTCAAACTAAATCCGCGGTCAATCCGCGTGTTACTACCCACGTATCTCAATGTTCCTCCGTCAAGCACTAGGTTGTGGGCGTCCGACGTGGCAGCCCCAATGGAGCTTGCGATACTGCCGTCTGCAAGTTGGGAAACTTCGAGTGTGCCTTGCCGAGCAGTCGTGACCCCAGTAAAGCTGCTTGGACCGGTCAGCGACAGGGAGCCAGTTCCAGACTTAACAATGGAAACTTTTCCGGGGGAAGTAAACAGGCCATCACCGATAGTGCCCGCAAACAGAGTGTTCTGGTTTTTCTCGCCAATAACGTAGGTAACTTCATCAGCGGTATTTGTCGCACCGCGCAGCGAAGTGTTGATACCGCCAGACAGGGCTCCCAGGTGAACCGTAGTACCAAAAGCCGTTCTCAAGCTTGCCGTTTGATCTCCTAGCGAGAACGTAGCTAGCGCACTACCAGTGCCAGCGGCCGAATTTAGACGAACATTACCAGTACTAGTCGCAAATGAAATAACTCCTGCAAAATTCGACAGGTTTCCTCCAAGTGTGAAATTGCCTGCTGTTGAGGTGTTGATGTCCAGCACCGAAGATGCGTTTCCAGTAATTTCACCGTTGAGAGTAATGCCTCCAGAGCTGATCGTGCCGACTGATTGCACGTGAACAGCAGTTGTCAATCCTGTGACCGCTCCTAAGCTCAGGTTGCCTCCGTCGAGAGATACTTGACCAGTTCCCAGCGCTAGTTTGTTTGCCAGATGCAAGTTGCCATCGGCCACTCGAATCGATCCGGAGAACTGATTGGCTCCATCGATCGTCAGGCTACCGGTACCTGTTTTGGTAAAACTACCGCTCCCCGCGAGACCACCTTGGATCAAACCATCCGATCCTTGAGTATCTAAACTACCTGCAGCACCGGAGACGATTAGCGGTGCATTAAAGTGGAGTTGGCCTAATGCAAGTATATTGCCTCCGGACCAATTCACCGCGCCGCCGAGGTTCCAGGTCCCAGGGGAACCACCACCCAGTCCCACTCGTGAAACTTCCAGAGTTCCACCGGACAGATTGACTTGGCCCACATGTTCAACCGCTAATCCGGCGGAATAGTCCGTTCCTCCCAAGAGCAAATTGTAGGTCGTAAATTCTCCGCCATGAATATTAAGGATACCATTGGCGTGAGTTCCAACGCGGGTGGTGTCAAATACTTGAAATTTTCCTCCGGAAATATCCAACGTAGCGTCGAGTGTATTGGAAATGTCGCCTATCGAAACAGACAACGCTGATGCTTCGCCTGCTGTATGCGAAACGAGCGAAGGTGAAGTGACGTTTCCACTAATAGAAGCGTGATCAAATATGGTTGGAACTAAGCCGTTGGTCCATTGCGATACCGTGGACCAGCTACCTGATGTACCCTTAGACCACTGTCGATGGTCGCTCTGATCGGCAAGTTCATCGAGATAGACCTCCAGCATGTGGTAACCCAATGAATTGTAAGTAAGCGAATCAGCCACATTCTTGTTTAGACCATGGGCGTCCTCCCAAGTGTCGGGTATTGCGTCTCCGTCAGTGTCGATCGGAGGAGTGCCACCTGTCCAGGTTGGCATTCCTCCAACTTGACCCTCGTTGGCTGGTATATATCCGGAAAGCCCCAACGAGTTAAGTTGATCGATTTGGCGCTGATCGGCGGAATCACGATAAAGGGAATTGCCCGCGTGCTGGGCAGCCCAACCGACCGCTGATTCTGCAGACATGACTCGAGTGGAAATCAGAGGATCGTTGTATGGGGAGTCAACAACGGTCCCGCCGACACGCTCGATCTTGGCGGAATCAATATTGCGTCCATTTAGCAGTCCGTCTTTGTTGTCGTCAATCTTATTGTCTGAAATGTAGACGAGGTCATTCGAGTTGAAATCGGTTAAGTAGTCTCCAGATTGACTTGGGCCAGCAATAAAGTAGTTACCGATCAAGTCTTGGTGCCAAGGTGCACTGGAATGACCACCCACATAACCGCCTTTGCCATAGTTATAGATGACGTTGTTGATAAACTGTAAGTCACCTTTTCCTTTTGGGTTGCGAGTATCATTGTTAGAGAACAGATTTCGGGCTAGCGTGATTTCTGTGGAGCTGTCGATGAAGCCTCCTGCTCGCTGGTTATCGATCGCTTCGTGTGAAATACTGTTTTGCAAGGTGATGTGGCTCGAATTGTCTGTAATCCCAAAATTGTCATATCGACCCCAGCCAATAGAAATGTGGTCCAGAATGGCATTGTGAGTGTTGGTCATATTGACTGTTTTGATGGTTTGGCTTGTGCCAATCGTCGATCGAAACGTCATGTCACGTAAGATGATGTTGCTGCGATTACTAAGCGAAATGCCGTTTCCGAATACGGCAATGCCTCCAGGTGCAGTTTGGCCAGCTACAGTTAGGTTGTTGGAGAATGCTAACTGCGACGAGATGTTGATGACACCACCAACGTCGAAAACTACTATTCGATTGGATTGGCTAACGGCGTCCCTGAATGATCCTGGACCAGAGTCATTCAGGTTGGTGACGTGATAAATGGTGCCGCCGCGGCCACCAGATGCTAGAGCACCAAAACCTTCCGCTTCGGCAAATGACTTCACCTGTGCATGCATGCGTGGACAAGCATTGCAAGAGACCGACAACCAGAAAACAACGAAAACTACCAACTGAGGTCTAGGCACTTCTCATATCCTTGAGAGGATTGATCCAAGATGGAGAAATTTGTGGGCAAGGGGCGGCACCACAATTACCTATCATAGTTGCCGATCGTACTTGCACGTAGTAATCGTGTCCTCGATTTTGTTTGGCCCTAGAAAGAAATTTCGCCGACTACGGCGAGCGGCAGAAATAAATCTACCAATCCCAACCCGAAGCGTAAGCGAGGGACCGAACAAGAATCCCTCACTTACG
>JAGQOY010000313.1 GCA_020427005.1 Planctomycetales bacterium
TAAGAAGAATCTTCCAACGTCGGGGATTGTCGCGGTTCTGGGCACGGATGCACGGCTGGACACACTCGCATCGGAACAAGTTACAATGTCGACATGGTAAGTTGCGATTGCCAACAGATTGCTCGTACTCGCGTACGATCTGTGCAAGCGCAAGCAACTGGTAAAGGACAATTAAATGCAACGACGAAAATTCTTACACACTTCGGCAGCTGCCGCGGGCCTGGCCGCTGCGACGCGAGAATCTTTGGCAGCCTTAGCAGACGGCCCCACCAAACGCGTGGGTCTGATCGGCTCAGGTTGGTACGGAAAGATTGACCTCCTAAGACTTGTGCAGGTTGCGCCTGTGGAGGTTGTTTCGCTGTGTGACGTGGACTCGCAGATGCTTTCCGCTGCTGCTGACTTGGTAGCAGAAAGGCAACAAAACAGACAGCGACCTCGGTTATATGCGGACTATCGGAAGATGCTGGCTGAGAAGGATCTCGATGCGGTGCTGATCGGTACCCCCGACCATTGGCATGCGTTGCCTATGATCGAAGCTGTTCAATCGGGGCTGGATGTCTATGTGCAAAAGCCCACTGCGGTGGATGTGGTTGAAAGCCACAGCATGCTGGCAGCGGCCCGCAAGTACGGTCGAGTGGTTCAGGTCGGAACCCAGCGGCGGAGCACTCCACATTTGATCGAAGCCCGCAATCGGATTTTGAAAGAAGGATTATTGGGCAACATCTCCCATGCTGAGGTTTGTTGCTATTACCATATGCGAGCCCGAGAAAATCCGCCCGACGCAGCACCACCTGAGTATCTAGATTACGACATGTGGTCTGGCCCTGCACCGCTTCTCCCCTACTGTTCGCTGCGTCACCCTCGGCGTTGGCGAGCCTTCATGGAGTACGGCAATGGCATCGTAGGAGACATGTGCGTGCATATGCTTGACATGGTGCGCTGGATGCTCGACCTGGGTTGGCCCCAACGCGTCACTAGTAGCGGAGGGATCTTTGTAGATAAAGCAAGTCGAGCCAATATCACCGATACGCAAACCGCGATGTTTGAATTCGATAATCTAAACGTCGTCTGGAATCATCGTAGCTGGGGTACATCCCCCGATCCTGATTATCCTTGGGCAGCCACCTTGTACGGCGACAAGGGAACACTGAAGCTCAGCGTCAACAGCTATGACTTCATCCCCGCTGGACGAGGGGACAAGATTCACGGGGACGTCGTCATGGAACTGGAACAGTACCCCGAAGATAAGACTGAAAAGGATCTCGAACGACACGTTGCACCAGCGGTCCGCGGTCACATGCTCGATTGGTTAGCAGCCATTGAAAACCGTGGTCGGCCTGTAGCTGACATTGAACAGGGCCACATTTCTTCGGTCAGCTGCATATTAGCAAATCTCGCTATGAAGCTAGGACGAACGCTGGAATGGGATCCTGCAATACATCGTGTAGTCGGTGATGATGAAGCCAACGCAATGTTGGCGCGTCCTTACCGCGAACCGTGGGTGCACCCCACTCCAGAAAAGGTCTAAGGACGTCAGCGATTTGGCAGATTCTCTGATTCCGCCTGCCAAGACAATCTTGATTACCAAGTACTCTTGGGAGTCCCAGTTTGGTTTCGAATTGGGACTCCTAATCGTTGGCGATCAAAATTACCTCGGGTAACCTCTTCAACCCAGTCGCGGTTCTGCAAATACCAAGCCACCGTTTCTCTTAGAGCAGTTTCGAAGGAAAAAGCGGGCTCCCAGCCTAATTCGGAACGTATTTTCGTCGCGTCAATTCCGTACCGACGATCATGGCCTGGACGGTCCTCAACGTGAACGATCAAATCCTTGAGAGGCCGATGGAAAAGCTCGGGAGCCAGTGATTCCAGAGCGTCACAGACAGCATGCACGACCTCCAGATTAGACCGCTCATTTTGGCTGCCGATATTGTAGCTTTCCCCTGCCCTGCCTCGAAACAAAACACTTTCAAGGGCTGTGCAGTGGTCCCACACATAAAGCCAATCCCGAATATGCTGGCCATCGCCATAAATTGGCAAGCTGCGCTCATCGATGGCATTGAGGATCATCAGCGGAATTAATTTTTCCGGATACTGAAAAGGGCCAAAGTTGTTTGCACAATGTGTGGTCAGCACTGGTAGGCCATACGTTTGACAGTAGGCTCTGACGAAATGATCCGACGCGGCCTTGGAAGCCGAATAGGGAGAATTCGGAGCGTAAACGGATTGCTCAGTAAACAATCCGTTGGAATTGAGCGAACCGAATACTTCGTCAGTTGAGCAGTGTAGGAAGCGAAAAGTCGATTGACGATTTGGGGGCAAACTGTCCCAATAGCCCCGTGTAGCCTCCAGCAACTGGGCCGTCCCTACAACGTTTGTCATGACGAAATCCAGTGGAGCATCTATCGAACGATCCACGTGCGACTCAACAGCAAAATGAATCACCGCCGAGGGAGCAAAGCGGGTGAATAGGTCATTTAATAGTGGGCGATCTGCGATGTCCCCTTTTACAAACTCAAAACTGGGGTGCGAAGCCACAGAACGTAGTGAGCACAAGTGTCCGGCATAGGTGAGCTTATCCAGTACTAAAATTTGGCGGGCAGAGTCTCTCCCCAGCAGATACTGCACAAAGCAACTGCCAATAAACCCTGCCCCGCCCGTAACCAATACCCTGTCCATTGCTATCCCAATTCCCGTTACCACCGGTGGATTACTGCCCACTTGGAAATCGGATTTTACTTTACTACCAAAAAGCTGCACTTAACACCCATGCGGGCATTCGCCTTCATGAATCACCCCCAAAGGAATTAGCAATCAGCCACCAGGGTGGCGAAGAACGCAATTCTCCCAGGTACTAGCCGCCACCAGCAATCAACCACCCATAATATGTATTCAAAAGAGGATTCGTGAGGCGAGGGGAACTTTTCCGGCTATTTTGCTTCCAAGTTGTCGCGGATTTGGATCGAGCTCCGGCCCAAGGCAGGTCCACAAAGAAGCGTGGTTTGAGTTCTGAGAGCGCGGTTTCTACGGGTTGCCCGGGAACAATTAGACCTCCTAAGGAAGGGAACGGTGACTCGTTCGTTGAAATCATTAGCATCCCAATTACAATCCAAGTTCGCAGTGTTATTTACCTAAAACCCCTAAGTGCCCTGGCTTTTCAATTCTGGATAATTGAAAAAAGCCGTAACCACTGCCCAAAAACTCGTCATGACGTTGGGATTTAGGGATTTCCTGGCTACCGTAACCGCTGAATTAAGCGCTCCTTTGAGAGGTTAATACATGGCCATCGTTGGATTATCGACTTCGCGTAACTTGTCTGCTCGTAAGCGTTTGCGAAAACGCCAGCAGGCGCGTCGGATCCTGCTTGAGTCACTAGAGGCACGGCAACTGCTGACCGTTGGTCCGCAATTACTGAGCATTCAACCCAATACGGGTGACGTTATTGACCAGGGAGACATTCTGCATGTTTCGCCACGTGAACTGGTGTTCCGTTTTAACGATGGGGCCGGAATTGATCCCACTTCGCTAGGTGGAATTCGCGTTTTACGTAGCGGCGAAGATGGTGTTTTTGAGCGCGCCAGTGCCGCCACCGATTTTGGAACGGGTGGTTTAACACTGGTCGAATTCTACGCCCAGACTCCGGGTGAGTCTGGCAATGGCATTGAGATCAAGTTTACCAAAGTCGTCCGCAATGACACTCGAGCTCCCGTTGTCACATTGGTCGGTAGAAGTATCGAAATCGAACTCAATGCTAATCCGCTGATGGAAACGCGGGTCGAAGACATATTGCAAGCATTCCTTCCCGATGGCAACGCTTCGCCTGCCAACCAACTTGTGTTTGCGTTGCGATTGCGCGGCCAACAGACAATTGGCATTGGTACGACAACGGATGCTACACGAAGCCTTATTCTGGGTGGCGCCAACGCTGCGAGAGTGGCAACCGACTTTGGTATAGGAAACAATCTAGAAGTCCGAATCAATGCGTTGGAAGGGGGCAATGCAGGTTTGGGGTTGCAGGTTGTAGTGTCGCGTCGCGACCTTGGCACGGCAGCTCCGATAGTGGCTGTTAACGGTAAGACAATTTCTGTCGAACTTAATTCCAATACTCGATTCGCTTCAACGGTCTACGACTTCGTTGGGGCTCTGAATAACGATCCGTTCGCTTCCCAGTTGGTGCATGCGCAGCTTGTTTCCGGTTCAGGATCGACGCGATTGGGCGCATTCGCCACAAGCTACTCCCCATTAATATTAGGTGGCGTCAGCGACATTGAGATCACGCCCGCCTTTGTTGGACTCGGAGATTCGAGTCGAGAAGTCATTATGCGGTTTGCGGAAGCGCTGCCTGATGACAAATACCGAATTGAATTCCTGGGTCAGGGCGTTCGCACCTTGAAGAATATCAACGGTGAAGCATTTGAAGGTGGTGTTTCACGTTCCGTTGCTTTTGAGCTTCAGTTGGGGGCACAGATTGAGTCAGTCGTTCCTCAGCCAGTATCGCGCAATACGAGCGGTCAACTTGAAGTACGCTGGGAAGAGATTGACGTATATTTCAACAACGATGCCTTGATTGACATTTCTACGATTCAAACAGTCAATGGCATGCCGGTATCGCAGTTGACTGCACAACGTGGCCAACTGTATTTGCAGAACACCGACGTGATTGTGTTTACAGCTGGCACTAACGGGTCCCGGGGTGCATTGAACCCTCAGTTCTATCAACTAATAGCAACACACAGCACGCTGGATTCGACCGACGATGGCGCAGCTCAGCAACCTGTACGCATTCGCTATTATCCGGAAGGCAACCGTGTTTCTCTGAGATTTCAGCGAACCTTAGATCAATATGTCAACGCTGGGGAAGATCTCCGACTTCGTATTGGAACAAACGAAAATGCGCCTCTGGCCCCAATAGCACTCGACGGCCTTTCCACTGATCCTGCGGATACCTATGCCGGTGCCCAAGCATTGGCCTGGACGCCTGGAGCCGGAGGTTCTCAGGCTGCCGTAATTGACGGCGAAATCAATAACACTTCTCCGCTATTAATGGACTTTCCGGGTGGCAGCGACGAACCTGGAAATCGACAAATCCGCATGCAGGACAACTTGCGACTGGGTGCCGATTCGCTGGATGGAACAAGTATTATTTACTACAACTTCCAAGGCCAATTGGGATTTCTCAACAACTCGACCCTGCTGAACGCAATTACCGAACAGCAAAAGGTTCGCGTCCGCGAAGTGTTGAGCTTGTACGAACAATATCTAGGAGTTCGGTTCGTTGAAAGTGCCAATTTGGGCATGACCATTGGTGTCGGTGACATGCGGGCAATCGTGCCCTTCCCTGAAGTAAAGGGGAGTACAACACCAGGAGTTGTGGAACCCAATCAACCAGGACTAACCGCTTTTGAGGCTGGACACCTGATCAGCAATGGTCAGTTGGGGACGGTTCTGGATATCCAAGATTTTGCGGACGCCAGCACCAACAATTTTGGCGGTTCCTTCATGCGTGCAGCCATGCAAGGCATAGGTCAACTACTAGGACTTGGTGACGCAGACGAGTTAGAGCAGTTAACTGTACAATCATTTGCATCGGTATTTGCACCGGGAGTTGGCACTGAAATCATATTGCCTGGTGATGGGGATATCGTGCATGGACAGTATCTCTACCGGCCAGACAGCAAGGACATTGATCTCTATCAGTTCAGTCTACCCATCGCTGGTCGCATGACCATCGAGACCTTTGCAGAGCGAATGAGTGAAGCCAGTATGTTGGACTCGCAAATTCGCTTGTTCCGTCAAACGACGTCTGGCTGGGAAGAGCTTGCTGCCAACGATGACTATTACAGCAGTGACTCTTTCC
>JAGQOY010000314.1 GCA_020427005.1 Planctomycetales bacterium
TCAGCAGAATGGTCAGCAGAATGGTCAGCAGAATGGTCAGCAGAATGGTCAGCAGAATGGTCAGCAGAATGGTCAGCAGAATGGTCAGCAAAATGGTCAGCCAAATGGTCAGCCAAATGGTCAGCCAAATGGTCAGCCAAATGGTCAGCCAAATGGTCAGCCAAACAACAATCAGCCGAGTGATACGCCGGGAGAAGGGCAGCCTGGCCAGATGACGCCTGGTTCAGGTGGAAGGGGACAAAATGGAGCCAATGCGCCACGCACGCAAATGGCAGGAGGTGGTGACGCAACAAATGACCTTTCGTCTCTTTCCTTTTTCAATCAGAGTGGCGGTGGTAATCCTGGACCCATGTCAGGAGATGATTTTCGGCAGTGGTCCGATCGATTGAGAGATGTTGAGGAACTGGTAACAGATCCTGATCTTCGCTGGCAAGCGACTAGAATTCGACAAGCAGCCAGGGACTTGCGAGCAGATGCGAGGAAACATGCCTCAGATCCACAATGGTCGGAAGTTGAGGATTTGGTGGCTACCCCTTTGCGTGAACTGGAACGCAAGGTAGCCGAAGAGCTTATACGCCGAGCTGCTAAGAAGACGGAAATAGTACCTTTGGACCGTGATCCTGTCCCTAACAGATTTTCTCCAGCAGTGCGTGAGTACTACGAAAACCTTGGGGCTGGTAAATAACCTGCTTTTTTATCAAAGATAAGGTAACCAAGTTGGAATCAATTGTCCTGGGCGCGAAAGACTGGATCTGGATCTCTGCAATTGCCTTGCTGGCAATTTCGGCCATGGTGATTTGGAGTTACAGTCAACGTAGCCATCTTTCCGGTCTAAGGTTTCTTGCCGTGATGTGCAAGGTGCTGGCCGTCGCGAGCTTGGCACTTTGTCTGTTGGAGCCTATGAAGCGAACAGAACGACCACGCCCGGGCGCAAATATTATGGCGATGGTTGTTGACACTAGTCGAAGCATGGAAATTCGAGCCCCCGAGGAATCGATGTCACGGTTGGAGCGAATGCGGCCAGCGCTGCAATCAGAAGCAACGTGGCAATCCAGATTGGCACAGGATTTTGATGTTCGACGCTATGTTTTTTCCGATCGATTACAAGCTCGAGCTGAACTTGGCGAGCTAGATTTCGAAGGCAATAACTCCTCGTTGCAGGAATCCATTACAACCTTGCAAAACCGTTTCTCAAAACGTCCCGTTGCGGGCATGGTACTGTTTTCTGACGGTCTTGCTACCGACAAGGCTCAGGAGTTGTTGAATGATGAATTTTCATTTCCAATTTACCCGGTGGTTTTAGGTGAGGAGACTCAACACAAGGACCTTGTGCTCTCGAATGCCGCGGTTACGGTATCGTCGTTCGAACTTGCTCCAGCCTCGGTCGAAGCTACGCTGGAGGCGATTGGACTCCACGGTAGCGACGTGGTTGTACGCTTAATTGATTCGAAGGGAGAGACGTTAGAGCAGCAAAGACTAACGCTCGACAGCGATCAGTTTAGCCGACGGGTGCGATTCCAGTTTCAGCCTTCGGAACCAGGTTTTCAATTCGTTTCCATGCGAGCCATGTTGGCGCGGGAAGATGGGGAAGCAAAGGAATTAACAAGTCGAGTTGAAGTTACTACAGCCAATAATCAGCTTATGTTTCCTGTGAACCGTGGTGGAGGACCATTTCGAATCCTGTACGTGGCGGGCCGGCCAAATTGGGAGTTCAAATTCTTGCGTCGCGCCTTGGAGGAGGATGTTGAAATCAAGCTACAAGGGCTCGTGCGTATTGCAAAAAAGGAACCCAAGTTTAGTTTTCGTGATAAAGGTGTTGAAGACGTAAATCCTCTAGTTGCCGGCTTCAGCGATAATGAGGAAACGGCAGAACAATACGATGAACCTGTGTTGGTAAGAATTGGTGTGGGTGATGAGGACCAATTGAAAGCAGGGTTTCCGAGTAGTGAAGAATCTTTGTATTTTTACCACGCAATCATTATTGACGACCTCGAATCGAGTTTCTTTACTCCACAGCAAATGATGTTGTTGCGCAAGTTCGTAGCGGATCGAGGTGGAGGCTTGCTAATGCTGGGAGGGCAAGAGTCCTTCATCGGCGGCGGCTATCTAGATACGCCATTGGGAGATGTATTACCGGTATATCTGCGAGGCCAAGAGAAGCGAGAATTGAAAGATCTGCCCCTTCGGTACCAGCCGACACGGGATGGTGCACTCCAACCTTGGCTTCGCCTGAGAGCCAACGAATCAGATGAACGCCAACGGTTGGAGGAAATGCCCGGCTTTCAGGTCTGGAATAGCGTTTCTGATGTGAAGCCTGGCGCCACGGTTTTGAGTGAACTTATTGGGGCGGGAGCTTCGATCCCCGGGTTGGTTTCTCAACGATTTGGTGAAGGCCGATCCCTGGCACTCTTGGTCGGCGATTTTTGGCGTTGGAGTATGCATCGAGAAAAAGAGGAAACAGACGACTTAGCACAGAATTGGAGGCAGATTGTACGATGGTTGACCACGGATGTGCCCAAACGAATTGAGGTCGATGTCGCCCCTCCAGAGCAGGCGCTTGAGCCGTTTCGTGTGGCAGTGCGCGTGCGGGATTCACTGTTCAAGCCCCTAGACAATGCCAGTGTTCAACTCACGGTGACCGAGCCTGATGGCAAGGAGGTAAAAGCTACGGCTACTTTGGACAGTAACAAGCCGGGACTATACGTAGCCGATTATTGGGCGCAAAGCGACGGCGGCTATCGATGTCAGATCGACGTGATCGGGCCAGACGGCGAGGTATTCGATCCGCTTCAAACCGGTTGGGCAGCCCAACCGAGCGCAATTGAGTTTGCGAAAGTTCAGGTGGACCACGATTTTCTGCAGTCCTTGGCTGAGCGTAGCGGCGGAGAAGTAGTTAAACTCGATGACTTGGAGTCGTTCGTGGCTGAACTGCCCACGAAAAAAGTCCCTATTTCGGAAGCCCGCATCGAACCTTTATGGCACCAACCTTGGTTAATAGTCTTGGCAATTGGATTCTTGTGTTTGGAATGGGGGCTGCGGCGCTGGAAAGGATTGCCTTAGCGCGCGGAGCGTTGACGCTTGGCCCTCGGCCGTTTCTGATGGTTTAAACAACATTATGCATGCTGTGATTGTGATGCGGTATCTTGCAAGAAACTACGTCAATATAAGCGTACAACTGACCACAATCTTGATTAGCACGGTATTGTGCAATTTCTGTCGAGAATCGCAAGCAGATGAAAGATTAATATTAGTCGTAGGAGCTGGTGGAGACACAGAGTTCTCGGAAGAGTTTGGTGACTGGGGAGAAACCTGGAGGCAAGTAGCGGCTCAACAAGGCTGGCAGTGTGATGTGATTGGCCCCGTAACGTCGGACGCAGCATTTGTCGAAGCGTCAGTCTCCTCCACCGGCGCATCTGACAAAGAACTATTGCAAAGAGCGATTATATCCACAGTCGCCGATCAGCCGAATCGAGTGTGGGTCGTGCTGATTGGGCATGGAACTTTTGCCGCCAATGTAGCGAAATTCAATTTAGTCGGACCGGATCTTACGCCTGAAGAGCTCGATAGTTGGATTGGCGGCATCAAGACGCAAGTAGTATTGGTAAACTGCTCATCGTCGAGTTCTCCGTTCCTTACTCAACTTTCTGGGCCACATCGAATTATTGTCACCGCGACGCGTAGCGGGAGTGAAATCAATTACTCGCGTTTCGGAAAATTCATGGCCAATGCCATCCGGGATTCTACTGCCGATATCGATCATGATAATGAAGTATCGCTACTCGAGGCATTCCTCTCGGCATCGGGCAACACGGAACGATTTTATCGTGATGATGCTCGTTTGGCGTCTGAACATGCCTTGTTGGACGACAATCACGACAAGGCTGGAACGAGTGCTGATTTCTTTAGCGGGATCCTACCGGTTAAAAAACCAGTCGATGGGAAAGAACTTGATGGCCGGGAGGCGTCGAGAATCATCATCTTTTCATCGGAAAATGCTGACAAGCTTGCTCCGGATTTGGTCGCGAGGAGAGATGAAATCGAGCGTCAAATCGACATGCTTAGGCGTCAGAAAGACAAAATGACCGAGGAAAGCTATTACAATCAACTCGAAACTTACTTACTGCAAATCATTGCTCTATACGAGTGAATGATCATCATGCCTGTGCCAACAGTGCTACTGGTAGAAGGATAATTCGGTCATGCCAAATCGAATCACAGAACTGAAGCGACGTAGTTTCATTTTCGGAACGGCAACAATCGTTGGCATGCATGGAATACCTCGCAAACTGCACGCAAGTTCTCAGGCCAAGTTGCGGATCGCATTTATTGGAGTTGGAGGAAGGGGACGAAGCAACTTGGCAACAATTACCAAGGACCCCGATGTTATTGTCAGTGCGCTGTGTGATGTAGATGCACAGGCACTCGCACAGGCGTCTTCGAAATTCCCCGAAGCGCGCACATATAGAGACTTTAGAAAATTGTATACAGAATCTGATGATTTGGATGCAGTGGTAGTAAGTACCGCAGAGCATACACATGCCTTTGCGACGATGCCAGCCATATTACGAGGTAAGCATGTTTATTGTGAAAAGCCTCTGACTTATAACGTGGCAGAGGCTAGAGCGTTAACCGAAGCCGCTAAGAACTGTCCTGCTGCAACTCAAATGGGAACTCAAATCCATGCTTCGAAGAATTACCATCGTGTAGTGGAATTGATACAAAGTGGAGCCATTGGTAACGTGCGTGAGGCGCATGTGTGGGTAGCACGAGCCTGGGGGTTGCAGTCGAAACAGGAGGCTGACGCGAATGGAGACATTATCTTTGTCGCTCAGCGGCCCAATGAAGCCATGAGTCCGCCCGAGCATATTGACTGGGATCTGTGGTTGGGACCAGCTCCATACCGGCCGTACCATGCTGTATATTTACCGGGCCCAAAGTGGTATCGTTGGTGGGATTTCGGAAATGGGACAATGTCTGACCTAGGGAGTCATTGGAACGATTTACCCTATTGGGCGCTTAAACTAGATGCTCCATTGACCGTTTCTGCTAAAGGGCCTCCGGTACACCCCGAAATTGCTCCCGCTTCCATGACAGCCCGCTATGAATATGGAGTGCGTGGCGATCTACCAGCCTGTACCGTGACTTGGTATCAGGGAAGTCATAAGCCCCAGCGATGGACTGATGGAGAGATTCCAGCTTGGAAAAGTGGAGTGCTTTTTGTGGGGGATCAAGGAATGTTGTTGTCAGATTACTCGAAACATGTCTTGCTACCGGAGGATCGCTTTAGGGACTTCGAGCCTCCTGCATCTTTTATTCCGGATTCTCCGGGACAACATGAGGAATGGTTATTGGCCTGTCGGACAGGTAGTCCCACTGCAAGCTCATTCGATTATGCTGGACCGCTAACAGAAGCGAATCATCTGGGAAATGTAGCCTATCGAGCGGGAGGACTGATTCATTGGGATGCAAAGCAAATGCAAGTTACCAATGTACCTGCGGATGAGTTCATTTCGCGAACTGCGCGAAATGGTTGGAGTTTGACTTAGTTTCAATGCCCAATGGTAGCTTATCAAATCGACTCCACTGCCTTTTCAAGCACAGGTTCGTTCGAAATTGCAAGCGAATGTTTGAAAGGTCGATCCTCTCCCTACCTGGGAAGAAATGGTTGGGAGAGGTGGTAGACGATTGGCGAATTGAAAAGACCTAGTCCAAGTTGCAGTTACTTGAGCAAACTACACGAAAGAGTAGCGTTTTTTCGCACATTTGCTCAATGATTTCCTTGAAAACACACGCTATACATCCGTGCGACTCG
>JAGQOY010000315.1 GCA_020427005.1 Planctomycetales bacterium
AGTATGGATTTTTCAAAGCCCCTTCCCTAAGGAATGTCGCACTCACCGCACCCTATATGCACAATGGATCGTTGCGCACACTGCAAGAAGTAATGGAGTTCTATAACTCTCGCACAGCCAATCCTGGTCGTTGGAAGGTTACCGATTATCCGGATACGGTAAATCACGAGAGCTTGGGTGATCTGAAGCTCAACGAGCAGCAACTCGCGGACTTAGTAGCCTTAATGGACGCGTTTACGGATCGAACACTTTTGGACATGTCCGCACAGCAACTGTTTCCCAAAGCACTTGCTTCGACTCCCAGCAGTGAATCAAAGCAGTTGTACTTCCCTGGCTGGACACACCGTCTGCATCCAGCTTTCCCCAGCCCCATCTTGGATACGCCAACGCGCTAGTGTGAATCAATCACCAACGAGTCCTGGCACCTTGTCATCAACAGATTTGTTATTGAGGAAGCTGAAATCCTCCAGGATTGAAACCAGGCAAACCGGCAGCTCCCCCAAATCCGTTAGCTGGAGCTGCATCGCCGTCCGCCGACTTGGCTTGGATCAACTCCTCGCGAGAGATTTTGAACTTCTTATAGACGCTATCGCTGACAATGTAGTACCAGTCGGCAAATCGCGCATTCAATTCAGCGACTCGTTTGCGAGCCGCTTCGATCTTCTCTTTACGATCGTCGATCTTCTGCTGATTTTCGCGAGTAATCCTTTCACGCAAGGCTTCCAGACGTTCTTGAAGTTCTTCTTGGGTGGCCTCTTGTCCAGTGACTGGAGGTTCAGTTGTAGCAGCGGCGTTGCCTTCATTCTCAGTTGCGGGCTGTTCCGCTTGAGCCCCATCCGCTGGTGTAACGGGCGTTTCGTCTTGCTGAATGCCGGTAGATATCAAAAACACGTTTTGAGTCCGTATTTCGAAAGCATTATCACCCTCGCTAGGGGCGGCCGAAGAAGCTGCTGGTTCATCGCCAGCCCCGGGTGATGATGCATCTGCCTCAGGCTGCTCAGCAGGAGTATTCGCAGCCGGGTCTGTTGCATCCGCTGGCTGATCGCCGGTTGAGTTTTCGGCCGGTGGAACTTCGGCAGTTGAGTCTGCGTTACCGCCGTTTTCATTGCTTGGCGCCTCAGTGATTGCCGGTTCAGCAGCTTGAGCTTCGCTGAGCGAAGATTCGGCTGGAGCTTCCACTTCCGAGCCAGAATCCTCAGGAACAAGTGATATACCCGCTTCTGCAGCTTCAAGCTTCAACATGTCTTCAATGGTTTCAGGAAGAGGCTGCAAGTCCGGTGGCGGAAACTTTGACTCGTCCAACTGCGTGGTAACTAACAAGAATCGTCGCAGCCCACCAGATTCCTCTTTATCGGCATCGCTTAGGCTTGCCACCGCTTCGCCAAATCGCAACAAATATTTGACCCCCTTATCCGTCGCTACTAACGTCTCTCCGCCAGACGCCAAGACTTCAACGTTTCCGGTTTCTGGATCTTCTTGAGGAAAAAAGCCTTGCTCGTGCAAACTTCGCAATGACTCTTGGTTTTCCATTAGAGATTTTTCAGCTTTAAGGTCGGCCGCCAAGCCCTGAGGCTTGCGATGTACGTTGACAATCTTCAGATCTTGCATGGCCGTTTTTAAGTCATTGAGTTTGGTCGCTTGAAGCTCCTCATTTTCGCCTAGTTCGACAGTTGTCGCAGAACCCGTTTCGTAGCTTACCAATCGCTCGAGCGACCATTTTGAGTCATCGGAATTGAACGACATGTCGGCATCAAAATTGCGACTTAGTCCATACTGACCACTTTGCGTTGGCAAAATGGCATAGTCTCGTAAGGAAATGGAATCGATATCGATGCTCCGCACATCAAGAAGGTCTCCCTTAATCCATTTTTCGAATTCGGTGGTGAAGGGTTCGGGATTTAGTTCAACCACGTAAGTCGCATCTTCTGTGGGAACTCGTACGTAGTACTGACTTTCCGCATCCTCGACCTCTTTCCCCACGATTAAACTGGCCAAGACTTTGTCCGCTCGATCTTTAACTCGAACTAACATCCCGACGCCGGATTCACCAACACTTAGGTTTTCATCATCGGGATTGACGACTCCATAATAGGATTGGTCACCGCGTTCGAAGCTGGCCACACTCAGAATTCTAAGTGTCATGAGCGGAGCTGTAGTATCACGTATCTGCTCGGCCGCATCCGCTGGATAGTCATCGTGAGATGGAATCTTCCAGGCTCCGGTGTTCTTATCCTTGGCAATCTCAAAGCGCTTTAGCTGCCCTAAGGCCTCATCGTATTTGACGATTTGGAGCGTGGCTGGAGACTCAATATCCTCAAAGTCCTTGAACAGCTGTTGTCCTGGCAACTCCCCTTCCAAATCCGCATTGGTAGCTACCGCCTCGGGCTTTGCCCACCAAGCCAGTCCTAGACAGGTTACAGCAATAAGAAAGAAGAGAGCTGTGGTAGTTGATTCACGCACGACATTTTCCCCTAGACAAAACTCACAGTGAGTGCAGTCTTGAATGCTCTGTAAAGTTCTCATGAGATTGCGGTTGCCAAACAAGGCCCGCAATCGTTTCGTTTTTTTCGTTGTTGAACACTTCGGCCAGTAGCCGATTCAAAGTCCTCAAAGACTTATCGCAAACGCGTTTTGGATATACCTTCTCTCTCGCGAACTCGGCGAGTGACAAACACCCCTGCCCCAACCAACAGCGGAGGGATGGGAGGCAAGAAAATCGCCAGCATTTTGTAATGTGCCTGCAAGTCCAGAATTTTTGCTTCGGCTTGACGGCGACTTTCCTGGATTTTTGCCGACAATTCTGCTTCGAGTTTTTCGCGGCGAATCTGCAATTTCCGATCCATGGTGGCTTGCTGAATTTCCAATTGCTGCAAAAGTGCAATCAGCTCCTGCTGTTTGCTGGCACTAGATGTTCCCTCACGCTGCAATTTTTCGATTTTCTCTCGCGTCTTGGCGATTACCTTATCTCGTTCTTCCTGAGCTTCTTTAACCGTTTGTTCAAAGCTCTCTTGGTATTCCTTCTGATTGGCTGATTCCTCTAGCCGAAATCGCTCCGCCTGGTCCTCAAATAACCTTAATGTAACGTGCTTTGGTTCGTGGGAACGAATTTCAGGATAGGGCATTTCTCCTGCCAAAACGTCAACGATGTTCAAGACAAAGGTAATGTTCTGGACCCGTAAATCCAAATCCTCGAACTGCTCTGGTCGGCGCCGATTTTCGCTGAAAAAGGGATGCATGTAGTCGACATCCGCCACATAGACCACTCGGATAGGACGTGTCACAGCATCTCCGGGTGATTCGCTGGACTGGGACGTGGATGCATCCCCGTCTCCAGTTTTGCCATCGTCTGAACTTTCGGCAGATGCTTTGTCAGTAGCTGATTTCTCACCCGCTTGCGTTTCGGAAGCACTTGCGATGTAAGCGGCCAACGTTTGTGAGCCAATGGGTGGTCCTTGCAGGACCTGCAATTGAGCAGCGCTAGTTTCGCCCATACGGTTTTGTGCTTCAACATCGGCGTACGAAATTCGACCGGAAACATCCTCGCGTGTTTGGACGATCGGAATGTAGGTTAAATCGTCGCGATCTTTGTCAAATTGAATTCCACCTGCGTACAGAAACATAAGTTCACGCAGGCCAGCCGTAATGCGGCTTTTCTCACTCAAATAATCTTCATCGTCGCCACCGGATTCCAAAACAAATAGCCATTCGTCATTGGCATTGGCCAGGTATTGCAACTTGGGATGGGGATTGTACTTTTGCCAAACGATGTCCGGGTGGATGCCTGTGAATGTAGTCTGCTGTGGAATCTCTAGTCCCAATAACCGCCAAAGCTCAGTCATGTCTCCCTTGGGTTCTTGCCCACCACCGCCTCCAAACATGTTCTGTTGGGATTGTTTTGGTTCTCCGGTACCTGGAATCCCTTGATAAATGGCCGGCATCGGATCCTCGAAAATGGCGGTTGGAATACCAGATTTGACGGCCTCTACCACGTTCTTGAGCTGGTCGGGATTGAGCGAAGAAGGTTGAACGACGAATAGAACTTGGTATTGAGATGAAATAGGTGTACTGGGGTCCACTTCTTCCACTTCATATTGCTTTTCCAACTCTTCGACAATTGGCTGTTTGGGGATTTGCTGAAAGCCCCCTCCCGCCATGGAGAATCCCCCCATGAAATTGGCATCGGTGCGTACAATTCCCAATTTGATACGTGATGGCTGGGCAACGGTTGTTATGGAACGTACCAGCTCATATTCAACCGGGATACCACTTTCAAAGAATGGAATAACAACTTTGGACAACCCGCTTCTGACGGCGGCCCCCAGTAGTACTTCTTGATCCTTGTAGGCCCCACGTTCACGCACGCGTACGGGCTGAGATGTAATGCCATACTGCTTTTCTGCTCGCGCAGCCTCTTCACTTGATGGCTCAATATCTTCGTTGATTTGCACTTGCAACTTGATTTTGCGACTGGATGCAAGCGCCTGAAACTCTTTCAACAACGTCACTAGATCGTATCGAGTTTTGGAATATTGTTCGGGTATATCTCGCGAAATATAAGCATCAATCACAATGGGGCGATCGGGCTCCAACCTGCGAATAAGATTCAAAGTCTCGGGACTCAAAGAACTGACTTTGCCTTCAGTGGCATCCAGTCGCAAAAAGTCATTGTTACGCAAAAAGTAACTTAGCGTGAAAACCACCGAACCAAATAATAGGACTCGCGCTAGGTAATGCAGGAACATCTGATTACCATCTTTGCCACCGGACCAGTGCCGGCGGCCAATCAATACCATGCAGAAATAAAGTCCGAAAGCCACAACCAAGCTGAAAAAGATAACCGGTGCTAGGCTGATCACTCCGCGACCGAAACTGTCGAATTGGTCTTCGATACTGAACGTAGAGACGAGTTTGGCATACGCATTGCGCTGGATAATAACATCGCTCATGGCAGCAAAAACCAGTGGCGCGTTAAATAGAGATCCCAGGATAAAGCCGACTGTTAGATTATGCGTTAGGAAGGAAGCGATCATGCCGATCGCAAGCATCGACAAACCAATGAACCAATAGCCGAAGTAATTTGCAAAGAACAGCCCAACGTCCAAATCGCCTTTAGAAAGAAACAGGAGTACCAGGAAAGTCGAGATCTGCGAAAAGATCAACGAAACAGTGTAAATCGCAGCCGCAGACATATATTTGCCAATCACAATGTCAAAGTCGTCTGCTGGCAACGTCAATAATAGTTCATCCGTGCCCTGCCGTTTTTCATCGGCCCAGATACTCATCGTGATTGCCGGTATGAAGAACAACATGATTACTGGAAACCAGAAATTCAGCTGATCCAGATTGGCCAAGTTTGAATTGAAGAATTCGTGTGGCCAGAACGCTGCCATTGATGTCAATAAGACGAAGAGGCAGAGAAAAACGTAGCCAGTCGGATTGCTAAAGTAACCTAAGAAATTTCTCTTCAGTACTGCATAGGCAGCACGTTTGGTAATGGCTAGACCAATTAATAGGGCAGCTGCCACACATACCAATATTAAGTCGACCAACAACAAAATCAGAATGGGCAACATAGGAATCTTCCGTTTTCAAACCTTCTGAACGCTTGGATCGTTTTGCTGGAGCCAGTCTCGACGGCTCCAAATATCCGGGACAACCTTACTTGGCACCGGTTAATTTATGAAACGCCTCGTCCAAATCATTTTGAACTTGGCGCAATTCAGTGACGGGTCCATCAAAGACTTTACGGCCGTCGTTGATCATGACGACCCGGTCTGCCATCGCTTCCACTTCCTGG
>JAGQOY010000316.1 GCA_020427005.1 Planctomycetales bacterium
CTCTTTTTTGCGTACGGGGAGAAGCAAGTGCGCTTTTGGCAAGGCTTCGCCAAGATTTCAGCGATCTTCCTATTCCGATGTGGCTAGAATCTGGCGCCGGTTCACAGCACTCTAAGCCTGAAGAGGAAAAAGTTATCTTGCTTTTCCGCTTCCCGGTTCGATAATCTTGCGGACTCTCTATCGTTCTCCAGCCTGGAGCGACAGGCAACCGGGTTTTCTATCCCCACCTTCAGAAGTTGTGCAACATAATTCGGGTAATAGGCGAACTCTTCGAGGCTTCTCCAGGCGTAATTTATGAAGGCTGATCGACAATCGAGCAGCCCAGGAGGGTCTTCAAGAAAATGTGATTAATAACCTGATACAATGTGGGCGGAGTTGGGCCAAGCAACACTCGCAGATAGGAAGGTGGAATATGGCCGATCAATCGAGCTCCCGGCAGCTTTCGATCAACGCTTTCTTTTTTCAAGAGATTAAGGATGACCAAATTGAATTGGCTGGGATCATGGCCCGCTTAGTGGAACTAGCGGCCGTGCCGGCAGTTCTACTTGGCCATCCCAGAGAATTCTGTGACCGCTTAGCTGCATTGCGGGATCAGCTGGCGCTTCATTTCGCGCTAGAGGAAGCCTACGGTTACTTTGACGAAGCAATTGAATCTGCGCCACGCTTGCACGTAGATGCTTCGCGACTGAGAGGACAACATGCACCGCTTTATCAGGAAGCCACAACTCTAGTTGAGCGAGCGCTCGAAGCTACTCATGAAGATCAGCTTCATGATGCCGCCCAACAGTTCCTGGACTTCAAGCGTCGTTTCGAGGAACACGAGGCAGCTGAGCGAACCTTAATATTCACTGCCATCCACCAAGATATTGGAGTTGGAGACTAGTTGTTTGTTGTAAAAGGATGATAAGAAACGGCAGTATTGGATGACTTTGCTTTTTTTGAACCAAACAAGTTCAGCTGTCGCACGCGCTCCCTCCACGCTTCCTCAAACTATTGGGATTGGGAAGTTATGATTCTGGCCAAGACAGCGCCCTGCCTTAACCCTTAGAATTATTTCCATACTCAGCGCGCCCGATTCTGGCACCACGAAAAGTTGCGAATAGTTCCGATGTGGGGTATTCTAGGAAAACACTTCGGAAAGAACAAATTCCAGAATGAAGCTCCAGAACTAGTCCTTGGATTTGTCCGATTCGCGAACTGAGCGAACGAAGAGGCTTAGGCCTCCGGGTCGCTGTGGTGCTAATCCTTCTTTCAGACAGTCGTATGGGAATGTCGCAACTATCGATCAGCTGGCGATCGTGAAACCGTGTTGACGTTCAACCAGTAGTATTTCATTAAAATGGCTTAACCCCATTAGTTCCAGGCTGGCGTTCTACGACGCATACCATTGCTCGTAATCTGCCCTTTTTTGATTCACTTTCTTCAATGAGTTCCTTCTGCGATGAAATTCTTGGCACATCTTAAGTCTCCAACGTGTTCCATGCGAGCCAAGCAGCGGCGAAAGCAACTAGTGTTCGAAGCTTTGGAAGCTCGACGCGTATTGGCAGCCTACATAAATGAGATTCACTTCAAACCGCTCTTTGGCTCAACGTCAGAAGATCAGTACATTGAATTAAGAGGTGAACCTGCGACACAGCTTTCACCTGGGACCTACTTTGTCTCCATTGCAAGTGCCGATGGTGTAGATGAACTCGGGGACATAAAAAGCATTTTCGATCTAGGAGGCTTGAGTTTTGGTGACAACGGATTTCTAGTACTCGAGCAAGCTGGTGGAGGTTACCAAAACTCGCCGGATGCAAATATCTACAAAGGGACAGACGGATTCCAGGGCTTGGGTGGAAATCGCTTTTTGGCGGATGGAAACTCTTTATCGATCAGTTCTGGTTCTAGCACATTCTTACTCATTCAAACTGAGACTCCTCCAACCTTAACAACCGACATCGACAGCAACGATGATGGTCTACCAGACGGAGCCTATTTGGAGTGGCAAATCTTAGATAGTTTGGCAGTATTGCCTTGGGTTGAAAGCGTCTTTAAGCAACGAACATATGCTGGAATTACGTTTTCCGAAGACAATGTAGGCGGAGGCATGCCGGGTACTACCATTGTTACTTCGGACCAATTAGCCTACGCTGGACGAATCGGCAACTCGGTAGGCCACAATGCTAGTGATTGGATGGCAGGAAACACGGTGGAAGTTGCTGATGACACTTGGGAGTTTCAGCTTCAACACGGTGTTTTTGGCACACCTCGCCCATATGCATACGGTGGACGTGTACTAAATCACGTTGGTGCTCCTAACTGGTATGGCTCTGTTTCGGGTACCATCTTCCGAGACGACAACCAAGATGGTATTCAGCAATCGGCCGAACCCGGCGTTCCAGAGGTTCCGGTCACTGTCATACCATCCAGTACAATTGCGGTCGGTTCAGTTGTAGAGCAAACAGTTGACCCAGACAAGTTTCCCGTGGATTCGGATCTATCCAACTCATCCATGTTTTTCACCATGGTGAGTGCTGGCGCTGACAATGTTCCCCAGGGCTTCAAGATACGCAACGTGCAGCGTTTTGGTTCCTCGCCCGGAGATTTTATCTACTCACATGAAGGTGTTGGCTTCTTCAACAACAATCGCCGCATTCGGATGGATTTCTACCAACCCGTAAGCTCGGTTAGTATCAATGTAATTGGCGATTCTAATTTCACGCCAACCTACGGTCGTTTAGAGATATTCGACTCGAACAACAATTCGCTGGGCTTTGTTTACACCAGTCCCTTGCTGGACAATCAAGAACAACGTCTCTCCTTTTCGCGCCCTCAAAACGATATAGCATGGGCTATCGCCTATCCGGATGATACCCACCTCAATTCGTCTCCTTTTGGGCAGTTAGAGGATATAACGATTGCCTTTGTTCCAGACCGGTTCAAGGCTAATAGCGCTTTGGACGGGTCCTACAACATTCCCTGGATGCCCATGGACGACTATGTTGTCCAAGTAACACCTCCGATGGGCTACCAGCAAGTTTTCCCAAGCGGAAGCGGACAACACACCGTAACCTTGTCCGGGTGGAACGAAAATCTAGGTGGACTGAATTTTGGTTTAGTCGGAGGTATTCCACCCACTATCGAAAATCAGCAATTGAGCGTAAGTGAAGATGCTGCTCCCGGAAATTTAGCTGCACTTCAGATTACACTTGGTTACCTTAGCCAGACAGTTGCAATTTCAATATTGTCAGGGGACCCCTTGGGGATCTTTGGAGTTAACACTTCGACCCGACAGCTGCAACTGCTAACCAAGAAACTCGATTTCGAGACGCAACCTGAATTCGATTTAGTAATTCAGGTTTCCGATGCATCCAACTCACAACTTGCCGATACGGCAACGATTCATATCAACGTAACGAACGCGAACGATGCACCTATCGTCAATTCCAAGTCGACTAGCATCCCAGAGAACTCCGCCACGGGTACAGCAGTAACTGTTATGCAAGCAACCGATCAGGACTCTGGTGTGGACGGAGAGTTTGATTGGTCGATTGTGGCAGGCAACACATCAGGCGCTTTTGCTATCGACAATATGGGAGAAGTTACGGTTGTCGACCCATTGCCTCTGGATTTCGAATCAACAGCTACCTGGGTCTTAAAAATCCGTGCGACCGATCATGGAAGTCCACCACTATCCGGTGAAGCTCAGTTGACGGTTACTCTGACTAACGTGAATGAACCTCCGACCATACCTGCTCAAACCATGCAGATTGGAGAAAATCAGCCAGCGGGTAGTGCTGTTGGAAACTTAATCGTCCAGGATCAAGACGTTGGCCAAAATTGGACATATCGTATTTTAGGCGGCAGTGGCGCGGACATTTTTGACATTGATCAGTTGGGAGCCATTAAGCTTTCGAAGGCTATTCTGAATTTTGAAGACACATCTACTTACGATTTAGTTGTTGATGCATCGGATTCCGGAACACCGACACTTTCCGGGACCGGGACGGTAACAATTGAAGTACTGGATCGGAACGATGCACCCAACCTGGTAACATCTGAATTGAGTATCGAGGAAAACTCCACTGGAGACATTGGTACCTTGATTGCCAATGATGAAGATATTCAGCAAGTACTGCACTATTCCATTACTGGCGGTCCGGATAGCTCGTTATTCGAAATTAATTCCGATACGGGTAAATTATCCATTAGCCCCGGGGCCATAATTGATTTCGAATCCTCTCCTGAGCTTGCAATTCAGATTACCGTTAGCGATTCTGGGGTGCCCACAAAATCCACGTCTGGATTGGTCAACATTCATGTTTCCAACGTCAACGAGAAACCCATAATTGACTCGCAGCAACTAGTTGTCACAGAAAATGCAGCTGACGGATCGGTCGTTGCAGTTGTGAGTGCTCACGATCCTGACAACGGAGACAGCCTATCATTTAGACTTGTTGACCAAAATCCGACTTGGTTCGAAATTGTTGCTCTCACCGGAGAACTCAAGGTAATTCCAGGAGCCGATATTGATTTCGAAACATTAGCAGAGGGAAACATTGTCGTAGAAGTAGTCGATTCCCTAGGACTGTCGAACCAGGCTAACATCACGATCAACGTCACAGATGCGAATGATCCACCGCTGGTCAACCAAGCGGTTGGATCGATCAACGTGAATCTGAACGAGCCTTTCACCTTTTCCTTCCCGGGAAATGAATTCCTGGATCCTGATGCGAATGATACGCTTACCTTTTCGCTGCTAACCGCCACAGGTTTTGCTCTCCCGAGATGGCTTACATTCGACAAAGCGACGTTGACGCTTTCCGGTACACCAGCGACAGAAAATGTCGGAACTCTCAAACTAAAAATGCTGGCTTTTGACAGCCATCAATCGTTCGTGGCTGATGAATTCGATCTAATCGTGAATGGCAACTTGAAACCATGGCATAATGCCGTGATGCCCTTAGACGTGAGTAACGATACCGCAGTCACCCCAATTGATGCATTGATGATCATAAACTACATCAACTCCGGCCGTCCCTCCAATGTGGCTCCCAATGCTCAACCTGAATTCGGTTTCCTGGATACGAATGGAGACAATATCATCGCCCCAATTGACGCGCTGCTAGTTATCAACCGGCTGAACTCGGAATCTGCAGGAGAAGGAGAGTCTGCACCTGGTGTTGAGAATTCGACTCTTCCGAGTGACGAAGCACTTTTCCAGATGTTTGCCTACGATTGGGAGAGCCGGCGTTTGAAGTCCCGGCGTTAACACCCAACTTATTTCCATTCTTTACTGCGGTTCTTTCAAAGAGTCTAGAGCGTTTCATTCTTGAATTGGCCGCAGAAAGCATGGCAGCCCAATTATAGTGCGAATGGCTATATATGCCGGTTGATCCAAATCAGAGATTTCGGGAGGTATGAATCCACAGTGAAAGTATGGGTGTTACTGGAGTAATACCTAGCAGCTCTTGTTCGTGCTATCGATCATGAATATTCTAATGTCTGATCAAAGTAAAACGGACAGACAATTCTCACTGGTTCGCAGAGCGAAAAGGGTTGGTCATGAAACCTGGGAATGATACATTTCAGCCATTGGGAAGACGTTCATTTCTCGCAGCAGGCACCCTTATTTTAGCAACTACCCGAGCAAATGCTGCGAGTGTGCTTGCCGATTCAGTGCCCGATGTGAAACTTGGTCTACTCACAGACTTGCATTATGCGGATAAAAGACCAGCAGGAACGCGGTACTATCGCGAAACCCTGCCCAAGCT
>JAGQOY010000317.1 GCA_020427005.1 Planctomycetales bacterium
ATTGGGAAGCAGACCTCGGGGAAGTCGGCTAAGAGCAGCTCGTTGCTATCGAGTTCGGTCTTGATCGAGTCGAGCCTCCCCGTGCGAAAACGTCATCGGGAGCATGAATGGTTGGAGATGTGGCATCTAACGCGGCAATCGCTTGGTTAAGCAGAGATTCGTTTGTTCCGATTCTTTTCAGACGGTTGAAACCCGTTTACGGAAAAACGACGTTCGAAGGTGTGGTCTGCGGAATCGCAGATATCTTGGTCGCCAGGCCGGCGACAACTTCCAGCGACAGAGAGCTCTATGCTCACGCGGTTAGAGAAGCATGGTAGGCAGGAGAGCTTGATTCAGGGCGTCGTGGAACTACTCTCGAAGCGTAAGACCCCTGTGCAAATATTCCGCTCCGATCAAGCTTTTCTCAGGAAATCCACTGTTTCGACGATGGCCAGCTTTCGCAACATCTACACGTCACTCATGCTCGTCATCGCCGGCTCCACTAGCAAGGAATTGGCCCGCCAGGTGAGCTACCTCAAGGCCGAAAACCAGATCCTGCGGAGCCGACTTCCCGAGCGACTTATTCTAACTCATCGCGAGAAGAATCGCTTGGTCAGATTTGCAAAGAACCTAGGCTCAGCGCTAAACGAGTTGGCGACGATCGTCCACCCATCGACGATTCGGCGGTGGATTCGTGACGCTTCGGACAAGGTTGCCAAGACCAGAAAGAACGTCGGTAGGCCGCGCACGGCCGAGCAGATTGAGAAGTTGATCCTCAAGTTGGCGAAGGACAACTCATGGGGCTATACGCGGATTCTCGGCGAGCTGAAGAAGCTCGGAATCGAGTCGGTGACTCGCAATACTGTGAAAAACATCCTCAAGCGAAACGGCTACGATGTCGGCCCTAAACGTGGACCTGGCACGTGGGATGAGTTTATTAAGCGGCATGCCAAAACCATGTGGCAATGTGACTTCTACTCCAAAAAGGTCGTGTCGAAGACTGGCCTTCGCGATCTGTTTGTCTTGGTCTTCTTGCATTTGGAAACACGCCGAGTCTTCATCACGCCAGCCAGTTACCATCCCGATGAAGCCTGGGTTTTGGAACAAGCCGAAGCGTTCAAGCAACACGTGAAAGAAGAGAAGTTGTCGTGCAAATTATTGATGCATGATCGCGATACAAAATTCACGAAATCGTTTGACGAGGCATACTCGGCTGGCAAACGTGACGTCAAAGTCTCAGCGTTTCGGTCGCCTAACACAAACGCATACGTCGAGCGATTCATCCAGACGCTACAGCAAGAATGCCTCGATCATTTCGTGGTGTTTGGCAAGGCGCACTTCGATCACCTCTGTTCGGAGTATCGCGAGCATTACCACATGGAGAGGCCTCATCAGTCACTCGAGAACCTTGTACTTCCGACCGCAAAAGCTAAACGCACTAAGAAGTCGAAAAAACAATCAACCGAACCCGAAACGATTCCAATGTCGAGCATCAGTTGTAAAGAACGGCT
This sequence comes from Planctomycetales bacterium, assembly GCA_020427005.1. Classification (GTDB taxonomy): domain Bacteria; phylum Planctomycetota; class Planctomycetia; order Pirellulales; family Pirellulaceae; genus Aureliella. The sequence continues at coordinate 1,491 of JAGQOY010000317.1, forward strand.
AGGAGGCCTGCTGAAGCACTACTCACGGAAAGCGGCTTGACGACAATTCGCTATACTTGTTGGTTTCGCAAGCATTCAGTTATTGGAAATGAAAACAACAAGTGGATTCGCAATCTAGATGTCTAGCGATATTAGGAAGGCTCCGCGTCAATCGATCGCAGGGATTGGCACCGCATAAACCTTTGTTGTTGCTATGGGTTCTGGAAATGATCGAGTGTGGCGATTTACAGGGCCCACTATTGAAGCTCACACCGGAGCTTGCGTTTCGATTCTGCCAATTCGGTACCATTGTCGCATATCGCCGAACTCAGCGGATGGACATCTGCTTTCCGTCCTATCACCTATCATTTAGCCGCTGGATTCTTCGACCTAGGTGTCGTTGAATTTTCGACCCGAAAGCCCTTAAATCGGAAATGAAAATCACGATATGATGAACAGTATTGGGTGGCTCAAGTTCTCTGCAACTGATTTGACGAATTTCCTCGGCTGCAAACACGCTGCTGAACTGGATCGCGAGTTGGCACATGGTCGAATTCAGTCTGAGTTTCGTTCTGATCCCACATTGGACCTGCTTATCGAGCTTGGAAATCGGCACGAGAAGAACTACCTCGACTATCTTCGAGCTCAAGGCGGCGTGGTAGTCGAAATACCAAAGTTCGAGGACACCGATGGTGCACTCACTGCGAAGGCTATGCGAGATGGCGTAGATGTCATCGTGCAGGCGAGTCTAGTTGACCTGCCATGGCGGGGATTTGCCGACTTCTTGATTCGAGTTGAACAACCGAGTGAGTTGGGAGCTTGGTCATACGAGGCGGCGGACACAAAGCTGTCACAGACAACCAAAGCGGCAGCAGTTATACAGCTCTGTCTTTACACTGAAATTCTCGCCAAGGTCCAGGGCATTCACCCCCAATTCATGTACGTGGTGAAGCCTCGAGATAACGCGTCGCCTTTGCCATTCTCGATCGACCGGCTACGAGTCAACGACTTCATGGCGTACTATCGAATGGCGAAACGAGAGTTCGCATCCCATCTTTCCACTCAAACTGGAATAAGCGGAACCCCGGAGCCCTGCAACCATTGCCAGTTCTGCAATTGGTGGCCTCGATGCAATAAGGAATGGAGAGACGCTGATCACCTATCTTTTGTAGCGGGTATTTCCAAGTCTCAGCGAATCGCACTTGGTGAACAAGGCATACGGTCACTCACGCAGTTTGCCGAAGCAGATAAGCCCCTACTGTCTCATCCCCAACGAGGGTCAAGCGAATCCTACAACAAGATTCATCGGCAGGCGAAGATACAACTCAAAGGACGAGTCTCAGGTAAGCCCGAGTTTGAGTTCAACGACGTGGTTAAAGACCGTGGGCTCGCGCTGTTGCCTGCCCCGGACCCCGGGGACATTTTTTTCGACCTTGAAGGGAATCCTCGGGCCGGCCATGAAGGTCTTGAATATCTCTTCGGTTACATCACAGTCGACTCGGGCCATCCTCAATACAGGAGTCACTGGTCATTTAACTTTACCGAGGAGCGTATTGCGTTTGAGCAGTTCATGGATTTTGTCCGCGAGCGTCGAAAACTGTATCCATCGATGCACATCTACCACTATGCCCCCTATGAACCGTCTGCGCTTAAGCGGCTGATGACGAAGCACTCGACGCGTGAAGATGAAGTAGATGACCTGCTTCGATCGAATCGATTTATTGATCTCTATGCGGTGACCCGGCAGGCAATTCGAGCGAGCGTTGAAAGCTATTCAATCAAGCAACTGGAGCCATTCTACGGCTTTCAGCGACAAGAGCTCCTGGAATCAGCTCGCAAGTCACTGATGGAGGTTGAGCGATTTCTCGCGCTCGAGCTCACATCGGAGCTAACAGACGCGCACAAAAAATCCGTTGTTGACTACAACGAAGATGATTGCTTGTCGACTCTTCGTCTTCGAAATTGGCTGGAGCAATTGAGGACGGATCGAATCAGTGCGGGAATCGAGATTAATCGGCCGCAATCCACAGATCCGAAAGAGCAGGTTGATATCGAGGACAGCCATGGGCCTACGCCAGCTCAAGTCCTTTTTGGGAGATTGACTTCCGGCCTTGCGCCAGACGATTTGAGCGAGATAGATCGCATCAAGTGGCGTCTCGCGCATCTCTTAGAGTACTTCCGACGAGAGGACAAAAGTAATTGGTGGGAGTTCTTTCGCATGCATGAGCTCGAGCATGAGGAATTGTTGTCGGAGCGTACTGCCTTGACGGGGTTGACGTTCGTAAGCGAAGTACCGGGTCCGCCAAAGGCTAAGAACCCGACGCATCGGTACACATTCCCACCTCAGGAGTGCGCTCTCAGCACTAGCAATCCTCTTTACGAGGTCCAAGGCAACGAGATAGGAACAATCGCTGAGCTGGACATGGTGGCCGGGTTTGTCGATATCCGGAAGAGAGGCGATTCCCTTGACGTGCATCCTCAATCCGTTTTCTTTCACGAACGTTACCAACCAGAACCAATGCCCGAATCCATACTGCGATTCGCAGAAGAGCTTCTGGTTGATATTGAGAGTGGCAAGCCGATCGCAAACTCAGCCCGCATCGATCTACTTGCACAACGTCCACCTCGAACCAAGACCTTGCAATTACCACTCAACCCGCGAATCAAGAACCCCGCCACTACTTTGGCATTCGACTTAGATAACAGTCTTCTCGCTATCCAGGGGCCTCCCGGGACCGGCAAGACTCACATCGGGAGCGAAATGATTTCGGAACTTGCAGCTGCTGGAAAACGCATTGGCATCACAGCGGTGAGTCACAAGGTCATCACGAACCTTCTGGTGCGGACGCAGGCACGATCAAATGGAAGATTCACTTTCGCCCAACGCACAAGCCGTGACGACCTACCGGATTCCTGCCGCCGCATCTCGAAATCTCCTGATGTATTGGCGGCTATCGAGCGCGGGGAAGTTGTCGGAGGGACGGCCTGGGTTTGGGCAAGAGAAGACTTAGAGCAGCAATTGGATTATTTGTTTGTTGATGAAGCTGGTCAGATGTCGTTGGCGATGGTTTTGGCAGCAGCCAGATCTGCCAAAAATGTAGTCTTGCTGGGTGATCCGCAGCAATTGGAACAACCGCGTAAAGGTTCCCACCCTGAAGGAGCGGAGGTGGCTGCATTGAAACACGTGCTCGCAGGCTCAGCCACAATTCCTCCTGATCGTGGATTATTTCTAAACTATACCTGGCGAATGCACCCATCAATCAGCAAGTACATTTCACAGCAGTTCTATGATGACCGATTAGTCAGCCGATATGGCCTGGAGCGTCAAGCGATCCTCGGCAGCTCACATTTTGTTGGTAGCGGCCTATTCTATGTACCTGTTGAACATGAGGGCTGTCAGAGCATTTGTAGCATGGAAGCGCGTATCGTTAAACGTATTTGTGAATCGCTGTCGACAGGCCACCGATGGCGAGATGCAGATGGAATTGTACGAGAGTTACTTCCAACGGATATCCTTGTAGTCGCTCCGTACAACGCTCAAGTTAGCGAGATCAAGAAGACACTCTCATCGAGCGTTCGAGTTGGAACCGTTGACCGTTTCCAGGGACAGGAAGCGCCGGTATTGATCTACTCACTTACCAGTTCCTCAATCGAAGATTCACCAAGAGGAATGGAATTCCTCTTCAGCCCTAACCGCCTCAACGTCGCAGTGAGTCGTGCTCGTTGCATTTCGATTCTAGTTGGGAATCCTCTTCTGTTCGTGCCGTCGTGTACTTCTCCGGATCAATTACGTTGGGCAAATGCCTTTGCCGACTACTTTTTGAACGCAACGCGACTATTCACTTACTAGAGCTTTTGAGCATGAACCATCTGCAATACTTCGAGTTCATTAACATTCTCACCACGAGATTCAGCGGCTTCTAGGAGCACTCTTGAAATGGGGGTGCTTTTAATACCTTTTCCATAAGCGACTTGGACTTCGAGAACATCAAAGCCAGAGTTTTCGAGTAATTCCTCCCCGTACAGAACGCTCTCTGCAAAGAGTCTCTGAGCGATTGCTCAAAAAATGCCTTTTAGGCAATGGTTTCCGTCTTTCGTGTTTGCTTCGGTGAGGCTACTTAGCGAACAAGACGAGCACGAAAGGTTCTGGGCGTCGGTTAACAGAAGAATGCTGACCAGCAGTTTTTCTTCGCTTCGAAAAGCGATCGACGCT
>JAGQOY010000318.1 GCA_020427005.1 Planctomycetales bacterium
AGATCTGTCAATGCGGGTAGTGATTGGGCTGTACGCGATTGAGCGGCAGGGCCGCTGGCTGGACTGTACGCACTGCTGGGAAGTGTGTTAGTTGGTCCTCGAGGTATAGCGGAAATCGGATTGGTTCCGCGTACCTGTGCGGCGGAAACCGCCCGATCAGGATCGCTCCAGTTGCTTGTGGGCCGCCTAGGCGAAAAGTTGGTTTGGGGAGCCGGCACAAAGTTTGGAAGTGGAGCCGGATTGACGGGCTGATTGGGAATCAATCCCGGCAGCACATCCTGATTACTAGGTGCTAACTCAAGCGGTTGGTTAGGCAACGTTTCTACTTGCTCCAACATCCGAAGTTCAGACTCGGAAAGCCCATATTCAACCACGGCTTGACCGATGGAGCCGCCAACCGTATCCAGACGAATCGGACCTGGATCGATCCAAAGTCCCTCTGCGTCAACCTCCATTGTTCCCAAGTCAAGGTCTAGAGCCCGACGCAGAGCTTCGTAGTTGACGAATGTACCGATGAGCAAATTCTGAGTTTGAAGCAGAGCATTAATGGCCGTTGTGGCATCTCGAGCTGCTGTGGGGTTAACCTGTTGCAACGCTTCGTTGATCTGTCGCAAGTCCGCGTTTACGCTGATCTGTTCGGCCGCAGTCTGGACGGCAAAACGTTGAATTTCGAATGTCAATTGATTTTGGCGCAGCGTCCGCAAGTAACCTCGCATCGTTGTCCAAATACCGTCCTCGAATTGATAATACGTACGTTTTGCTCGTGCATACTCGATGAGGATCTGCCGATAGTTGTTTCGCTCCTGCAAGCGCGTAATTGGGGCATCCCATTGCAGACCGACTCTTAGACGACCAGTAGTACTTCTGAGAGCAAGTGGATTTCCGCCGTAGTTCTGAACGTCGCCACTGACTGTGAAATCCAAGACACTTTCCAGCGTATCTGCCACAACTTCAATCGCACGCCAAGTGTTTACCAAGTTGGCTCGATTGTTCAACCAATCACGACGATTGCGTCGTGCAATCTCGACTGCATCTCTTATGTCCAAATCGACTTCAGGTAACAAGGCTGCCTCTGTGCGCGCACGAGCTTGCACGAGTTGCAATGATGTGATGTCCTCGCTCAATTGAGCAATCAAGTCCTGCGAAGCAAGTATCGACTTTTCACTAATTGCCTGAAATCGCTGCTGATCATCGGTGAAGTCTTGTAGATTCCCCGCGGTAGTGAGAATAGAATCACGAAGACTTTCTAGCTGAGCAAGTTGATCTCGGAACCGAATTTGCAACTTTTTCAGATCCTCTTCAAGTACACCAGGCAATTCGTCTAGGCCTGTACCATCCAAAAATGAAGTGTTAAGGGCTTTCGTTGGAAGTAGGCTGCCGACAGTGTTCTTTTCTAGCGCAACCACGTCCTTGAGTAGTTGCAGCTGTTCTTTACGAAGCGGAATTGCTTCACGCAGTCTCTGAATGTCCTGTCGTACTGATGGCACATCCATTTGCAGGATAGCTTGTTGTAGCCGCTGAACGTAGGCCAACTGTTCGTTCAATTGTGTCAGGTTTTGTCGCAATGCATCCGAAGAAGCCAATAATCGAATCGTATCCTGTGTACGCGGGTCCTTCTCAACTCGACTCAAGTCCAAAATGGCTGAGTTTGTGTCCCCCACGGTCGCACGGGATTCTGCCAGACTTGAACGGCGATCACGCAATTCCTGTGAGATCAACTTGAATTGATCCAGCAGCGGGTCGTTTATTTCCACGGTAATATACGGTGGTAAACCCAAATCAGCTTTGAAACCATCCAAAGTTTGTTGGAAGGTGACTTGACGTTGGATCAACTGTGTTTGGAAATCGAACAAATCTTGTTGTGCTTGTGCGACCTGCAACTGTTGACGTGGAATTTCAGATTGATCGTTTGGAATCGTAAGGAGCAATTCACGATATGTGTCTTGCAGTTGCAGAAGCACATCTGTTAGCTGAGCAACTCGTTCCATTTCGTTCGATATCTGAAGCTGATCTTGTAAAAGCCCTAGGAATCCGTTTGCTCCAGGCACTCCAGCACCACCTCCGCCCCCAAAGTTGCCACCGCCACCACCCAACGTTCCAAAGCCGCCGCCTAATGCATTGAAGCCTCCGAATCCGGAACCACCGAAGACACCGCCCCGACGTCTTGGTTGCGTATCAATATTTCTACCAGTCGCAATGTTCAAATAGAACGAGCGGCGATATCGCTCAAAGGCTCGAACGTTGGCCAATAGCGTGCGTTCAGCCAGCGTGAGGCGTTCCAGAACTACGTCTCGGCCTCCTTGCCGCAAGAGTGGTTGAATTAGTGAAAAGTTTAAAACCGTCGAGGCAGAATTGTCGTTAGGTCCAGCTACTTGCCAGGTGATCGCGTTGGCTAGCCCTACCACTAGGTCGGCACCAGTAGCAAACTGCTTGTTCATGGCCCAATTGCGAGCCCCAGTGGAAACGACTGTACTACTGTTGGGTGTAGTAGCGTTGTTGCGACGTGGTCCATCTGTTTGCCAACTAGATTGCCAACCACCAAAGAATTGTGAGTCGAAGAGAAATCGTTCACTACTAACGTCCAACGCTGATAGATAAAGCTCTTCCAGCGAACTTTGATAATCAGGTGAGTGTAGCAAGGCCGTGCGGACCGACTCGTTTAGATTGAGCACTAGAACTCCGCGCTCATCGAGTGGCAAATAGCTCCACCATTCAGGGTTCTCGACGATATTGGTTCGACCGTTGGCTTCCCATAAAGGATAACCTTTCTTGCCGTCGACTTTGCGCATATACCGGCTAGACGCAGGGTCATCCTCAGGCATCGGCTGTCGATCCGGATTAAACGGGTCGTACATCCGACTGCGAGAATCAATATCGATACGATACAGAGCGCTGTTTTGCTCACAGCTTTCTGAACGTTTCTCGTCTAGTAGATAGTAGACTTCATTATCAGTTTTGCAGCGGTATTTGGCTCGGTTGCATCCAGTGATTCCTCCAACAAGCCCCATGCAAGCCATAGAAGCTAGCGAGCAGTGACGCAATGCTTTGAGGAATTGGTTTTTCGAGATTTGGGTGAAGCGCTTTGCACTTTTCTTGGGTCGCATGCACAGCTTCCTTGCTGCTAGTGCCAATATTCTCGGGGAGCTTTGTTCGAACACAGCCATAGTTTTTGACAAATTCCGCATCCGATTTCGGTAATTGCGGTTCAAGCTGGCCGCGGGAAGTTGCCAGGTTGATTTTTCCAATGGTTGGTATTTCGAAGCTTACTCCTGAGTTTCGGAATACAGCGGAAGCGCACGTTAAAAGGAATTTGCCAGCCCGCACCAATTAACCGGTTTACGCCAGTTATCCCAGATTATCCATGGTTGGGAGCAGCAAAGACCTTTCCACTACGTGGCTTTAAAACCCCAGACTTGGTATTGGTTTTTCGCAGACAAAACCCACAACAAGAGTGGATTTGTAGCTTAAGGTCGGGAACTTGACCGGCGTTTCTGATTACCTCTTTGTCCTGGAGGCCCTGTTATTTGCAGGTTTTATTCCAGTTAATACGCCCTTAAAGGGTGGGTACCTAGTGGGGAATAGATAAAATGGGTCAAAACAATACATTTTGAATCGGTCAGCAATTAGACTAAGTGTTTCATGCAACCTGCAAACGTCACTTTTCGGTCGGTAAGGCGGTTGTGAAAATGTAACGCCTGTGCGCAAATTGAGGGTAATACTTTTCCTTCAATCGAGTCCGCACGTTCACTTCCTAGGACCGGTGTCGCGCCCAAGATTCGAATCTCTTCCCTACTGAGAACATAAGTCATGTCGATTGGTGGAATAGTCGTTTGGCTATTGGTTTTGGTCAGCTTGATCCTGTTTATTTACATGGTGGTCAAGACAGCTGGCAATTGGGGTGTGCTCAACACAATCATGTTGTGCCTCCTCTTTATCGAAGTCTGGGTATTCCTGTTCATGACGGCAGGGGTATACGAAAATCGGATTCAAGCGACCAAGAGGGCAGATACAGCGGTCAAAAACTTGGCGGCTGCCGAGGAACGATTGATACAGTTGAAGTGGGGGAACTTTGATACGGTAGCTGGCGAGCAAAATGCCGTAATTCCGGTAACCGGAGAGTTCCGGAGATTTGCTGCTGAGCGCGGACGTGTTTGGAGCCAAGTGCAGTTTATTCGTGCGGCAGGAGATGCCTACGAACTGGAAATGTTGGCTCCGGCTAACAATGTGGCGGATGAAAACAATGTCGCGACTCCTGCGGTCAACGCTTCAAATGTAGACAGCCTGCCTGTGAATTTGGTTGTATATGCTTTCGCCGAAAACGTGTCAGATGACGGTATCGCTACCCCAAACTACTACCTTGGTGAGTTTACTGTCACCAAGAATCAGGCTGGCCAGATAACGCTGGACCCTACATTGCCATTATGGCCATTTCAAACTTCCAAGATTAACGCAGGGGATGCCTTCTCTTGGACTCTTTATGAAATGCTGCCAATCGACAGCCATACGGCATTTGCAGCCTCTGGTTCTGAACCAGCGGAAGATGCAATCTTCGGAAGAATGGACGAAGAAGAGTTGAGATCCTTGTACAGTGACCTTCCGGCTGAGTTAGCTGAAAAGATCATTTCCGACTACGTGCGCGATGGTACCCAGGCCAACAATGAAGATCCTCCTGAATCAGTATGGGCACGTGTCGAGCTTTCGAAGGAATGGCAGACGGATGTTGATAGTCTAGAGGTTGCCAATGCTACTGAGCGTGGACATTTTGACAATTTTGGACGCGCAATAGACCAACGGTTGCAGTTAGACGATTCAGAAGCGCAGGGACGTGTAACGATTACCCCCGATTTTAAAAACGGACGAACTGGAATCATAGTTAAGGAAGAAGTTGCTAAGAACGAATTAAGCGACTCAGCAGTAGTTCAGCAGCGCATTTTCGTGCGTCCATTGGTCGATTACGAAGAGGCTTTTAATCGACTTTACGTTGAGCAGAAGGAAGTAATCGAAGCTACAGCGCTCTTTCAACGTGATAACGCGGAACTTCAGAAGGCGATTCAAGCCAGCCAACAGACGATTGCATTTCGTCAGGTCGAAGGACAGAAATTGACATCCGACATAGAGCATTTCCAACAGGAGATTGAGCTGCTCAATGCCGAGTTAGGCAAGGCGGAAGGGCAGCTAACTGCCATGAAAGCAGACATGAGTCAAAAATACCGTGCCATTCAAACCTGGCATTCTCAGGTTGTTGGCATGACCAATTAACTCTTCTTACTTTCCTCAAGCCCTATTCTGCTTTTCAGAGTAGCCTATCAGGCTACCAATATTTGAATCAGGGCTTTCTTTAGGTTACTCGAATTCTCGATGAGGAAACTCAATTTCCAACCGAGCCCTTTCGGTGGCTCGCCCCTCTGTGCCAACATATGTGAGACAGCGAGCAATTTTCCAATCCTGGTGACTTTGTAGGTGCATGCAACACACCAAAGGATCTGGATGAATTTCCCGACTGCATGGATAAGTGCAACGGGATGACAGGGCTGAACTACGTTTTTTTGTGACTCTTACTGTCGCAAGGCATACCTTGAGGGAGATAAAGTGCCAGTTG
>JAGQOY010000031.1 GCA_020427005.1 Planctomycetales bacterium
CTCGCGTACCTTCAAACAATACACCCCAAATTCCACTCACGCTCAAAAATTCTCACATGGCTCTGATGTACGCTTGCAAATTGTAAGAATAACTGTCAGTCAGCTGAATATTCGAGTTGCTTGAATTATTTCCGTTACCTGGCCCAGGATTGCATACTCCAGATACTGCGGCACCAGTGAACGCATTCCAAGTATCCACGTCCAACGCAAAAGGTAAGACGTTTATAGTACTGCCGCTAGTTCCCGGCAGCGAAAACCCGGCAATTCGTCTTGCCATTACCGCAGTTGCGTCTCCCACAACCGGCTTGCCTACATCTCCGTAGATTCTTCCAAAAAACAGGGGGACTTCGCCGTTGCTTTGCTCCGTACGGGCAACATTCACTTTAACGGCATAATATGGCAGCGAACTGTCACTCTCAATCGTGGTCGAAGTGGGACTTTGAACAAATCCGATTTCAATGTCTTGAGATGTCACTGAGTCACTGACGAAAGGTGATTGTTGACAAATGTTGTTGAAGCCGGCGTATCCACTGGCCGCCGTACGGATGGCCTGCTCAGCCTCATCTCCTGTGTTACCACCTTCCAACTGATCGAATAGCTCCCAGCACCCTGCAAGCGCAGCAGAATCAGCACAACGCTGTATCTCCGCTCTCGCTCCTGCCAAATAGCCTACGTCAATTGAAAAAGTCAGAAAACTAAAAAGCACGAACATCAAGAACACCGCCAGGATAATCGCGACTCCCTTGCGATTCTGAAGGCCAGGTCTCTGAACGCTAGCAACGTAGGGTGTCATATTTGAGTCTCCAATATTTAAATGCGAAGGGATGTGGTTGCAACTACTGATTAATTTGGGTATCCAGCGCTATTTCGCTTACCTGCCCAAGTGAGTTAAACAACCGAATTCTTCGAAGTATCAGAGATGACACTCGATTAGATGCAAACGTGACACTGCTATTCTGAATCGAATCTTGAGGCGTATAGTTATTTAGCGTTTGATTTCCCGCGTCGGCTACACTTATAAAGGCACCTGAGCCTCCGAAGGATCCCCAGGTATAGCTAGAGCCGTTAACGATACCGATAAAGAATTGATTTCCCTCGTCATGAACAACTTGTGTCCAACGTACAGTTTCAGAATCGCGGCTGAGCTTGACACCCGAATATAGTCGCCTTGAGAGCGTTGTCTGGCCGTCATTTGTCAATCTAACTTGCATGCCGCCAGGTGAGAAATCAGGTGCCGTTCCATGATTGAAATCCCACTGCATCATGATATCGCTCGCGCCACCGAAAGGCAGCATGGAGGTTGTAATTTGCGGTGCATCTTGTTGTTCGTCGGGAACCGCCACTTGCAACTCCCAGTCTTCTTCTATCCGAACAATCGCTGTTTGTGCCTGAACTTGGAAGCTACCTAGTAACAAGACAGTCAGAGACCCAACCCAAAGCCGCCACGTCTTCATAGTGCCACACCCTCCACCGCGTGCGCTAGGCAAAGCCTAATTCGCGCAGTATTAACAAAGAAGTGAATCTTGAGTAGTTCTTTGGGCTCCGTTCGGTAGCCTGGCGATCCGCTTTGCAGTTAGGACCCATAGCTTTGCGTGCTACTCTCTCGAGTAGGTTGCCTTTTCGTGGTGCCACGAGTTTGGGGAGACCGGGAACTACGGACATGGGTCAAGTTGCGACCCATCTAAAAAGTACGTCGAAAAATCACGTGCGGCCAGTAAAACCATTCAAATTCCTAAATTGCCGACAAACTGGGGTCGCGTTGTAGATCCATTGTCCCTACGGCTATAATCATCGTTACAATCGCTATGATCCGCTGTTATCCTGCCCTCCCCAACTCTTGCCCACTAAGCCCAACATGGCCTTTAATTTTTGGCTTTCCTCCTCGCGTGTACTCGCAGTCGCCATTGTTGCCGCGACTTGCAATCTCGCGCTAGCACAGCCCGCATCGAACGACTCAACTCCTCTGCTTGTCAACTTGCAAAGGCTTACACAAGATTTTTGTACGGATTGTCACTCCGGAAATATCACAGAGGCCAATATCGACCTTGGGGTAATCTACACCTTGGATGCGATTCGTAACGACTTGCCGACTTGGCAATCTATCCTGCGCGTCGTCGTAGAGGGCCAAATGCCTCCCGTTGATAGCCCACAACCTACGGCCGAATTCCGTCAGCTTTGTTACTCGGGATTATCTGAGCTACTAAAAGCAGAAGCGCAACTGCGTGCAGGCGATCCGGGACAGATCCCATTGCGCAGACTCAATACGGCTGAGTTGACATACTCTGTTCGTGATTTGACCGGCGTCGATTCCCTGAACCCGTTTGCTGACTTCCCGACCGATGGTGCTGCTGGCGAAGGCTTTACTAACGCGGCTGCGGCCCTGAGTATGTCACCCGCCCTTTATGACAAGCTTTTGGTCGCAACTCGCCGCATCGCGGAGCATGCCGTGCTTTTACCAGACGGCATTCAATTTTCTGAGTTTACGACGCGTCGCGATCTCACCAACAATCTATTGAATCAGATTCGCGATTTATATGCTAAGTACACGCGTCATTCAGGAAGTACTCAGGTCGACCTCCAGGGGATACGCTTTGATACCAACGTTGGCGGCAGGTTGCCTATTGAGGTATATCTAAAATGTCTATTGGAAAACCAACATGCATTGGCTGCAGATCCATCACAAACTCACTCATTAGCGGTAGCTCAGCAACTTAGTCCGCGGTACTTGGCGAGGTTATGGAAAACTCTTAATCATGATCCCGGCATTTTGTTTCAACAATTGCGAACTCTGACAATTCAGTCACCATCAGACATTCCAGTTGAGCAAAAGGTCCAGGCTGCGATTAAGCTGATTTCGCAGTGGCAAACGAGCCTGTGGCAATTTGCTACTGTCGGGCACATTGGAAAGGTAGGTGGTCCACCGGGTTGGATGGTTCCTGTTGCTCCATTGATGGAAAGCCAACATATCGAGTTTCCGCTGACGGGAATTTCGACGGCAGATACGTTGCATACAGAATTCGATGCTTCGTGGACTCCTATTGAAATTGACTTGGTTTGCTCAGCTGCTGGAGACGGAAGCGAAGATGACAAGTCCATTTGGAAGTCGCCGCGATTGCGGTTGGCTGCTGGCCAAGAAATTCCTCTCAAACTGGTGCCAGAATTACTGGCGGATCTCGAAAGGCACCAGTCCCTTGTAATCGGAAGTACAGCCAATTGCCTGGCTGCAATCGACGAATTTTTGACGGACAGTATGAAACCGAATACTGACACGAGAATCGATGATTTGGCAATTAGTCATGGAGTCAAAAGCGAAGCACTTTTAGCTTGGCTGAACGTGCTGGGAATTCATGCATCCAGGGCCGATTCGGTTGGAGCCCTGCTGACAAATTCAAGTTCCAATATTGGTTCCTATGAAAGCGTCAGTGGCTGGACTGCAAGTGACGCCCTAAGTGTCGTTGCCAATCGTTCCAGTGACTTGCTAAGAATCCCAGGCAAAATTGCCGGTCACAGCGTGGCAGTACATCCCTCGCCCTCACAGCGAGTCGGGATCGCGTGGCGGGCTCCGATGAATATGATTGTTAACGTTCAGGGGAATGTTGAACATGCTCACCCCGAATGTGGCAACGGAGTTGCCTGGACGCTTTGCCTACGCCACGGATCCATCGAACAAATACTTGGTTCTGGAGAAGCTCGAGGGGCTGGTCGCAAAGAATTACCGAAACTAAATTCGCTAACCGTTCGCAACGGCGACTATTTAGCTCTGCTAGTCGACTCTCGAGAAAGAAATCATTCCTGCGATTTAACGGCGGTCAACTTAGAAATTACCTCCGACGACTTTACTTGGTCGTTGAGCCCCGATGTCGCCGACAACATTCTGGCCAAAAATCCTTTGTCGGATAAATACGGGAATGATAGCATTTGGCATTTTTTTTCTGAACCCGCAACCGCAGAAAACCCGCGTCTACAAATAGGAAACGACTCTCTGCTCGCAAAATGGCTGTCTGCAAATAGTTCCCAGGAAAAATCCCAATACGCAGATGCGCTACAAAATCTATTGACATCGGATTCTGTTGATTCCCATTCCGCAGATGATGTGCTACTACGCGAGCAATTAACTTCACTTACAGGACCGCTTTCGTCGCTCAGCTCGGTTTCAGCCAACGATACCGCCTGGCGGCAGCCCACAGCAGTCACTAACTGGGGTGTTCAGACCAACGACGAAAATGCAATCAACTGGCAAAGCGACTCCTTCGATTTGTCAATGGAAAGCCCAAGCGTGATCCGCATACGATTGCCACAGGGACTAGCACAAAACGCAACTTTTATTAGCGATGTGTTGATAGATCCATCGGCTGGCCCAAATGCGAGCATACAGTGCTCCGTCACAAGCGGCGAACACAGGGTCGATCACCAGCTTCGAGCACCTGGTCAGATTCCAGGGAAAACCCCCGCTGTGTGGAGTGGTGTACCAACCAGTGCTACATTTCTGGACCCGATATTGGTTATGGCCCAGAGTCCGGCTAGGACCCGATGGGAAAGAGAATTGCATGTTTTTCGAGAACTGTTTCCTCCTGCTCTATGTTATGAACAGATTGTCCCTGTCGACGAAGTCGTCACATTGACGCTCTTCCATCGAGATGACGATCACTTGAAGCAGCTAATGCTTGACGAGACTGAATCTGCAGAACTTGATCGACTGTGGGAACAGTTACATTTTGTTAGCCAGGATGCTTTGCAGTCCGTCGATGCGTTTGACCAACTGTGGCAATTCGCAACTCAGGATGCAGATCCTTCCGCCTTTGAACCCTTGAGACAGCCGACTTATCAGCGAGCCGAGTTGTTTCGACAATTATTGATAGAAGCCCAACCGCGACATATAGAAGCGGCGATCAATTTTGCTGCACGTGTGGCTCGAAAACCGATATCAGTCGACCGTCGCCGCAGACTATTGCAACTTTACGATGACCTTCGGGCAGATGGCTTGAATCACGAAGAATCGATTCGTTTGTTGATTGCTAGAGCTTTCCTTTCGGCAGATTTTTTGTTCAAGCTGGAAGGAGGTCAGGGCGACACTGAGAGCCGCGGACCATTTGCCGTTCGTAGGTTAACTGATTTTGAACTCGCTTCAAGATTGAGTTACTTTCTATGGTCGAGCGTTCCAGATGATGATTTGATGCAGGCTGCTGCAGCCAATCAATTGCATTTTCCTTACGAGCTGCAGTATCAAATCGAACGCATGTTGGTAGATCCAAAAATCCAACGCCTGGCCACCGAGTTCTTTTGTCAGTGGTGGATGGTTTACGAATTCGATCAACACGCTGAGAAAAGTGAGGCTACGTTTCCTGAGTTTGCTGACCTGCGAAACTCTATGTATGAGGAAATCATTCGAACAGTGACAACAATCCTACAGGAAGGTCTGCCGACGACCTGCTTTTTGGATGCAGATTTCATTATCGTGGATCAACCGTTGGCGAAATTCTATTCGGTTGAAGGCTTCGAATTGAATTCAACTCAGCCCTGGCAAAGAATACCACGTTCAAGCGCGATGGGACGCGGCGGTCTGCTGACTTCGGCAGCATTCTTAGCCAAACAATCGGGAGCCTCTCGCACAAGTCCTATCCTGCGTGGCAATTGGATCAGCGAAGTATTATTGGGGGAACGCTTGCCACGACCACCCAAAAATGTGCCGCCTCTGCCAGAATTCGTTCCTGCAGGGCTAACATCACGTGAACTGACCGAATTACACAGCTCGACTCCGGGTTGTCTCGAGTGCCATCGTCGAATTGACGGCTTTGGGTTTGCGTTGGAGAATTTTGACGCCATTGGGAGGTTTGTGAAACAACAATCTGAAGACGTATCCGCAGACCTTCCAGACGGAACAAAAGTAGTAGGGTTTGAGGAATTGCGAAACTATTTAGCTTACCGAAGGCAGCAGGAGTTCCATGCTCAGCTATGTCGAAAACTCTTGGGCTACAGTTTAGGACGCAGCGTGCAGCTTTCCGACCAGCCATTGCTCGACAAAATGCAAGCACATCTAAAAGACAAAGAAGGCAGTTTGAGCCAGTTGATATTGGAAATTGTCTCGAGCGACCAATTCCAGTTTGTTCGGGTCGATAAAGAGACACTAACTTTGCCACCTCGATAGATCAAAACGTTTCTAGGAAGTGTGAAATGTTGCATGCAATACAAAACCGACGAAGGTTGCTTGGTACGTTGGGAATTAGTATCTCGCTTCCCTGGCTCGAATCTATGGCATGTCTGGGGCAGAACTCAGACAACCAGAATGCTCCCGTAAGAACTGCCGTACTGTTTGCAGGGAATGGCTTTCACAGCCGTCAATGGTGGGCCAAGGGAAGTGGGGATCAAATGGAGTTGGGCGCCGTACTACACCCTCTAACAAAATTAAAAACGCAATTGTTGTTTATCCAAGGACTTTTTAACGCCGAGGCGCTCAAAGGAAACATCCATAGCTCTCAAACTGGAAACTTACTTTCAGGAGCTCCATTGGCATCAGGTGGTGAGATCCATTCTGGCACGAGTTTTGATCAACTGATCGCTCAGTCAAGCGGACAACAGACCAAAGTACCTAGCCTGGTATTGGGATGTGAAAAAGCCAATCCGAGTGTGCACAAGAATTACTCCATGCTTTATAGTTCCCATATCTCGTGGAGCTCACCCACATCGCCAACACCATTGGAAGTCTATCCAGCATTAGCATTCGATCGATTATTCACCGACGGAAGGCAGCGGGGCGATCAGAGCATTTTGGATGCCATCATTGAAGAAGCTGCCGATTTGGAACGCCAGGTTAGTGTGCAGGATCGACGTAAGCTAGAGGAGTATCTGGCAGCCATTCGAGATGTAGAAGTACGTCTGAGTAATGCCAATCGGAGAGGGGAATTTCAGGGATTCCGCCCCACTCTAAAAGAACCCAACATCGAGCGCCCAGCTGATGGAGTTCCGCAAGATATAGGTGAGCACATGCGTCTCATGTGCGATTTGTTGGTTTTGGCATTTCAAACTGACAGTACGCGTGTTTGCACATTGAAACTAAATAACGATCACTCCTCGCTGAGGTTTCCGAATCTTGGCGTGGACTACATGATTCACCATCTGTTGTCTCATTCCGACTCGGATGACTGGTTGAAAGTCAATCAATTTTTTGTGGAGCAGCTTGCTTACATCGGTCACCGATTAGCAGCCATTCAAGAAGGCGAGCGATCTTTGCTCGATAACTCTCAAATTCTTTTCTGCTCGAGTATGTTAAACGGGAACCACGATGCTACACGTTTGCCAGTCGTCCTATTAGGCGGGGGAGGTGGTCGAATCCGCGGCGGCCGTGTGCTAGATTACAGCAATTCGGCCGATCGACAGATGTGTCGACTCTACTTGAATCTCATGCACAACACTGGTCTTGACATGCAAACTTTTGGCGACGCTACGCAGGCACTACCAGAACTAAGCTCTTAGGAAAAAAGCATGATTAACAAGCGAATGCACCACACCTGGATACTACCCTACCTTCTGGCTACCTACCTGTTGGCATCAGCTTTGCCGCTGGCCCATGGCGGGGAATTTGAAGGCCTGGGAAGCGTCGGGGAAGTAAAATTGGTTAGGAACGGCTTTCAGTTTTTAGAAGGCCCAGCCAAGACGCCAGACGGTTCTTTGTATTTCACCGATATCCCAAACGATGCGATCCAGCGTTTGCGTCCGGACGGCAAGATTGAATTGTTCTTGCAGCCTGCTGGTCACGCGAATGGGCTTATGTATGGCGGAGAGAATCGTTTGCTAGCCTGTCAAATGGATGGCCAACTTGCTGCCATCGACCTGACAACGAAATCTGTATCCAGTCTGACAAGCGAATATCAAGGAGCACGGTATAACGCTTGCAACGACTTGGTTATTGATCGGACAGGAGGAATATACTTCACAGATCCCCGTTACCGGGCTCCTGAACCTTGGCCGCAGAAAGTCGAAGCCTTTTACTATCGTCAGCCGGACGGAACCGTTTTAAGGCTGGGGAGTGACCTGACTGCCCCCAACGGAATTATGCTCTCACCTGACGAGAAAACTCTGTATGTCGTGCCGTCCATGTCCAGCCGCATGATGGCCTACGACATAATTGTTCCAGGGAAAATTGGAATGGGGCACGTTTTCTGTGAACTACAACAACCCTCAGGCCAAACCAATACTGGGGGAGATGGATTGACGGTCGATATTAAGGGAAATGTATACATAACAAGTAACCTGGGTGTTCAAGTTTTCTCGCCAAATGGCAAGCTGTTAGGTATCATTGAGTGTCCGGAACAGCCGGCTAACGCCAGCTTTGGTGGCCCAGAAAATAAGACCCTTTACATGACCAGCCGTACGGGGCTTTACAGTTGTGAACTCCCTGTCGCTGGCC
Organism: Planctomycetales bacterium; assembly: GCA_020427005.1. GTDB lineage: Bacteria > Planctomycetota > Planctomycetia > Pirellulales > Pirellulaceae > Aureliella. The sequence continues at coordinate 8,405 of JAGQOY010000031.1, forward strand.
ACTTATTTCGTAATTAAGACTCTGTCCTAGCCTTTATAACCAATTGCAAGATGAACTAACATGCGATTCCTGAGAACTAAATTGCTGCTTCTGATGTGCCTGTGGTTACCCCAAATCGCTCAAGCCGCTGGCGACCCTGCTGTGACTGATTCAAGGTTGGCAGGCCCGATATACCAATTGATCGGAGAATACGTTGGTGTGAGCCCCAGCGGACCGATCGCTGTGCAGGTTTCAACTCAGAAAGGGGAACAGTCGGTATATGCAAAAGTTTTCCAAGGAGGCCTTCCTGGAATCGGCTGGGATCATGCCACACCTACTTTGTTGTTGGGGTCCACTCCGTTAGATGCTTCGGAGCTGCCGAAACCATTGAGAGTTGAGTTAGCTCAGCAGGACGGATCTCTGACAGGTTGGGTATCCAATGGTCAAGTGGTTCTGAAAGATGGAATTGCTGAAGCTGTCTTGACCAAAGTAGTGCGCAGCAGCGTATCAATGGGTTTGAAACCTCCGGCAAATGCCAAGGTGCTCTTTGACGGCAGCTCTGTGGATGCCTTTAAAGCTGCGAAATTTAGCCCTGATGGAAATTTGGCGGGAGGAGCGGAGACAGTTGATGACTTCGGAGCCTTCAGAATGCACCTTGAGTTTCGCACTCCATTCATGCCAGCCAGTGTTGACCAAAGTCGAGGCAATAGCGGAGTCTATATTCAACGACGCTATGAGGTTCAGATCTTGGAATCCTTTGGCCAGGATCCAGTATTTAATGGCTGTGGCGCACTCTATCGTCAGCGCCAACCGGACACCAACATGGCTCTTCCACCGCTCGTGTGGCAGACCTACGATATCTTTTTTACACCCGCGCAATTCGATGCTGAGGGCAACCGTACCCACATGGCGCAAATTAGCGTCATTCACAACGGAATTCCCGTTCACTATCGAAATGTAATTACAGCTAAGACCGGCGCCGGGAAACCTGAGGGCCCTGAACCGATGCCAATCCTGTTGCAGGATCATGGAGATCCCGTGGTGTTCCGTAATGTTTGGATTCAAGCTGTCAATGCAAACTCCGCTCCCACGACGAGTACAGCTGGCTTGGACCAGACGCAATCATTTCTCCCAACCTCTGCGATACTCGCTCCAGAAATGCGAATTTACGGCGGGCTGAAGTAAATATCAGTGTGAAACGATCATTGCCTGGCGCTTCCAGCTAGGAAAAGGAGACTTAGCGAAATGAGGCGGAGGAAAACCAACTTGATCGGCGAGTTCATATTCGCTTGGATGCTACTGTCCTGTATGGTGGGTTCCTCCCAAGAACCAAGAAATGTTTTGTTGATATGTGTAGATGATCTGCGGCCCGAATTAAACTGTTTTGGCAAATCGTATATTTCGTCGCCGCACATCGACTCTTTGGCTGCTGTGGGTAGTCGGTTCTCTCGTCACTTCGTACAGGCACCAACCTGCGGTGCATCTCGATATGCCTTGCTGACGGGTCAGTACGGAGGCGCGTCCAACGAGGCGATATTTGAACGTGCCCGCAGGATGGCAAGTGGTGATACAGTGTCACCAAGCATGCCAGCTTGGTTTCGGCAACACGGCTATACAACTGTTTCGGTCGGCAAAGTATCGCACCATCCCGGTGGTCGTGGTGGGCCGGACTGGAATGATGACGCAATTCTGGAAATGCCGGACTCGTGGGACCGCCACCTTCTTCCCGCGGGCGAATGGCTGCACCCCCGCGGCGCAATGCATGGCCTAGCCCATGGTGAGATTCGGGGTGACGCGAAAGCCATGGATGTATTCCAATCCACCGAGGGCCCCGACACAATCTATCCCGATGGTCTGATTGTTGACGAAGCACTCTACCAAATGAAGCAGTTTCAATCGGATGCTTTGAAACCATTCTTCTTGGCGGTTGGCATCATCCGTCCCCATTTGCCATTTGGCGCGCCTGCCAAGTATATGGAACCTTATGTAGACGTCACGCTGCCCACTATTGCTCATCCGGATAAGCCGACGGGACGATCCACTTGGCATGCTTCGAGTGAATTTATGAAGTACAACCGCTGGCAGCGAAATCCGAACGAGGACGCAGAGTTCGCAACTCAAGTTCGCAAACACTATGCGGCCTGTGTTTCGTTTGCCGATGCCCAAGTAGGCAAATTGCTCGATCAACTGAAACAACTTGGAATGTGGGAAAACACTATTGTTGTCTTATGGGGCGATCATGGTTGGCATTTGGGAGAACATGCCATTTGGGGAAAGCACGCTCTATTCGAAGAATCGCTGCGTAGTCCATTGATTATTCGCATTCCCAATGAGAGTCACCCTAACCAAGAATTGGACGCTGTTGTGGAAACGTTGGACATTTTCCCCACGCTTTGCCAAGCTACAGGATTGCCTGAGCCGAGCTTTGCCCAGGGTGGATCCTTGATGCCACTTATTGAACGGCAGGAATCGAGTGGACATGTGGCTGTTTCATACACTCCTAAAGCCCGAACGATTCGGGATTCACGGTATCGATTGATCGCGCACGACGATGGCTTTCTCGAACTGTACGATCATTTGAGTCAACCCGGTGAAACAACCAACCTTGCCGAACAACGATCCGACATTTGCCAGGACTTGCTAAAGCAGCTTGATCAACGTCGCGGGAAAAATAAATAGCCCTTCCACAACCCTGCCGTTGGCTTTCTCAGTACTGGCTCGCATCGAGTGAACTAATTGGATTTCAATGTCAAAATGCGATGCATTGAGCTGATCGATACTCACACCGGTGGCGAGCCTACTCGTATAGTCATCAACTCTCCCATTCATTTGGGCAGCGGGACCCTGGCTGAATTGCGAGACCAATTTCGCTCAAATTACGATGAATTCCGTCGCGCTATGATCCTGGAACCTCGTGGAAGCGAAGTCATGGTTGGGGCCATCTTGACCCCTCCTGAAAACAAAGACAGCGTTGCCGGAGTCATCTTCTTTAACAATGTTGGCTACCTCAATATGTGTGGCCATGGCACAATTGGCGTGGCCGTAGCATTAAACTATCTCGGCAGATTGGACCTCGGCGTACATCGGCTGGATACGCCAGTGGGTACTGTCGAGTTTACGCTCCTGGATAAGAATAGGGTCCAATTGGAAAATGTCCCCAGTTATCAGTATCAGGAAAAAGTTGCTCTGGAGTTAAACAACGGACAGATTGTGCATGGGGATGTCGCTTGGGGAGGCAACTGGTTTTTTATTTGTGACGACCATGGAATGGAGATTGCTTGGACCAACCGTCAACAGTTGCAGCAACTGGCGGAAGAAATCGCCTTTCAACTTGAAGCTCGAAATATTCGCGGGGCAAATGGAGCACAAATCGATCACGTTGAACTTGTGATGTCACTTCGACAATCGCCAATAGAAACTCGAAACTTTGTGTTGTGCCCGGGTAACCAATTTGATCGATCACCTTGCGGAACCGGTACTAGTGCAAAACTTGCATGTTTAGCAGCACAACAGAAACTGAAAGCTGGCGAGATCTTCGTGCAACAAAGTTTGATTGGCAGTCAGTTTGAAGCCTATTACCGCCGGATTCCTGGTAGCAAATCGATCATCCCCGTATTAACTGGCACGGCATACGTGACTGCCGACTGCAAATTGTTGCTGGATCCAAACGACCCATACCAGTTTGGGTTTGGATAAAACTGGTTTTACATGTATTCAGAATGAATCGCCTTCGTGACCACAGATAATCCCGTTTTCACCGATGCTCCATCAAACGTTCTGATTGTGGGCGGAGGCATCATTGGCCTCAATTGCGCCTGGTATTTGAATCAGGCTGGTTGCCGCGTCACGGTAGTTGATAAGGGGAAAATCGGAGCTGCTTGCTCGCACGGAAATTGTGGGTTGATTTGCCCTAGCCATGTATTGCCTTTGACCGAACCTGGAGCCTTCAAAGAAGCGTTCAAGGCCCTTTTTTCCACGCATAGCCCCTTTCGAATCCGCCCACGCCTAGACGTTCATTTGTGGAGTTGGATGTGGCATTTCTTGCGGCGGTGCAACCAGCGCTCCATGATGTCGGCAGCCCATGGCATTCAAGCGATCTTGACTTCGGCCACTCAAGAATACGAGCAACTTTTGAGCCTTCCTGAACTAAGTGGCCTGTGGCAGCGCAAGGGCTTGCTCTATGTATATCACTCGCATCGCGCATTAGAAGCCTACTCAAAAACCAATCAACTGCTAGCGGAACACTTTCATGAGCCTGCCAAACGATTGACGGCCGAGGAAACACTGCAAGTGGAGCCGGCATTGAAGCCCTCGATTGCAGGTGCCTGGTATTACGAGCATGACACTCACATTCGCCCCGATCGACTTATTAGCAAACTGCGTCAGTATTTAGTTGCCACTGGTGTGCGCTTCGTTGAGGACAACTCAGTGCAAGCTCTTGATGGAACCGGAAAAGTAGCCCGGACTGTTGTTACCGACTGCGGTGTTCTAGAAGCAGATGCCTTTGTTTTTGCTGCTGGCACTTGGACGCCTACCCTCAAAGAGCTTTTAGGCTGTCGCGTTCCCATTGAAGCTGGTAAGGGGTATTCGATAACCATGCCACGCCCGGTCCAGTGTCCATCCATTCCCTTAATTTTTCCGCAGCACAGAGTCGTTGCCACCCCATTCGAAGATGGCTACCGACTCGGATCCATTATGGAGTTTAGTGGACTTGACGACTCGCTGCCTGAGGAGCGACTAGAACTGCTGCGTAGCGGTGCGAGTCACTATCTGTTGGAGCCTACGTCGCAACCCGAGCTTGAAAGGTGGCATGGATGGCGACCAATGACGTACGACAGCCTGCCGGCCATTGACCGTTGTCCTCGTTGGAATAACGTCTGGGTAGCTGCTGGGCATAATATGCTTGGACTGACGATGGCACCCGCCACCGGGAAATTGATTAGCGAGATGGTTATGGGCAAGATGCCGCACATTGACCCTACTCCATACAAACTGAATCGTTTTTGCTGAGATTGATAAAATCCCTCCCACTCACCAAGTGGCTATCCACAATCAAAAAATAGATTTAGCTCTATTCCGCGGCTCAACGCTGTACATACGATCAGAATCAATTGTAAGCCACTCATTTCCGTCTTATCTTGGCTACACTGTTGCGTCTCCTCCACTAGAATAGCTGCGATGATGCCTATTCTTGACACTACGACAATAAGATGCACGTGATGGCGCTGGTTGAAAACATGATCCTACGAATTCTTATAGTGAGTAGTATTTGGCTTACTGGCGTAGCGCTACCTGCTAGTGGCCAGGTGCCTACGCCGATCGTGTCTGAAGATGAGAACAATTTGCTGTCACCGCAAGCGATTAGCAGTGAACCATTCGGCATTGTCACTTTTGAATTGCCGATTCCAGTTGGAATTCAGACGACGCCAAGAGTCATTATCGCTGAGGCAGACGGACGCGTATTCTATCCCACACTTTCTGTACGATCCAAAGAAGTAGTGGAGCAACAGCCCCTGCCACCATTGGCCGTTGGACGGCCGGGTGGCCTAATCGACCGCTTGAGAAATGTCATTCGAGGCGAACCCAAGACACGTCAAATTCCGGTTGCATTGACCGTGCGAGCTCTATTTACCGGACAAACACCTTTGCGAATCCAAATATCTGGCGATATTGGGCAACAAGTCTTCATAAGCCCGGTTACCGGCGATGAACCTGCATTGGATCAACAATTCCAGTCTGCCATTCAGCAATGGTGGATTGATTTCTCGAATGAGGCTGGGCAGGTAGTAGAACGTGGAGATGTGCCCACCTTAGTCCATCAGTACTTGCATAGCATGCTCTCACGCAGGTTGGATTTGCCTTATCTGGCGCTCAACTCGGAGCCTACAGCGCCGTCCTCACAGCCGCTGCAAACCTTGGCACTATTGGCTGCCATCGAACCATTGCGTGAACAGATTTTGGCAACTGCCTTGCAAGATACAAGCGGTGAAATGGTTGGTGATCGCCCATTACCTATGGAACCGAATTGGGCGCCTACTCCTTCTATTGCACAACCATTGCCTACGGAAACTGAGAGTATTGCCGCTCATGTACCGCCTGAGTGTTTTTATTTACGGTTCGGATCATTCAGTAATTACGTGTGGTTTCAAGAAATATCTCAACGGTTCGGAGGAGATTTGGCGCAAGCTGTCTTGTTAAGAGGCTTCAACCATGAGGCAGCAGAGCGCATTGAACGCATGTTGGGCACCAAACTCACTGCTGTGGCCAAGATGTTTGGTGACAAAATCATTACGGACATGGCCCTGGTTGGTACCGATTTGTATATGAAGGAAGGAGCCTCAGTGGGAGTCCTTTTTGAGGCCGCCAATGTTGCGATTCTAAAGCAATCCATGGAAACCGATCGTTCTGCGCTCCTAAAAAAGTACCCAGGAGCTCAATTGCAACAGCTGAACATAGAAGGGGAATCTGCAACTTTATTAAGTACTCCCGACAATCGTTTGCGTTCCTTTCTGGTGATACACGACAAATTCGTATTTGTCACAACGAGTGAACATTTAGCACAACGATTCATACAGGTGGCCAGTGGTGATCGCTCTTTGGCGGATCTGCCACATTTTCAAGCTACCCGAGGATGGATGCCGCAATCAAATGGTTATACGGTTTTTGGCTATTTCTCCCCAGAGTTTTTTTATCACTTGGTAAGCCCCAAATATCAAATTGAGCTACAACGCCGGCTTAAGGCCATTGCACATCTAGAGATTGCAGAAGTTGCCGCATTAGCTGCCCGAGCTGAAGGCCATAAAGTAGATGATTTGAAATCTCTGGCGAGCTTCGGATTTCTGCCCGAAGGGTTTGATAAACGCCCCGATGGTGCTCGAGTACTGAACCTTGATGGCGAGTGGATCGATTCATTGCGCGGAGCTCGCGGGTCGTTTCTGCCTATCGAGGACGTTGAAATCGATGGAGTTACCAGTGTAGAAGCCCAGCAGTACGGACGCATCGCAGCGTTCTATCAACAACAGTGGAAGAATATGGATCCGATGGTGGTCGGAGTGAGACGTTATCGCTCGCCTGCTGGTCCGACTCGCGAGCAAGTGGCAGTGGAGGGCTATATTGCTCCGTTTGTGGAAGAAAAATATGGCTGGATTGGGCGACAACTTGCACCACCGACCCCGCTTGAGATCCGCTTGCCTGCCGACGATGCGGCTTCCTTGCAGCTTCATATCCGAGACGACGCCTTGATAATTGGATCTGGCACGACAGACTATCATCTGTTTGCTGGAGTCAAGGATATGATGCCGCCTGAACCAGAGGAAATTCAAGGTCTGATCAAGACACTTCAGGCTCTGCGTGCAACGCCAGGCTACATAGGAGCTTGGCCCAAACCGGGCCTGATCGAGCGACTACCACTAGGACTCGGCTTAGCACGCCCCGATTACGCGGGATACACACGATTGATCGGAGGACTGTGGCGTTGGCAAAACGCAGGCTTTAGTTTGTTGTCCTTCGACCGCTCTATCATAGAGAATGCGATTCCTCAAATCGCGCCGGTAGAATCTTCTGACCCAGCCCAAGCGCGCTTGCGAGTTGCAGATTTGACCAATTCCACGCTATCCAATTGGATCAACATTCAGTGGTATCGACGCGGGCTACGAGCCTCGCGCGGTAATGCGTTGCTATTGGATAGTTTCCACCAATATCTAAAGGTTCCCAGCGCCGAGTGCCTGGCCATTGCTGAGGGAATCCTGGACGTAAAACTGCAGTGTCCAGTGGGAGGTGAATATGAACTTGTTCGCGCACCATTTGGCGAAGATTGGTGGATCAGTTCAGCTTGGCAATTGGGTTCTGTAGGTCCAACTGGAAAACCAATGCCACCTCTCGAGTACTGCGCGCCTTGGTTGGAGTGGTTTCGTGGAGGTAAATTCCACTTAACACAGTTACCTGGCAGCCTATCGGTCGTCGGAACCTTGGAGCTAGAACTGCCTCCGTTTTCGACGCCTAAGTCCAGCGAGACAGGCGAAACTCAATCGCTGTTGCCAGAGTTGAATTTCGACCTCTTCCAGCTTCCTTCAATGATCTTCGGCGGCCAAAATTCAAAAACACCTGTGGACACAGAACCCAAACGTAGAAGTTTCTGATTTTAAGACAACTCAGTGAAATGGCTGAAAGGTCATTCATTCCGGGGTCGCGCAATAGTAATTCCTGCCACTCCTCTAGGCTGCGTTTCCAAAGCCATGCAGTATTTCGGCCGCAGTATTCCGATGAACGCACAAAAGTTGTTGCTCAATTTTCTCCGAATCAAGCCTACGCGATTCATTAGACATTTCGCAAATAAGTGTGCAGATCGGATGTCCATGTTCCACGCAAATTCTGCTCCCGTGAAAAGCAGGTACATCTGCGACAAATGCCATGGCGGTCTCCATGATTTTGCCATTCAAAAACGGCTCAAAGACTTCGGGACAAACTTCATTGTGTCGCTGGCGAAACTCGATATCGCGTTCTGCGTAGAGAACCACTTTCGAAACCAACGGCAAACCGTTCGAGTGTGTATGTACATCCGTATGCAGCGTTTTGCATGGGTGCGTCCAAGCCTGGCAATGCCATTCAACTGGATTGGCGAAATGAGACCTAACTAAGATCTCCATACCTGCCGCCCAGCGCGGATTAATTTCTAGGAGCCACAGTTGCAATTGCTCGTCCTCAATTACATCAAATTGCACCCAACCAAGCAGGCCAGATTCTTGGCGGATTGTATTAGCCAGATATTTCAACTGTTCAAGCTGAAAGCTCTTGAGTTGGATCGGACCCCATGAACCACGGTAGATGAATTCCGTCGGTCCGGGCCAAAATTGCCTATCCCAGGCCTGGGTGATGCCTAGCAAATATGCTTCGCCGGCCGTTAGAACAGCATGCACTCCCAAACATCTACCAGAAATATGCTGCTGAAAATAGAATTTTCCTGTTCCCTCCAGATGCACATCTCCTTCTCTAAAACGACTGACACCCAGTCCACCGGCACTTTGTTCGGTTTTTGTGAGCCACTTTGAATTCGAAACTGATCGATCTTTTACATGCACAAACTCCATTGAGTTACGTGTATCCGGAAAGCCAATGCCAGAACGCTCTGTGACCGACCGCCAGAAACCCCAATTCCTTAACACATAAAGTTGTTCCTTAGTCGGCCCCCAGATCTGGGCGGCGGGAGCGAGTTCATCCATGAGTTCAGGCCAATTTTCAAGTCCCCCTGCAAAGAGCACTGTTAATTGCCGCGGACATTCCTCGATCTTGCGAACCAGGTCTTTTATGGCGTGAGTCGACCGCCACGAGCCTATGCGATGATGTTCTGAGCCAGAGAATTGACAGTCCGAATCCCCAAAATGGTCCGCAACAAGATGAAGTTTGCGTCCCGACGAGACCACTGCTTGAGCAAGTGCCCGGGCCGAATACCCAATAGCTAGAATAGGGGGCATGAAGTGAGACTTTAAACCAGGTAACGAAACTTTACGGGAGTGGAAGGGTTGAGTAGTGATAATAGTACGAGATTTGCAGCCAAAATCGTGTAGCTTCCAATAAGTTGGGCTCGTGTACAGAAATAAAGACAAACGAAGGTTTTCTTGTGCTGCAACTAATCACCAATCCAATTAATCTTTAACTTAACTACCTTTACGAAGACAAAGTGTTTTGCCGCAATAAGTTGTATTTTTTCAGCTTGCTCTGCATCTGGTGCACTTTGAAATTCAAAGAGGAAACGTCTGATTCGCTTCTCCCAATTCGACGTAAGTCAATGAGATACAAGATGTTAAAAAGACTTCGGTTATCACTATTCATGATCCTTGTGTGTTTTCCTAGCTTTGGGAACGGGCAGGACATTGTGGGGGTTTTACCGGAACTCATTAAGCCTAACGTAATCGAGATGCTAAATCTCGACGAGGAACAACAAGCGGCCATCAAGAAACTGCTTGATGAGCGGAGAAGTGCAGCTCTGGGACTCAGCAGCCAATTGCGTGAAGCGCCGATTAGCCAGCATGTGCAAATGAGACAGCAGTTTGGGGCCGAGTCGGAATTGATGGGCTTTGCACTTTTGAATCCTGATCAGCAGGACAAGTTGGCGAAGTATCGGATCGACTGGATGGGCATGTTGTCTTTGGATGAGCCGAGCGTAGCTGACAAGCTGAATTTGGCGGACTGGCAACGGGATATTGTGGCCGATTGGGTTGCCAAGGTAGCCGACAATCGACGCGGACCGACTGCTGATCGAACTCGCTCCGATGCCGAACGAGCCATTCGCCAAGAGCTCTCGGAAACCCAGTGGGCGGCATGGCAGGTGTTGGCAGGACAAATCGAAGCGACTTCTTTGGGCGATCCCATGCCCCCAGAAAAAACAGTACCCGCTGAAAACACTTTAGCGTCTACCGCATCCGATCAAACTTCGCGAGACAACGAGACATTGCCGGTCGAAGATATTCGCTTGGAGCTTAATTTTCAGGGCGAGCGTTGGGACAATGTTATTAAATGGTTGGCTGATCAGGCGGATCTGGCGTTACAAAACGATGTTTTTCCAACCGGTACATTTACGTACCGCGATCGATCCCGCACATACAGCGTCACCGAGACGATTGACACGATCAACGCGTCGATGCTCAATCTAGGTTACACTTTGCTGCGTCAGGGGCGCATGCTAAGGTGTATTGACCTGGAACAAGATATTTCCGCACAGCTGCTTCGTGAAATGGCATATCGGACTAATTCGATGCAGGAGTTGGAACAATTTGGCGATTTGGAATTTGTACGTTTCTTGTTTGACCTTGAACGCCTAGAACCTGAGGATATTGAAGACGAAGCCAAAGAACTCGTAAGCGTCAAGGGTACAGTGGCAGCATTACCTGCTTCTGGGCAACTTCTGGTTACTGACGCGGCGGCGAATGTTCGCGAGATTGCGAAGATGATCAAGCGTGCTGAAGACCCTGCTTCATCGCGTGGTTCGTCCGTTCACACAATTCCGTTGGAACATGTTACGGCAGAGGAAGTATTATCTGTAGCTCGACCTTTACTGGGACTCGAAGAAGGCGTGAATGTCAACAATGACATTAGTATCTCGACCGACACATTTGGGACAAAAATCTATTGTAAGGGATCAGCAGATACAATTCAGATTCTGCGCGACTTGGCTAAACAGATGGACGAACCTCTTCCAGAGTCTGCGGCCGTAATCGCTGTTGAAAAACCGTTTATTCGACGTCACCGCGTTGTTGGTATCGATATGCAGTTGGCCTACGATGTGATTTCTCAGTTGCTGGAAGGGATTCCAGATCTGCGATTGGCGCAAGACGCAACTGCCAGTCAACTGGTCTTGCAGGGCCGCGAAGCAGAACACCAACTCGTTGAAGACACGCTCAAGGAACTGGCTGGTGAGTCATCAGATTTCGAAGTAATACAGCTTGAGCGTCTAGATACTCAGCTTGCCATTGCAGCGATCAAAAAGTTCTTTGGTATTTCCGATTCCAGCGATTCGACTAGCGGCCAACCGGTAATTGACGGAGATATTCTGGCACGTCAGGTCTGGGTCAAGGGTACTGAAACTCAGGTCAATCAAATACGGGAATTGGTTGGTACTCTTGAGAACAATACGGCCAGCACAAATCCCTGGGGTGAAAACATTCGTTTCCTAAAGAACATGGGTGGCTCGACGCAAGACGTTTTGCAGCAAGCAGAGCAATTGATGCGCATGTCGAACAGCAAGGTTCGTTTTCGCATTCAGTCTACCCAAGGAGCGTCTAGTACCCGTGGACTTCCACAGCGAACGGTGCCACGAGAATCGGAATCGAATTTAGGCTCTGAGGTCAATCCGTCTTCTCCAGCTGAACCAGCCACGGTGAAGCCCAGCGAAAACTCACGCAGTGAGAATACACATCGCCGAAACTCCAGCGGGATTCCCGTTGGGCGTTTTGTATCTCAACAAGAAGAAGCTAGTGCGAGCGATCAATCCAACTCCTCAGCGAGTGGAGCGGCTCAAGATTCGAATAGCGGACAGGTCGAGACTGCAGATGAAGGCCCTGAAATCGTCGTCATGGAAGGCCCAAATGGTCTGATCATTTCCTCCTCCGATCCACAAGCATTGGCTGAGTTTGACAATGTCATGCGATTGCTGTCGGACCAAATGGTAGTCAGCAGCGGAGAGCCATTGGTTTGGTATCTCAAGTACATTAAGGCGGCGGCAGCCAAGGAACTGCTTGAAACAATTCTCAGTGGAACAGCAGGATCTTCTGGTGGTGGAGGTGACCTATTGGGAGGACTGGGGAGTGCCATGTTTGGCGGCTTCGGTGGAGGCATGCTGGGAGGTATGTTGGGAGGTAGTAGCGATACCGTTGGCTCAAGTGTCGGTATATCTAGTGGGGATTATTCGATTACGGCTGAACCACGACTAAATATGCTTATTATCAAAGCCAACCCAGTTGACCTTATGCTGATCGAACAGATCCTCGAAGTCATCGATCAGGTGGAAAGCCCAATCAATATTGAGACTCGTGGTGTGGTTGAAGCCATTCCGGTTCTGACGCAAGATGTCACGGTTGTCCTAAACATGATCAAGGAAATGTATGGCGATCGGATCGAAGGGGCAGGTGGAGGAGCCAATCGTGGCGGCGGCGGAGGCGGTCAACCTAACCCTGCCGAGATAATAGAAGCTCTTCGTGGCGGTGGACGAGGTGGTTCTCGAGGTGGGAATTCGACTCAGCTTGCGGAGTCCAAAATAGCCATATCTGCGAATACGGATACCAATACACTGTTCGTAGTAGCTCAACCCCAAGATATCATGGAAATTCGACAGATTGTTCGCATGATAGATGAAGCAGGAATGGGAGATGGCGAGGAAACAATTGAAACGGTGACTTTGCCAGGACTAGTAACATCTGATGTCGTTCGCAACGGCTTGGTAAGCGTGTTTGGGGAAAAGGCACAAACCAACACATCGGGAAGCGATAGCAACACAAACCGTCAGACTGGCGGAACGCAAAGTTCAGATGATGCGGCTGCAGCACAGCGGCGAGCAGAGTTCTTTCAGCGCATGCGTGATAGTGGCGGTTTCGGTGGAGGTGGCCCACCAGGAGGCGGCACCGGCGGCTCACCGTTTGGAGGTCGAACATTCGGAGGTTTTGGCGGCGGTACTCCCGGTGGTGGCTCACCCTTTGGTGGCCGGACCGGTGGCTTCGGCGGCGGCACACCATTTGGTGGCAGAACGGGTGGCTTTGGAGGTGGCGGTGCTCCCACAAGCAATCGTGGCGGTCGTGGCAATTAATCTCTATATTTGGGTTAACGATCCGAACGCATCGCGACTTGGTGAATCAGTGGGCGCGACACGTGAGCGGCCGGGATTGTCCCGCTCCCTTGCCCTACAACTTTCGGATCACCGTTGAATTATGATTTCAGACCAAATCAACAACCCACTCGGCATCCTATTCCGCTCCACGATGACAGTTATCAGGAAAAGGCCTCAAAGCTAATGTACGAAGCAGGTGAGATACTATCTCGACGAGGACTTTTGGACGCGGAAAACCTAGAGAAACTGCGTTCCCAATCGCTGCAAGGAGGTGAACTCTTGAATGCAGCTATTCGCCAGGGAATGGTGGATGAGGAGGCAGCCTTACGAGCCCTGGGAGAAGAGCTGGGCATGGATTTTGTCGACTTAAGAAATGCAGAAGTCGACGTCGATTTGGTCAAAGATTTCCCACAGAAGTTAATCTACCGTCACTCGCTATTCCCGCTTGAACGATTCAATGGATCGATGCGATTGGCAACGGCAGATCCGCTGGATGTGTATGCTCTCGATGAAGCAAGCGCGGCCACCGGACTGACCATCATTCCGGTGCTGGCAGAACGCAATGAGATTGCTAGGCTGACCAAAAAGCATTTGGGAGTGGGCTCAGAGACTGTTGAAGGCTTGATAGCCGCACGTGCCGAGGACGAAGACATACAGTTACTGGAGGATTTAGAGACTGACGGTAGCGAATTGAGCGAGATGGCCCAAGAGGCTTCTGTCGTTCGGCTGGTAAATGAGATTCTAGTGGAAGCGATTGACTCGCGAGCAAGCGACGTTCACATTGAGTCTCAATCGAAGGGGCTGGTAATTCGCTACCGCATCGATGGCATTCTACACATACAACCTGTTCCACCAGAAATCAACCGCTTTCAAGCCGCGATCATCAGCCGCCTGAAGATCATGGCGCGCCTGAATATTGCGGAAAAAAGACTTCCTCAAGATGGACGGATCAAACTAAAGGTTCATGGACGAGAGATCGATATTCGCTTGTCGGTTATCCCCATGATTCACGGCGAAAGCCTCGTCATGCGGATCCTCGATAAAGGAGCCATGAAATTTGACCTGCAAGGCTTGGGCATGGACCCCAGGACCTATCATATCTTTAGCCAGCTGATTCGCTTACCTCACGGCATCATCTTGGTAACCGGCCCGACGGGTTCCGGAAAGACAACTACGCTTTATAGTTCCTTGTTGGAGATCCGTAGTCCAGAGAACAAGATTATCACGACCGAGGATCCAGTCGAATATCAGCTTGATGGAATCAATCAGATACAAGTACACGCCAAGATAGGTTTGACGTTTGCGGCCTCACTTAGAAGTATTCTCCGTCACGACCCGGACATTGTTCTTGTTGGAGAAATTCGCGATCAGGAAACCGCTGAAAACGCTATTCAAGCCTCTTTGACTGGTCACTTAGTATTCAGTACGTTGCACACCAACGATGCGGCTGGTGCCTTTACGCGAATCGTCGACATGGGTATCGAGCCATTCTTGGTTTCGAGTACCGTAGAAGGTATCATGGCCCAGCGGCTGGTGCGTCGCCTTTGCCCCCATTGCAAATTAGCATACACTCCCAAAACAGAAGATATCCCTAGCGATTTCCCTTGGGAGGATTTAGCTGGCCAGCCACTGTACCAAGCGGTCGGCTGCCGTGTTTGTCGCAATGTTGGATATTCAGGACGGATGGGTATCTACGAATTGTTGGTTACAAACGAAGAAATCAAAACCCTAGCGCATGACCGCGTAAGCACGTGGGAGATTAAACAAGCGGCCCTTAAAGCCGGCATGCAAACCCTGCGCATGGACGCTTGGCGCAAGGCTATTGCCGGGTCAACCAGTGTGGACGAGGTCATACGAGTCACGAAGGGTGACCGCATCGCGTGACTACACCTACCATCGGCCCGCAGAATTGGAGTTAATGGTTGGCTTTTGCCAGCCACGAGTTGTGATCCCACTTTCTTTCGGTTAATGATCCATGCCAGATTATGCATATGTTGCCCGCGATTCTCGCGGTTCAAAAAAATCAGGCACCTTGACCGCCAACAGTCAACATGAGGCCTTGGCGCAATTGGATTCTATGGCATTGTTGCCTATTGAGATCACGATCGCCAAAGATAACTCGAAGATGCGTGGCAAGCGCGTAGGCGGCCAGGTGATGGCCAACGCGTATAATCAACTGGCGTCGCTGTTGCGAAGTGGCGTCCCATTGATTCGTAGCTTGACGGTAATGAGCAAGCAAGCGAGCAAGCCGGCCTTAAAAGCCGTGTTGGAGGAGATAAAGGCTCGTGTGGAAGATGGCGAACCCCTACCGGTCGCCATGGCTCGTTTTCCGCGAGTTTTCAATGAAATGTCCGTGAATATGGTGCGGGCCGGAACCGAAGGTGGCTTTTTAGAGGATGCCTTAGAACGTGTCGCCTTCTTTACCGAACAGCAGGAGGACATGAAAGGGAGGACCATGGGTGCATTGGCCTACCCTGTGTTCTTGGCCTGCGTCGGTACGACGGTAGTAATCGTGTTGATCGTGTTTTTCGTCCCCAAATTTGAACCTCTGTTTGCCACTTTGCGAGACAAAGGTCAACTACCCGTGGCAACTGATATGCTCTTGGGTTTCAGCGCTTTTCTCCAATCTTATTGGTGGCTTCTGTTAGGTGTGATTGCCCTGTCGATCGGTGGCGTCGTGACGTTCATGCGTACCGCTGAGGGGAAGCGATTCTGGGACTATGCCAAGATTAAGCTGCCTTTGTTTGGGACTATTTTTCTTAGTTTGGCGGTAGCGCGATTTTGTCGTGTTTTGGGGACTTTGCTGGCAAACGGTGTCCCAATATTGCGGTCTTTAGATATCAGTCGGGATGCCGCTGGTAATCGCATTCTTTCCGATTCAATACGCAAGGCAAGCGAAAATATTACTGCGGGTGAGAAGTTGGCAACGCCACTGGCTGCATCTGGGCATTTTCCAAGTCAAGTTGTAGAGATGATCGCAGTGGCAGAAGAGTCCAATACTTTGGACAAAGTGATGGTTCAAATATCCGACTCATTGGAAAAGACGACCTTTCGGCGACTAGATATCTTAGTACGCTTGTTGGAGCCCATGATGTTGTTGGTCATGGCAAGTTTGGTATTTTTTATTGTTTTGGCCCTAATGGTACCGCTACTTAATAGCTCTTCCGCGATTTAATAGGATGGGGCCGACAAAAAAAGGCCCCCAGAAGGGAGCATGCAGGGGCTTGTGTACCTAGCCCACTTTCCCTTGAATAAGTATTCGCGAGCTATTTCACGAAGAGAACCACAAATCTGAGGAGAACATGAGATTATGAAACGTCAACGCCGTCAGCCTTTGCGAACGATGCAACGAAGTGCCTTCACCCTTTTGGAAGTGATGCTCGTGCTGGTTATTATTGCCGCAATTGCTGGAATCGCTGTCTATAACATCGGCGGTATCCAGGAAGGGGCATTCAAAAAGACTGCTGCGGGTCAGATTAGCAACCTGAAGAACATGCTGGAACAGTATCGACTTAATGTGGGTTCTTACCCTTCATCGTTAGAGGCTCTGTATGCGTCCCCCAGCGATTTGGCAGACCCGACTAAGTGGATTCAGATTTCTCGGGACCCAATTGAACCAGATCCGTGGAACAATGCGTACGAATATAAACTGAACGGCAATGTTTTCGAACTACGAAGTTTGGGGCCAGACGGGCAAAGTGGAACCGAAGATGATATTACCGGTTAATAGTGAGACGTTGAATCCAATGCGCAGTTTTGGAATTGCAACCACACATTCAGTTGGTAAGTAGGATTGATTTCGTGGGCTCGTTGAAATCATGTATCGCGACAAAGAGATTCTGGGAAAGCACCCCAAAGCGAGCCTTCACGCTTCTTGAGTTAATTCTAGTGCTAGCCATCATTGGACTGATTGGATCGATTGCCGTCCCCGCATTGCTTGACTCTTACGAACGACAAAAAGTCCAGTCCTCAGCAGATATGATTCGCATTTCTTGGGAGGAAACTAGACTGCAGGCTATGCGGACAGGGCAAACTCAAGTGTTTGAATGTGTTCCAGGTGAGCGTGATTTTTCAATAAGATCCTTGCAACAACAATCAGATTATCTTAATGCCGGTGCTGGTGCAGAGTTGATGACCGCCTCCGGCATGATTGTAGAGACTCAAAGCAACGGAATGCTGAGCACACAAGGTACCTTGCCTGGGCAAAGCGCCGAAGACACGGAAAAGCTCGAGGAAAGCATCTCATTCGTCAGCTGTATCGTTGCTGGAGATATGCGAGCCTACACGACCGCCCAGAAAACAGGAACCTTAAGCACAAATACTTCATCCCAACCGGTTTACTTTTACCCTGATGGTTCTACCAGTACGGCGGAGGTAAGGATTCAAAATACTCGCGGAGATGTTCGTTCGATACAGCTACGTGGCTTGACCGGACAGGCGCGGGTCATGAGTATTCTCAATGTCGCTTCCACGCCTAAGGAGTGACCCATGCGAGGCAGATGCCTAGAATGCCAGATTTCCTCTTCGATGAGGCACAAAGAGATCCGCAGAACTGCTTTGTCCTTGATCGAAGTAGTGTTGGCCTTGACGATTCTCGCCATGTCGGTGGCCTACATTTCTCAGTCAATGCAATTGGCGACGGACAATGCACTTCGTTCTCAGAAATTAACTCAGGCAGAATTGGTTGCCGAGAGTGTGATGAATCAAGTAGTGGCTGGAGTATTGCCTGCTCAACCGGTCACTTGGACTCCATACTATTCGGCCTACGGTTCAACAAACTGGAATTACTCATTGCAGATCATGCAAGCAGAAGCCGGTGGCATGGTTAGCCTGCAGGTCGCAGTCCAGCAAATTGACCCAAACTTGGGGCTGATAGAAACTAATGGTGACTTTTATGTTAACCGGTGGATTATTGATCCATCACTAGCCTTAGACGTGCCTCCGGAAACGGATAACACCACTACCGGAGGTGCATACTGATGTACAGTTCAGCCGGTATTTCGCGTCGCGCTTTTACGTTGCTTGAAATGGTTTTGGCGCTCGCACTGATCGTTGTGGCTACGACGCTCATTGGATATTTGATGCAAACATTTGCGACGAATTTCCAAATTCGTGGCGAAGACATACGGCGTATGCACTTGGCACGTAGCATTCTCAATAGGATTGCAGACGACATTCGTTCCGTGGTTTTGGAACAAGAATACGATGACAGTGTTTTAGAACAATTAATGGGCTCTTCAGGAGGCGGTGGAGGCGGAACGACTGGCGGCGCCACTACGGGTGGACTTGCTTCAACGGCTGGTGGTAGCAGCAGTGGTGGTAGCAGCAGTAGTGGCGGCAGCAGTAGTGGCGGCAGTGGAGGGGGCTCTGCAACGACAGGCGGAACCTCCGGAGGTGGAGGGACTGGTATGGCCTCGACTGGGTCAAGCTCGATGGGTTCCACAGGTACGACAGCTACCGACACCGCGTCCACAGATGGAAGCTCGACAGGTGATCTACTAACAACCACGCTCTCGTCCCTACCTCCAGGAATCTACGGCAATCAGTATCAGCTCATGATTGATGTGAGTCGCGTACCACGCTTTGACGAATACATGGTTCAGCCAACATCTGCACTTTCGACCAGCCTAACTGACGTACCAGGCGATGTGAAGACGGTAACCTATTACATCCAAACTCCGACCAACCAAGGCATACAAGACATGATGCAAGGCTTTGGCAGCGTTGAAGTCTTAGATGCTCAAGCCGCCGGTTTCTCAAGTGGATTAGTACGCAGGCAATTGGACAGACGCATTTTGGCATACGCTGAAGAAATGGGAGACACTCAGCGATTGCAACGCACGGGTGACCTAATCGCACCTGAGGTAATTGCTGTCGAATTTGCATTTTTCGATGGGACCCAATGGCTGTATCAGTGGGATTCGTCTCAGCAATCCGTGCCTTGGCTAGTCCAAATCACTCTCGCCATGCAGTCTGCCTCGGGCGCGGCCCGTGGTGGTGCGGTTGATCCAGGTCGTATGATTAGTACGATCTCGTTGGACGAACGAGCCATGTACGGCATTGAAGTCTATGAATTGGTGGTTGCGATCCCAGGTGCTCAGCTGAAGGCTGCAGCTGCAGCAGCAGCGGCAGAGGAAGAAGCGGGAATGGAGTCGATGGGACTATGAATAAAAGAAGCAACAACGACTACCTCTCGCCAAATACCTCAGGATTCATCCTGATAGTCGTACTGATTGTAATTGCCATTTCATCATTGGCGGCGCTCAATTTTGCGCGCTCAATGCTGAATACATATGAGTCAACCCTGATTTCAAATCAGCGTCTACAAGCTCGATTCTGTGCCGAATCTGGAGCTCAGACGGTTAGGCTTTTTCTGGCCTACCCTAGAGGACAGCGCAATGTGGACTTGGGAGGTACCTGGAATAACCCATCGCTTTTTCAAGCCCTCAACGTGATGCCCGACATTGATCCTGCCCGCCGTGGAAACTTTACGATTATCTCGCCGGCCCTCGATGAATTCGGCAATTTCAGTGGCATACGTTATGGACTACAAAACGAGTCCGCCAAACTCAACTTGAATGCATTGGTACAGTTGGATTCACTCTCAGGTGGAACGACGGCTAGTGCTTCAACGGCTACCGATTCTGGGACTGGACAGTTGGCTAGCCAGCTTGCAAGTGCAGCCAGTCAGCAAACAGGGCTAAGCCTGGCGACATCTCTACTAATGGGCATTCCAGGCATGACCGAAGACATTGCCGACGCGATCCTGGATTGGCTTGATGAAGATGAAGAGCCACGAATGTATGGAGCTGAATATTCAGACTATTATTCGAGTATGCAGCCTGCCTATCGTCCAGCCAACGGTCCACTGCAGTCGATCGAACAGCTGCTGTTAGTACGCGGCATCACGCCAGTGATGTTGTTTGGTTACGACGCTGATCGCAATGGTTACTTGGACGCTGCTGAGCTCTCTAACATGCAAATGGGGGTCCAACCCGGAGCTATGCCCGGCTCGCTTCCAGCCGCAGCTTTGGATCCGACTGTTCAGCCACCTCCTCCGCTGGGATGGTCGCAATACTTGACGTTACACTCCGCTGAAAAGAATTGTGCGCTTGACGGAACTCCGCGCATTAATATTAATTCCGATGACTTGGCCACCCTGTATGAAGACTTGCTGACCGTTCTGGACGAGTCAACCGCTAGCTACATAATTGGTTTTCGCCTCGGTGGCCAGGCTCAGGCAAACAATCCACTGGCTACATTAGCCTCAATGGCAGCTGCCGAATTAGAAGAAACCGACGGCGCGTTAGGACAACAGCTATCGCTACTGTCGGTCGCGCCCCAGAGCGGCACAAGTAATAATACGACAGTCCCCTGGGATCCAACGATCATTGCAAATATGGATCTCAGTCAACAGCAAGGGAGCGTGCGTTTTAACCAGGTACTGGATATTTACGACTCGACGGTGTCGATCGGTGGGCAAGGAGGGCAGGGGCAACAAACTACCTACTCATCTCCGCTAAGTTCTCTTCCCGGCGAGTTGGCACTTTCAGCTCCTATGCTAATGGACTACCTTACGACGGTCGATGCTGCCGCCATACCCGGACGCATTAATATCATGGAATGCCCACAAGAAATACTTAATGGGATACCTGGGTTTACAACTGAAAAGGTTGAGGAGATTTTGGCGGCCCGAAATGATGGATCGGACAGCGAAACCAGGAATTTCGAAACTTGGTTGGTTAATGAGGGTTACTTCACCATGGATGAAATGCGGGCATTACTGCCGCTAATCACTTGCGGGGGAGACGTGTACAAAGCCCAAATCATTGGGTATATGGAAGGTGGAGCTACATTTTCTCGGATTGAAGCCATTATTAGCGGCGCGGGTGAATTGCCCGAAATCCAGTTTTTCCGCCGACTGGATCACTTGGAACGCGGTTTCGATGTAACAACCCTGGGACAGCGTTTTGACGCTGGAATGCAGGGCGGAAACATGATGCAATAGTCCGCCGTCACAACTAGAATAGAAACTCCCGAGAGCGGTCCATTTTTTAGTGACAAATTGTCATCTGATGACAGTACCGCAATAGCCACTCATCGGCCATAGGATTTGATGTGTCAAAGCAAACGATTATTGACTGGCAACGCGACAGCTTGATAGCTGTGACAGGCTCAAGCCGGAGCGGAAAGTTTACGCTTGATAAGATTGCCTTGCGGCCGGTTGGCACCGTCGACGAACGCAGTGTCTCCGCTGAAGAAGCCTTCCATTCGGCCGTCAATGACATTGGCGCCGGCAAGACCGACGTGGTCATCGTGGCTGGCCGTGATATGGTTGAAGTGCGCACGCTGCCCATTCCACGTATAGCGGCTGAAGAATTGCCTGATGCTATTCGTTTTCAGGCTCAGAGACAATTTGCGCAGATGGGTGATAACTGGCCGATCGACTATGTTTTGGTGCCGGATGACCCAAAACAGGAAATGCGAACTGCCTTGGTGGCTGTTATTTCCCCTACCGTGATGGCAGAATTCGAAAAGGCTTGTCGATCTGCCGGTATGCAATTGACTGGCGTATTGTTGCGACCTTTGGAAATAGCCCGCTTTGCTATTGCCAGCGGCTCAGTTCCTCGTGAAGGTCTATATCTGGTTATTTGTACCACGAACGAGCAGGCCGACCTGTTTCTATTGCGCAATGGTCGAGTTGTTTTGATCCGCAATACGCGATTACCGCAGGACAATGACCAATTCCCAAGTCAACTGATGGGTGAGGTTCGGCGTAGCTTGCTAGCGGCCTCGCCACTGATTGGCGATCTGAGACTCGATGGAGTGGTTCTGATTTCTGATTCGGATCACACTCAACCGACGGTCAACCAACTGGCCGAGTCGTTAAAGACGCAAGTTTCGATTGTTGACCCTCAAGGAATTTGCTCAGCCTCCTCCAAGCCAATTGTCAATCTTCACGCCAATCGGCTCGTAGCATCTGCCGGTGCTCTGGTATCTGGCCTAGCAGATCGCCAAGATGTGATAGATTTTCGTTCCCCAAAGAAACGACCTCCGAAGCAAAGCAACACTCGTCGCAATGTATTAGCAGTGGGCGCAACCGCAGCTGTGGTACTCTTGGGTGCAACCTGGTTGTGGAACAAGCACAGGTCACTCGATAGTGATTTGGACCAATTCCAGCAAGAAATTGTCAAATTGAAAGAGGACCTGAAAGTCGCCGAAGCTCAGACCTCTGAATGGAATCAAATTGAGTCCTTCCTAAAGGGTTCACCAAATTGGCTTGACGAACTAGCGTATATTTCGCAACGTATCCCAGCCTCTGAGAAAGTAATTCTAAATAGCCCACATTTTACACAATCCTCTAACGGCAGTTCCGCGATGCAGTTTAGCGTGGGCGCCGACGAGTCTTCCACAGTCTCTGAATTCGAAGCAACCTTGCGCGATCCACAACATGCGGTCACCATGAAAAAAGTAGGGGAATCCCAACGTCCCGGCGGCCGTTATGACTGGGAAGCCGTTGCCACTATCACCGTAAGTGATCGAGGATGGGACCTCTTGGCTACGCCCAAACCCGTGAATCCCGTGTCTTCAACGAAGGAAACTGAACAACCTTTGACAGTTGAGGCCCCGACCGAACAATCAACCAGCAATTCCACGCCAGAAAACAAGAGCAGTTAGCCATTTTGATCGGTAAAGCGAAACGGATCGTGAGCAATTTGCTCCACTCCAACTAAGATTTCTGAAGTTATTGAACCAGCTAAGGCGTATAAGCGAAGCATGGCACTTTCACAAAGAGAACGATATCTGGCCTTGGGAGTTGCTTCCGTCGCAGTCCTTTTTGGCGGACAATTTGCCTTCAATTCGGTCACGAAGGGAGTTACCGACAAAGAAAATAAGGTCTTACGGTCGCGGAATGAACGAGACGAACTCGTTCGCCAAATCAATACTGGCAAGCTCGATTTTCAAAAAACTCTAGCAGTTACTCCCAAGTCATTACCCACTGACTTTCAAATTCTGTGTTCACAGTACAACTCGTGGCTGTTGGAGTTGGCAACCAGCGTCGGAATGGAAAATATCAACATCGAGATTCCTAATTCGGCTGCTGTAGCAATTAGCCGTCGGCGAGGCGAAGAACCGCCATACAAAGCCTACGACTTTATATTGACCGCTGATTCGAGCACCGATCGCATTATCGATTTTCTGGCCGGTTTTTACGACAAAGACTACCTGCATTCGGTCGTGGATATGAAAGTAACCATGAACCCAAAGGTACAAAACCAGGCGAATGTACAAGTCAAAGTTCGAGCTTTGGCCTTGCGGAATGCAAAAGCCATTCAGGAGGCTTCGCAGGAGTCGTCAGGTCGGTTAGCAATGCCTCTGGATGAGTACAAGAAACTCATCTTGAATCGAAATCCGTTTGCACCACCCAATGCACCACCCCGAATCACAACTGAGTTTCGAGATCCTTTCACCGTTGGCGAAAACCTTGACGAAGAACTGAAGGCAGAGGATCCCGAAAAACAGGAAATCGAGTTCGAATTTGCTTCAGACGAAATTCCCGAAGGGATGAGATTGCGAGGTGGGCGAATTCAGTGGCGACCAAGAGAAGTCGGACGTTTCGAAGTAATGGTTCGGGCCGTTGACAGTGGATTGCCCAGCAAAAGTAGTGAGAAGCGATTGGTTTTCAACATTGAGGAACCGAAAAAGGAAGAGCCCAAACCGGAACCACCAAAATTCGACATTGCCAAGCAAGCTCATGTATCGGGCTTCGTAACCAACCACGGGCAACCTGAGATTTGGATTCGCTCAAGAATAGAAGGCAAAACATACCAACTGCGTGAGGGAGAAGAAGTTCAAATTGGAGACCTAAAAGCCAAAGTAATCTTAGTGAATTTGGAAGACGGATTTGCGCAACTCGAAACAGACGGTGAACGTTGGATCCTGGGGATGGACGTTTCCATGGCTGATGCATATGCAAAAAGTCAAATCAATTAGTGTTCATCACAAACAACTTTCTCAGTGCATGTCGTGATCTGCAGGCACTTTGGTTTGACCTGACACCTTCAGATAATGCCCCCAAGCCAACATTAGCCCACCCACCAATAAATACCCAATGGTCCAGCTACGTACAGCTGGCCAGTGTTCACTTGGAAGTACGGCCATCTCAGGCAGTATTCCAAGCGAAAACGGTGACAGAATTGGAGCGTTAGGTAAGGGCGAGTGCATTAATCCAAACAAGGTGCAGACAGCCGCCACGAAATAGAAGTATGCGGCAGCGTTTAGTCGCCGATCAATTGCCATAGCTAGCGCAGAGGCCCAAAAGACACTGGTTAAAATGAAGCCGCTAGCCAGCATACTTGTCGTCT
The DNA here is from genome assembly GCA_020427005.1 of Planctomycetales bacterium. GTDB lineage: Bacteria > Planctomycetota > Planctomycetia > Pirellulales > Pirellulaceae > Aureliella. The sequence continues at coordinate 33,065 of JAGQOY010000031.1, forward strand.
TTAAGTTGTTTACCAGCTCTTGGTTTTGTAGGGAGCCGAGGTTTATCTGATTAGAAAACAATGCCCCGTCGCCCCAAAGCTGATTCACCAAAAACACCGCAAGATTTGCTAGGGCCGGAACACACGCTAATGCCACAGCAGGATAATGTCTTCTTGGAGTAGCCAAAAAACTTTGGGCGGCTATCTCAAGTCCCACGAAAACCAGAATCGGATAGACGGCTGCTTTCGGGATGAATTGGTAGAAATACCCAAATAGCCCGGTCATGCCTAATGCCCCCATCAATATTGCTGTAGCCAGTGTGTAGGCAGCGCGCCCCCCCATAGCCTTGTATGCAGGGTGACCGATGTATGGAGTCGTTTGTATCACCGCCCCAAAGAAGCTCGCTACTAGTGTCGCCACTGCTTCAATACCGATGATCGTATTGGTGTGATAGTGATCTCCGGCTGCTGCAGCACTCTCTGTGCAATCAATACCACCTACAACTGTCGCCAGTGCAAAGGGTACTACAATCGGCAGGTAACGGAGCGTTTCTCCCATGTTGGACAGCCATCCGAACTGTAACGCTTCCAGCCAGGCAGTGGGCCACAAACCACTACTGGGATCAAACAATGGTTGCTGGTGTTCACCGAGTAACCCCAACAAGCTCATCACTAAGTAAAGACTTCCGGCAACGATCAATCCCCCTACAGCTCCCGGCAGCTTGAAAGGCAATGGCACACGTCCAACTAGGGCAGTGAGAATGATAGCTAGCGCAACTAAACCTACGATAGGAAAATGTAAGATTTCAAGTAAGGGCAAGAAGGCAATAAGCACCAAAGCAATAGCGGCTAGAGATCCCAAAAGGCCAGCACGGGGAATTGCATTACGCACCCAACCACTACCAAAGGCACATAACAGCTTAATAATTCCACTAACGAAAATGCAGCAGATTCCTATTCGCCAAGCACTCATTGCCGCAGCTGAATCGTCCAAACCACTATTTTTTGCTGCAAGAAAAGCTGGCCCTAAGACTAAAAATACCATCCCAAACGTGCTGGGCGTATCCAATCCGAGCGGCATCGCTGTAACGGTTCTACTTCCTGATGATTTCGCCAGCCGGAATGCAAGAAAGAAATAGGCCAGGTCCCCGACCAAAACTCCCAATGCCGTACCGGGAATCATATACTGCAAGGCAAATTCGACCGGAAATCCGAAATTCTGTTTGAGCAGACTCACTATTAGAATCAGCCCCGCCATATTGTCCAGCATAAGCCCAAAAAAGGCATTAATATCACCCGATTGTGCCCAGCGATATTTTTCGGACATCGAACAACCCTTCAATCTTTGTTCCTGGAAGCATTTCAAGGTGAGGGCGGAATAATTGCCCCGTTGAGCCAAACTCATATGGATCCATACAATATCAAATTCGCAGTTACTTGCTGCCCTTGATCTTAGAAATGTGGGTCCATCAAGATGAATAATCCTCTGCGGCCAGAGCCTTGGAAGGACGAATTGGAACTTTCTGCTCTCGACGGATGCAATGATCAAATTGGTGCCCAGCACCCTCAGTCCCCAACCCTTGTTCTTAGTTCCGTTTGGCAGATGGCTAACCCCGATGCTGCGGATAGGGTATTACAGGGCAGTACTGACGAATTTGTATATCGCCGCGATGGCCATCCGAATGCAAGTTCGCTTGCAAGTGTATTGGCTCGATTGCACGGGGGATGCTTTGGCGTATTAACCGCCCAGGGAATGAGTGCGTTAGCCGCATTGGTGCTATCTGAGTTGCAACCGCACAGCCAAGTCTGGTTAGCTAACGAACTGTACGGTAAATCAACGGCACTTTTTTCTAATCAGCTTCAAAAATGGGGAATCTCGTATCACTCCTTCGACCCTACTTCTCCTGAAGACTTGGAAGCTCTGACAAATTCCCAATGCGACATGGTACTGGTGGAGACGATAAGCAATCCGCGTTTGCGTGTGGCCGATCTGGAGAAACTGGCGACTGCCACTCATGCGGCCGGCAGCAAGTTGGCAGTCGACAATACGTTTGCGACGCATCTCCTTTGTCGCCCGCTGGACCTTGGAGCCGACTGGGTCATCGAGAGCCTAGGCAAAATCGTCAATGGGCATAGCGATACCATGCTAGGATTGCTTGTCGGTAACGATCCTGACCGTCAACAAGCGATTAACCAGACCGTATCAACTTTTGGTTTGGCCAGCAGCCCACTCGATTGCTATTTGACGAACCGAGGCCTAATGTCCTTAGCAGTACGAATGGAACGCGCCAATCAAAATGCTGCAGCGCTGGCCACCGCGCTTCAGACAATGAATTCAGCTTTACGTGTGGATTATCCTGGCCTGGTTACTCATCCTCAACATAAAACTGCAGCAAGAATCCTGCGCGGTGGGTTCGGCTGGATGTTAACCGTAGGCACCGGCCTTGCGCGCCCGCAAGTAGCCGAGCTCTTCAATTCCTTAGCACCTGAAATTCCGTTTGTTCCTTCCTTGGGCGACGTTATGACTACGGTCTCACACCCTTCCAGCACAAGCCATCGGGGGCTCACGGCACAAGCACGTGATGAATTAGGGATCGACGAAGGTACTGTACGTATATCTTGCGGTATTGAGCCCACGGCTTGGCTGGTAGATCGCTTCAGCAGAGCTCTTCAGAATTGCCTCTAGTTGGAGCTTGGCGTTGGGAGGTATCACCAGCAATCCTAGCAAATGATCGATCAGTTTTTCGTCAAAGCAGTTATTGCATCGAAATGCTTGCCCGCCAATTGAACTCAAAAGCGAATAGAACCAGGAAGGAATTTCGCGCACAGATCAACATAGTAGCTTCCTAACTCCTTCCAATTGGGTGGAGTAGGCGATTTGCTGTACAAGTCATACGGATTGAATTTTTGTACCCAGGGTAGCATTTGGCGATCATGATCATCGCAAAGCCAATCGTACTGCCCCTCTCGATGCCATGCGTAAAACGAATGGTATCGAATCATATATAAAGCCGGCTCAGGTAGGTAAGGCTCAAGCACGTAGTACAAATATTCGTCGTGCCCCCACGACATGAAAATGTTTCGAAGCCCACAGCTGGGCTCATAAACGCCCAATTTACTGCTGTAAACAGCGTGCTGAAAATCTGGGTTTTCCGAGAAGAATTCACTGTAGACAATCCTATCACTCGGCTGGCAACCCACAGGAAACGTATCCCCAACCACTGCCCATTGAGGTTCTCCATATAAGCACAGGACTTTTCCCAAATCATGAAGAAAACCTGTGAGTACAAACCAATCTTCGTGACCATCGGCACGAATAGCTTCGGCAGTTTGCAGCAAGTGCTGCAACTGATCTAACTCAATATCTGGATCTGAATCGTCGACCAACGTATTTAAGTAATCCAGTGCTTCAAGTATCGTCATCTCGCGCTTGCGCAGCGGCAAAAACTGATCTCGTTTCTTCTGTACGAAATCAAACGTTTGAAACCGATGATTCAGTCGGTAAAACTCTCGCACGCACTCTCTCGCAGGATTCTCATAGTTTCGATAATCTTCACGTGCTTTGGTACCAGCCTCGGGGTAGACGCGATGAGAGATAAATTCTTCAAGGTCGTCGACATTTGTAATTGGATCGTTCTCGGGTTGCTGCATGGTTGTGTGGAACTGTCGGCCTAGGATTAATGGCAGAATGTATGACTGGCAGAATCGAATAAATTGGTCAAGCGATTGCTCGCCGTGTTCGCTCGACTAGATTACTGTTAGTATCCTCGCTTCCCTTGAGATAGAAGACGCTCAAGGCCAAGAATTCGTTTTTGCAAGATGCCGAAAGATGATGGTAGTCCTCCAAAATCGCCGAACTAAATTTATAGTCATGAGAGTCGCGTCCCTTCAAGAAAACTAATTCTCGGGCACGAGTCATGACCTGCTGAGCGTCACCACCTGCACGCAGGTAAGACAACAGTTTTTGAGCCGCAGCTGGCTTGTCGCGACTGACCAATTCAAATATTTGCTTTACGGATTCAACGTTATTCGCTGTGTCCACCTCTTTAGCAGACTCGCTCACGTCTCGGACTGATTTGGTGCCCACATCTCCACGAAGTCGCGCCGACTTGTAGAACATGGGCACGAACGAACATGCCTGTAATAGTAACAATTTCCTCGTGGACTCATCGGTTGTTGTCTGATAGGCATAATGTAGAGCATTGGCGGTTGTTAATGTATGCAAACCGACGATTCCTGGTTGCCGCATTAGCAGTTCGCCGGAGCCAAGATAAACAGCATCCCAAATCGAACGAGGCGATATTCCTTTGTTTAGAAACTCGACAGACAGTCGAGCAACTTCACTGGGGGAAGCCTCGCTCAACCTACCAAGCAGAAAATCGGTGGCAGATGGATCCAGCTTGCCGTCCAGCCAATCTTCACGAATGCTGAGAATGTTATCTACATTCTCGCGATAAGGTTGGTCGGTTTCTAATTCGGAGCTGGCCGGATTGGGATCGCCTTCGTGATTTTGCAGTGCAAATGCTAGGGAACGAAGCACCGGTTCAGCATGCTGCCAACCTATGCAGTTTAACGTTCGAAAGCCATTTGCCACAAAGATCGCTTTATGACCAATAGAACGAAGATCTCGTGCTCCAAATCTGCAAAACAAATCGAATAGATCCTGCTGACTAGCCGAACGAGCGAGTCTCGCAATGGACAAATCGGCTGCTTCAGGGTCCCATTCATCCATCGACTGAATGAAGTTCTCTCTAGCTTTGGAAGCAAGTGGCAACGCATCCTCGGCAACAGCGTTCATCTTCCAACCCGACTGTTTCTCCTCCTCTAGCTGAGTTGCCTTGAAGTAATCTAGAGCCCAAAAAATCGGCAACCAGCGATCATTGTTCGACGAAGCCATGCTCGCCAAATGGGCGGAGTGTACGACAAGCACACTGTGAAACTTGAAACCGACCGCAGGCCTAGGTTGCACATTGCGCACGCCAGCCAAGAACAATGCAGCCAACACCTCTTGATAGCTTGTGCCCTGGTGGATCCGACTAGCCACGAGTTCTAACAAAGTGTCTCGAGGTGAACTTTCAATTATTCTCACTAGCGGCTCAATCCCGCTATTCAAATCAACCAATCGAGAAGGCAACTGCACTTGAGCAGCGGACAGTGCAGGAAGCTTAGAAAGAAACCCGAGCTCAGCGGATCCAGCTAAGGTTGCAGTGCAAAGTCCACTGAATGACAGAAACGATCGACGGGAAGCTGATATAGTCATAGTTTTCCTCCAGGTGATCGAATCTCTTCAGAATTCAGAAACTTGCGAACGAAGTTTCGTTAGTCGAAACCTAGTCAGTTGCTCGAACGAGTATCGCCATCGGGGCCCCGGTCACGAGTTTTGCGCATGATCACTTCAGTCCCGGAATCATTATAGTGCACTTCAGTCATTAGGGCCTTGATGAGCATGACACCTCGCCCATTGGTGGATTCCAGATTCTCATCCTTTGTAGGGTCAGGCAGAGAATCTGGACAAAATCCGCTGCCTTGATCTTTGATGCGCATGAGTATTTCACGCTCAGATGCATGAAACTCCATTTCCACCGTTTTCTCAGGACACTGACGGTTACCATGGGTCACGGCATTCACCATGGCCTCCTCAGCAGCCATTTGTACATGGAACAGATCACGACCCTCCCACCCAAGCTCGCTGATCGCGCTCAAGAAGGTGTCCAGGAACTCGTGCCCCGCTTCAATATTGCTCGGGATGGTAGTGTGCAAACTCCAGGGCCACTCTCGGTTGGCCATGCAATTCTCCATGAACTACGGTGCCGAACGAAACCTATTCGACTATTCCGAAATGCCAAAAGCCTTGAAGGCCTCCTTTTCTGTCCTGCGTATGTCGAAAACTCGATCTAGACTAGTAATCGAAAAAACTTCGAGAATATTGTCGACTAGGTTGCATAAGCGAAGCACGCCTCCAACTTGCTTAACCTTCTTGTCAAGCATTATAAACTTATTGAGAGCCGCGGAGGACATAAAGTTAACTCCGTCAAAATTGAGTAGCAAATGCTTAAAATGCGATTTTTCGACGAGAGCAAACAACTCCTCCCCCATCTCCTCAATATTTGCACTGTCTACAATTTTCTGATCGTTGAAGCGGACGCAGGCGACTTCACCGAGAATTGCTACCACCACACGGTGTTGATCGGACATGGATTCATCTCAAATTGGAAAACAAGTAGCTGAAGTTGGGATAGTGAATTAATCCCAGTTCTTACAATCCTATCATCAGATATGCAACTCACACAAATTCTATAATCACCACGAAAAGCGAAGTGTAGGAATCTGTATCGTGCCTGAATTCAAGCTGCCCTAAACCACCACACGAATTACTCCACGTCGGAACTCTCCAAAGTGGGCAGTATGCTAATTCAATGCAGGTCTCGGCCATTTCTATGGTTCGAACTGTATGCTAGATAATTCCCTAGGTGATAGCAAGCAGGCTGACCGAGCCCCTTCGCTTTTTTGCATAAGCGACCACTTTTACGTGATTCAAAGAGGCCCTCAAGGGCTACCTAGTTTACTTTGCCTAGGCCATCCCTAAAAATCGCACGCGTCTTAGCGGCCAAATATTCGCTTCATCCCCAGTTTCAAAATGTCCGAAAAATCAAAATCGCCATCACCATCTTGATCCAACAAGCCCGCTAATAGCCCTCCTGTAGCTTGATTTTCAATATGCTTTTTTTCTCCTCGCAACATTTCGGTTAGGCCTCCTGCATCCATGTTCTGCGATTTACTCTTCTTGGCAACCGCTCCCATCAACAATGGACCAAGAATGCCCAGCAAAGTCGCCACCTGACCAGTACTCAATCCAGAGACTTTGCCTATGCCATTTTCCACACGGCCCTGTCGTCCACCCAATAAACCGCCAAGCAGATCACCCATATTCCCAAGGCCCTGGATTTGTGCGCCCTGAGTGGCGAGCCCATGCGATTCCGACATTCCTTCTATCGGATTTGAACCAGGCGTTCCCAATACCTTATGCAGTTCATTCGCCCCATGTTGATCATCAGCCTTACGGGCTAAGGCACCAAGCAAAGTCGGTAGTGCCATTCCAACAGCCGATTCAGTTTGTTCGCGACTTGCGCCAAGTTGTCGAGCAATCTGATCCAATTGGTCACTGTCCAATTGACGTGAAATGATATCCATTATTTCTGACATAAATCCTCCAAATAGATACGGTTACCTGAGCTTGCGAGTCGCACGGACCTATAGCGTGTATCCGCAGGGAAATCATTGATTAAACGAGCGAAAAAAAGCGACTTCTGCGAGAAGTTTGCTCTATTAGTCGTCCAGCGTAACGAGTTTTTCTGAAGCAGGAGCTCGACAGCGCGTATCGTCAGAAAAAAAACGTAAATTCAATCTTGCAGTATGCAGACCAATCGTATTTGCCGCACCTAACTCCAGCCCTGCAATCTCTCTCAGGCCCGATAATAGCCGCGTTTGGCAATGCGACAGAAAATGCACTACTCGCTTCGCAGTCCTTCGAGAATAGGTTGTTTCATGGCCGCCATCGAAGCATACAGGGCCGCCAGAATTCCAACTGCTAACGTGAGGGCAATCAATCCCACGGGTGACAGAAGTGACCAATTGACGCCTGTTTTGTAGATATACGGAAGTAATGCAATGCCAGCTGACACCAAACCGATCAAAATTCCCCCGGCCAGCAATAATACGGCCTCAAGTATTAGTATGCGATGAATTCGAGGAGCTGAAAAGCCAATGGCACGCATCAGTGATAACTCGTGCCGCCTTTCCATGACACTTCTCAATTGCACCGCAACCAAACCCAAAGTGCCAAGCAATAGTCCTAATGCTCCAAGGGACTGGAATGCGCTTAAGTACGTGTTTTGGACAGCTAAAAGTTGCGTCAGCACTTGCTGACTGTAGGCAACATCCATGCCTTCGTCACTAAATCCTTGTTCAAGCGTGGCTGCAACGGTCGCCTCTGACGTTGACTTACCACTTTGAATCATGAAGAACCGGTAGCCATTTATTTCGGGGAAAAGGCGTTCAAAGTTCTCCTCACTAATCAATAGCTTTCCTTGCAATACTGAATTCGAAAGTAATCCTACGGTTCTGAAAAAGATATCCTGACCATCAATCTGAATTTTCGTAATAGCACCAATAGCTGCGCCCTGCTTCAGACTCCATTGGGCTGTGTTTTGATCGATTACAACAGGAATCGGGCTCGGCTGGCTACCGTTCGCATTTTCAAACAAATCCGACCAGGGAGCCTCGTTAGAACCAGAGGCCGCCCAATCAAAACCTCCCACTTGTTCGCCATAATTCTGCAACTCCTGCATCCGACTTGGAACACCCAGGATCGTTGGCTGAGTCACCTGAAAAAGATTGGTACAACTAGCATTTTCGCGCTGCCTGGCGCGAAAGGAGATGATAAGGCTGTCGCGTAATTCGCTTGCCTTTTCTCCCAATATGTCGACCCTTGTCTTTTGAGAACCGAGATTACGAAAGATGGGTTGTGCAGTTTCGCCTAAGAGATTGAATCCTCCATAGCCGCGTTCAGAAGGTGCAATATTGAATACGCTCATGGATGCGATCAAGAAACTCGCAATGGCCAGCAGTCCCAATGACAATGAACTTCGCATAGGGTTGCGGCAAAGTGCCCGCCAAGCCAGCATACCTAATCCGCCGTGGATTGTCGTGCCAACTATGACTGCATGCTCGAGTAGTTGCCGCACGACAACGAGAATGGCCACTAAACTCAGCATTCCGCTACCAAAGAAACAACCTGCTTGGGCCATTCCAGTCTGACCGATCCCCACCAACACAAGTCCCAACGCGCCTAATGCAGCAAATACTGCGATCGACACCGCCGCCCGATTAGCCTTTCCTGTTAGAAGTTCCAGCTGCGTATTATGCGTCTTCAACAATCTAACAGGATCGTTCTTGGCGAGTCGCCGTAAGCTCATTCCCATGGTTGACAAACTGGCTACGCCACCAACCAGGGAACCAATCACCAAGCTCTTCCACTGATAATCAAAAATCAAAAATGGTGTCGCAATCGCGCCTACCCACCAAGTCTCGAGCGCTAATATCATCAACCGTGCGTACAAAAGGCCAAATACGATTCCGAATATGCTACCAAGAAAAGCCACGATCACGAATTCTCGGATTAGCAGTCCACTAACTCGCCCAGAAGAGTATCCAAGAGCCGACATCAAACCAAGTTGATTCGCACGTTGCACAATGCCCAATTTGAAAAGCAAACTAACTAACATCAATGCAGAAACTATTACGAAAAAACTCAATGACAGAAACAACATATCAAACGGAGTTGTTCCCGAGGCTGCTTTGAGCTGTTCTTGCTTAATGGGTCGAAAGACAAAACCGTTGAGATCTCGAATCTGTAACAGGGACTTTTCAATCCGTTGCCTTAACTGCTCTCCATCCAAGTTATTGTTGACTTCAAATCGAATTGAGGATGTTTGGCCAAAGCGACTGCCAAATAACCTTGTTGATGCTGCTAATCGATATGGCAAGAAAACCTTCGGAGTCAATCGATGATTATTCCAATATTCGTCATCTTGATCTAAGATTTCACTTTCACGTGCAAGTGTGAACGGCAGGTCCCAATCCGAAATGGTATCCTGATCCGTTACCCCTTCTACATTGGGCGTCAAATTTGGGTCATTAAAAATTGTGGGGGCTTGGGTATACACTGCTTCACGCTTGCGAACGTACGGCGTGGCAGGTTCAGTCAAGGGCACGACCCCAACAATCTGCATATGGATGGAATTCTCAATTTCACGCCCTTCGACGGTCTCTGGTTCGTAGTAAGCTAAGCTAATCCAATCGCCGGGCTTTGCATTGATCTCTGTTGCCAACCATGAGTTAATCCAAACGTATGGCACTCGCATCTCTTCACGAGGGATTCCCAGAAACTCATCTAAAGGTAACTGAGTATCACGATCCAAACCAACACAAATCGAATACGGGACAGGGCGACTTAGCTCCTGAAACTCCGAGCTCAATTGACCAGGCCCTTCAGCGTCTAAAGCAAATCCCAAGCGAATCTGAGGACTTGGACGCGCTCCAGGTTCGGTCGAGGGCGTCGTCAATGGCTTCAGCTTTGTACGCACTGATTCAGGCAACAAACCGTCCTCCGTGCGAGAAACTGACCGCAGAAACGACTGCATCGAGGCGCCTTGCAAATCGACCTCGGAGGGAGAAATTTTTGTAATGGCATTGGCCAAATAGATGATCGAACGAACTGCCTGCGAGGACCCAAATTCTCTTACAACACAGTTACTGGTTTCATTGTCCAGAACTAAATCTCGGCTCGTAAGTTGAAAGTAATCATACACGACACTGCCTGCGGTCCCTTCGGCCGAACGGCTCGCGTCCTCTGACTCCCACAATAACTTTTGGTGCGTCAGTTCGAGGCCGAAATCCTCGAGCCGCGGCGTTGTCGCATTATTGAGTTGACTTAGCAGATCGGAATCAAGCGTATTCTTCGAGCTTACTAACAAGGCGTTGAACTGGTTCTCTAATTCAATTTCCTCTTGCAGCGATGTGGCAGCCACAAATACGTTACGAGGAATCTCCTGTCCGAGCTGAAACTGGATACTGGCCACTGAATCGTCTGGCAAGATTGCAACTACGCGTTGGCGAGGCAAACTATGCGTCGCATCCTCTTTGCGGCCCAACGGGCTATCTCCCGCCACTCCCGTTAGTTGCCCGAATCTCAGTGTCACTTCGTCGTTTACGGTTAAGCCCAGTTCCGCGGCCAAAGCTGCGTTGACTGCCACTTCGTCCCTTCCCAGCACTGGGCTGGCCTCAAGTCCATGCAGATTGGATGAGACACCGGCCCAGAATTCAGGGGCAATTCCCATCACTTGAGCCTTCGCTCGGGTCAAGCCACTTTCACTTGGCCGTTCAATAGAGGCACTATCCACAATCAACACGGAATGAATCTGTGCTCCTGCCGAAGTCAGTTTCTGCCCAAGCACTCGTTCTAGATTGGCTGTTATGTCCTCACCAAAAAACCGCCTCGCATGCAGAACATATTGCACATTTCCCAATCGAGACTCTACCAGGTAGCGAAGGCTCCCTCTAACGCTATCTCCCACCAAGAGCGCCCCAACGATAACTGCTGTGGCAACTGCCACGGCACCTAGCACTGGCCAATGTGTGCGACGGAAGTAAACCAATGACTGCCGTACTACGGTCCAAGCGGTAAGCGTTTTCATGCTAATGCTTTTCGGTTGCTGCGCAATAAATATTTGGGATCGTCTATTCGCCTCGATGAGATACTAACTCGTGCCTTGTCAAAGCATAAGTTTCATCCAATACTGCCAACCCTACTGATTAACTGTGACAGCTTACCTGACTTCCACAAGCTTTCGATTCGCCAATTGCATGCGATGCATCGATCTTTCCGCCAGGCCTTGATTATGCGTTACTACAATTAACATGGCACCTTCTCGTTTTGGCAACGAGAAGAGTATATCGGCAATGCTATCCGATGTAGCTGTGTCTAGATTTCCAGTGGGCTCATCCGCCAAAATCAATTTGGGATGCTTCAACAATGCCCTGGCAACCGCAACTCGTTGCCTCTCACCACCACTCAACTGTCCGGGCAAGTGATTTGCGCGAGCCTCCAAGCCTACCTCAGCGATCAATTCATTGGCTCTTTCAACCAGTTGGCTACTGGGACTCCCGCTTGCGAGAGCAGGCAAAAGTACGTTTTCCACGACCGTCAATTGCGGGAGTAGATGGTGATCCTGAAATACAAAACCAATGTTGTCGTTGCGAAACTTTGCTAGGGCGGTCGCTGACAATTGAAACGGCGCGACTTGATCTAAACGAATTTCACCGGCAGTGGGGTGATCTAGTGTACCGAGAATATATAGCAATGTGGATTTGCCACTCCCACTTGCCCCAACAATGGACATATCCTCACCATGGGTCAGTTTGAAACTGACGCCATCAAGAATCAAGAGGGTCTCAGATGGGCTACTGTAGGATTTGGCAATGTCTGTAACGACAAGCTCGGACATGGAAAGTTTCCAAGTTGAAATATGGGTAGTTTTCGGTCCAGCCGTGACTCCGGACGCCGCCTTGCAAGCCAAATAAGAGTAATTTGGACTACGACTCCACAGAACGTGGGGATAAAACGATTCGAGAGCCGTCCTCTCCAACCTACATTCGAAACGGCAAGGCCCTGATTGTCAACGCGGACCAAACCTTGACTGGGGCCCCCAATTTCATCAGACGGCCAAATCACTCTACAAAATTGTCAAAAATTTCTTTCGACAGCCAACTTTCGAGATCTGCTTCACTCCGATTGGGAGCACGGTTGGCAGGAGCGAAATGAGAATTGTTCAAGAAGCGGTCGCAACCGAATAGGATCCAAATTTCCGATCGCTGACTTGCCGATTCTGATTCCGTCAACTCTAGCTTAATAAGTTTCAACTCTGGAGCCGTTCCGACATCGGAATTCTGCTGCCTGAACGTAGCTGGCCCAGCAACGCTTTCAAGCTTCCGATGTTGAAGGGACTCAGAATTTTGAAGGGACTTATGCAATGTCCTTGCCATTCGTTCGCCTTCAATTAACAGCTCTGCCTCAGTCGATGTGGCTGGCAATGCATCTACCAACAAAACAATTCGTCCTCTTTCAGCCAGTACTTGCTCAATTAATGGCTGGGAGCTCACAAAATCCTGTTGTTTGAAGTGCATCAATAGAAGCTTTCGACCTGAGTGATACTC
>JAGQOY010000319.1 GCA_020427005.1 Planctomycetales bacterium
AGTTGAAAACTGACGCCACGCCAGGCCGCCGCAGACCGGCCGCCAATCGCATCAACGAAGCTTTCAAGTCCGCCGACAAGAACGGTGATGGCAAACTGTCCCGTGACGAGTATCCACAACCGGGTGTCTTCAGCTCAGTCGATGCCAACAAGGATGGCTTCGCAACGCTTAAAGAAGTGCGAGCCTACTTCAGAAATCGGCAGGGAAACTGAGCGATCATGTTCGATCTACAACGGGTTCCAAACCGCTTCAAAACCGAAATCAGTGAAGTGCCGGTCATTCGCGGTGGCGAAATGAGTCACTCCGTGATGACGGAGCGTGAAGGCGAGACGCGCGTCGATGATCTGTCGGAACCGGGCCGTGGTCGTCGTTGCCCATTGCCACAATGGTCCAGCGACTGCGGGATCGTAGTCGCCAGATTCCCAATTGGAATTGAGACGCAGGGTTTCACAGAACGCCGCCGCGTCTGTGGCCGACTTCGGGCTTGCGAACACCGCCGGATTTCCAAGCTGCACGTAAATCTCGACCAGCACCAAACTGCACAGCAGGAATCGTTCGCTGCCGACAGCTTGTTCGTCGAAGAACCGCCGAGCCGCAGCGTGGTGCGTCGATTGAGGAGTAGAGAAACAGGTTCGTATCGGCCGAAAGAATCATGCGTCACCGCGCTGTGCGATAGCGTCGACTTCCACACAGGTCAGAGCCGGGTCGACGAGAAAATCGCCGCCACAATCGAGCGTCGGAAACTGCCAGCCACTCCGAGTCGCTGTGGGTGGCGGGAATCGCTCCACGAAATGCTCCGCAGCTTTTCGCATGACTTCTGACAGCGACCAGTCCTGTTGCTCGGCGATTTCTTTCAATCGTCTGTACAGCGGGTCAGGGAATTGAACTTGAGTGCGAATCATGATGTCAAACATACATACCAGCCAATCTGACGTCAAATTGCAGTTCCGCGTTCGAGACTTCGTTCGATCAGGAAGCCCCCCGAACATCAATGAGTTGCGTCCCTTTTGCTTTCCCGTCCCTTTTGCTTTCCTTGAAGTTCGGCTTCAAGTACGCCTGGCCAGCGTTTGGAAAATGGCAAACGCTCTCGGGTGCCGGGAATGATTCCCCAACTGAGCGAGTCACCGTAGACGAGTATCTGATCCATGGAGTTATCTTTGTCTCGCGATATGGCTGTCGTTGTCGTCCTATTCGGCACGATGCTGGTATTCCTGAACACGGTACGTTCGCAGTGATTCCTTGATTCGATCGAGTGGACCGGAATCGGGAAACAGGCGATAACTGGGCGCAACGATTTCAACAACCTTGGTCGGTGTAACCTCGATCACAGAGAGAATTGGAAAAGTCGTCCCGATAGCCTCGACCAGTTTTCCATGCTGAACCTCGAACTCGGAATCACCTGGCACGAGCACCTTCGCATGCCCGACAACTTTGAATCCCTTTTGGACAAAGACATTCACGAAACTTACACAAACGCGATCGTCGCGATGAATGTTCTTGACCGAAATTGGTGAAGCAATGTTCGCGATCAGAATCCTATCTTCACCATCGTAAAGGAACGCCTCCTTGGGAGAGACATTTGGAAAGCCGTCTTCCGAGGTGGTTGCCAGCCAGCACAAGACACTTTCATTGATTGACTCAGCGATGTCTGGCAAAATCAGTTTTGGCGTTGGGGTCATGGTTTCTGCATTTCTATCTGCTTTTTGGTGACTTCACATTGCTTGCTAGCGGTAAGCGACGACGAATGTCCTGCGAAACCGAAACAAGACCTGCCCATCCGAGCGGGGCTCGTACGACTGTTGCACTCGAGAGCGAACTTCTGAGACGAACTGTTCACGCTCGGTGTCAGCATCAAGGACCGCGAGAAACGGTCGCAGCCCGGTGCTGGAAATCCAGTCAACGATCGCGTCTGCTGACTCCATCACGTGGCTATATTCTGTTTCCCAGATGTCGAGTTTGCTGGCTACGCCACACAGGGCATCGTAGTAGAATGACGGGCTTTCCATTGTTAATTCGCGGCGTGGTCCGTCCATGCGGTCGGTCCACTTTGGGTTTTCCGAAATCTCGTGAATTAACGTACGCACGGTGGCGTACATGCTGCTGGGAATCTGAAAAGCGAGCACGCCTCCCGCAGAAACCGCCTCAAACAACTGGACCATCAACGCAGCATGGTTGGGAATCCATTGCAACGCGGCGTTGGAATACACGAGATCGAACGAGCGCTGCGGAGCCCAGCCTGAAATGTCGGCCAGTACCCACGACTGTTCCGGAAAGGCTTCTCTCGCAGCCGCGATCATGTTCGCCGAGTTATCAATTCCAATGACCTCTGCGGACGGCCAACGACTGCGAAGAACTTGCGTGCTGTTTCCCGGTCCGCACCCCAGGTCAACCACCGTTGCGGGAGAGTCCAATTTGATCCGCGCCGCCAGATCAACCGCTGGACGAGTCCGTTCGTCGCCGTACTTGAGGTAGAGGGCGGCATCCCAGCGGTCTGACTTTACGGAATGCGATGTTTGACATTGGCCTTCTGTAGCCTCTGCGAAGACGCTTCGGCTGACCGTGGTTCCCCAAGTTCGTTCGTTGTGTTGGGCGCTTTCACCGGGTGCGATTGTCAGCCATTTCCACGGGCCGGTGTGGACTTGCCGAGCGATGATCGCCATTTGACCGACGTGATACGAAATGTGTGTTAATGATCGCTGAATGGCCTGAGCGACCGTGTGACTTTCTCCTCGGATCAGGACCGTCTGAATCGATGTGTCTAAATCGAGGGTAGTGAGTGTACTCATGAAAGCACTCCAACCTCGCTCAAAATGCTTAACCAATGACGCAATATCCGCTTCCCAGTCTGTAAATTCGCTATCTCTGTCCCGATCAGGTTTCTCTCCGTCGGTCGTCATGAAATCGGTCCAGCGACTTCTCAAGTTGCCGCCGAGATGGCGAAGAATGATGGCAACAGAATTTACACCTGGCGCTGGTCGAGCACCCAGCTCGTCTGCTGTCAGTTGCTCAACGATTGCATCGATCATTCGGCGATAACAATTGGCCGTTTCAATCGCGGCAGCAAACCAAGAGGCGTTAGTATTTGTATTCATTTCAAATCCCACAAAGATTGCGGTTGCCAACAGTCGTTCAAACTGGAATGGAAGGTTAAAGTGCGTGTTGTGGTTTAACACGCGCCGTCGATAATATTTCAAGCTCTGCGACTTCCAGTCCTAGATTTTCGCTCCACGTTGTGGCGTAGATTGTGCTGACGACACAGCCTGCCTGGAACGGCAAAAGCTCTCCCATCGGATGGAATGACATGATCGGCACGGTTGCGGTTCGCCAGCCTTCATTGTCTGCTGGTGTTTTGGCATCTTCGACGTACGCCTGAAAATTTCCCGTGAAGTCCCACGATACGGCGTGAGTCGAAATGAAAAGCCCTACGTTCCGTGGACGATCAATTCGATAACGGATACGCACCATAGAATTCGCATCAAGCGTCACGAGCCCTGGATAGTTGTTTGCGACTCCGGCGTGAAAATGCGATTCCTCAACGTCGCCTTTTTTCAGGAAGACTTTTTGCGGGGTGGCTCGCAGAATACCAGCGTCGCTCCATTCGCCAAGCCACGCTGCCGAGTCGATGGTTGGGTCCACTCGCCAACTATGCAGCAAAGCTGAGATCGGCTCGCTTCGCAATGGCTGGCCTGCCGTTTTATCAGCGCGAATTTGCTTGTTCATATTTACAGTCGTTGCTTGATCGTCTGATAACCGTCGTAAACGGACGGCACCACTGCTGACCTGAAGCAGTGTTTCCGTGTCCGTCGCATTGATCCCAAACGACGTTCCCAGCACGACAGCTTCTGCCGTCACGGTTTGAATGACAAGAGGATGTCCGGCTGGCTGAATCGAGATGCTGGCAAGCATTGTGCCACGTCGAAGAAAAAGTTGTTTCCCATCACCGTTCCCCACCGTCAGTTCGGAACCGCCAGACAACTCAAACGTACTGCCATCCACGAATGCGAACTCTGCTCGCGAACCTACTCCGTCAACCACAATGGTTCCGGCTGACAGTTGAGCATCGATCTCCAGTTGTTCGACGTTTCCGTCGACATCCTTCCCGTTGGCGTCGTTCCGCAACAAGACCGGCCCGCTCGTCTGAACCAGTGTGATCCGCGTGTTATGTTTTGCCTTTGGCGCTGCAAACCAAATGAAAACGAACATTAGAATCGATGCGGCAGCACACTTCCATATTGCTCGAAGCCAAGCGTGTTTCTTTGATGCCCGAGCATGCTGCTGTCGGTAGCCTTCAGTGGCAGCGTTCAGTGTGACGTCGGACACGACCGCTCTTCGCAGCTGATCCTCTCGGACGTTAGCCAGCACGAACTGTTTCAGGTTGTCTGCATCGGCCTTTAACCAGATACTCAGCTCGTGAGTCTCGGATTGGTTGAGCGAGTCATCAAGGTAAGCGGTAATGAGTTCTTGACCTCGGTTCATACGAAGCCTCCTTCTGAACGCAATTGCCGTTGGACACAACCTTGCAACTGTTCTCGAATTCGCATGAGCGCAATTCGCACGGCCCCGGCCGTTGACCCAAGTTGTTCCGCGATTTGGGGCGTCTTGAGGTCGTCGTAGTATCGGAGGCGGACGAGTTCCTTTGCGTGTGGAGCCAGTTTTTCCAGGCAATCGTGGAGTGCCGCTTGTTCATTATCGACTTCCGTCGCGATCTTGGCCCACGATGTCGTGATGGCATCCAGCAGAGCGTCATCGAAGATGACCCGGCTACGGCCCGAATCTCGCCGATGGGCCAGAATCTCCAGCTTTGCGACACCAAGTGCCCAGGGCAGGAATTCCCGGGTCGAATCCCATTCCGCAAATTTACGTAGCAAGACCAATGCTGTCTCCTGTACCAGGTCTTTCGTTACATGCGCATCGCGAACAACGGCCTGTACATACCCTGCGACGGTCGGCAGAGCCTCCGTCCAGAGTCGAGTAAACTGTTCTTGATTCGTATTTTCGCGCATCGTTCCCCTCAACAACTCTCTCCGCGAAACGCATAATCCGTTACAGCCATTTTCGGATTTTTTCCGACGCCAACGGTCTCGCTCATCGTAACACTGCCTGTCGATCGCACGTACCGAAGTCTGGACCATTCACGGTTTCAGAGATCCACATGGAGAACTGACAAACAACTCACAGGCAGGATGGCCACCGAGGCGGATGTCGCGCAACTCGCGACGATGAATCACCAACCGATCCGCGACGAAGACCATCGCAATTCGAGGTCCTTGATCGAACTGGAAGACCGCATGCCGGGTTGGCCTTGCGACGAGTACGAAGCGGTTCTGTTCGGCGTGCTTGCATGGATCGATGGACGCTGAAACGAAAACAGCCTGAAACTTGCTGTTGACATTCGAGCAACTCGCCAAATTAGCTTAATATTGCCGTCTTTTTGACACTTCGCATCAACGAAAGGAACTTGCGATGATTCAACGCCTGATTTCCGCCCCGGTTTGTCTCGTGCCGTTCATGATCGCGTTGGCCGTGACGACGGCACGCGCCGATGACGGTCATCGCTCGTCGTACTACAAGGACGGCGAAATCCACGTCAA
>JAGQOY010000320.1 GCA_020427005.1 Planctomycetales bacterium
GCGAAAGTTGACTGGCAACTCTCTTTCCATCCAAGTCTCGCATGATGCCTCGCACCTTGTTAAGGATCAAAATCAAGCAGACACTTCTGCGTGGAAAGTCCGTACGTAGCCGATCGATCAACGGACACGAATTGGCTCGAAGCATGTCCAGCCCCGGACGACAGACTAGCTTTACACTAAACGATCGGATACCCTAAAGATCAGCTTGGTTCGAGCACCAACGCGATCTGGCCAGGCAACTATACCGTTGCACCTGAACGAGTGGTAAAATCAACTAGCGACTCAATATCAAACTCACTCGTCAGGTGAACTCTTTGTTATCGCACTGAATTCTTGCGCAGCCAAAA
Source organism: Planctomycetales bacterium (assembly GCA_020427005.1). Lineage (GTDB taxonomy): Bacteria > Planctomycetota > Planctomycetia > Pirellulales > Pirellulaceae > Aureliella. The sequence goes on from JAGQOY010000320.1 coordinate 348, forward strand.
TGTGAACCCCTACGATGCACCAAGTGACACGGGCACATCGCGCCGCGTCAAGTCACCGCGCGGAGCAACGCGATCACTCGCGTTACTGGCCGGTGCACAAACATTGACAATGATTGTTGGTGGAATACTTCGATCGCACCAACTCTCTCTCGATGATCCCTATAACAATCCGTACACAAACTGGTCAACGGCATGCCTCCTTCTATCGTTACTGATGTTTATAGTCGGTGCGATCTGGTCCCTAAATCGCATCTCACGTGGCACGCCGGTTCCGAAATTGATATGGCTTTGGCTTGTACCTTTCGCGATTTACTTCGGATGGATGTTCCTGAACTTTGTTGCTTTCCTTGCACCGAAGTGAATCTGCCGGTTCAGGCCTTTAGGGCGACCGGACATCACAAGGCCGTCTAATTCTGGTCGGGTCCACTATACTATGGGCAGTGATTGGCGAGGCTGCGAGTGATTCGCAACGCAAACGTGCGATAACAATGCCGTCCACCTGAGCGGCCGAAAGACGTTTGCTTGAACACCAACTCAACTCCGGCCGCCAGGTGACGGCTCCCGTTATCCAGTCGAGTAATGAGAAGACCGTGCGTGATGTTGCCATTTTCACGATGTCACTAATCTACGTGTTCTTAGCGGGCTGCAACCGCACCGATCCCAAATTGTCGTTTTCCGCTCACACGAAAACGCCAATTCCAGCGTCAGCAAAGCTAGTTCATAGCGGTGGTCAGTACGCAGGCTTCGACGCGAGCTATGGATTTGTTTTTGACGTCGCTGACAACTCGCTCCAAGAACAGCTTGTCGATGAATGGGAGTTGAACGGCAGATCTCCGTCCGAAAGCGGGTTCTTCAAATTCGCGAAGTACCCGTGGTGGCCTACTGATGACGCCCTCTTGAAAATGGATGAGAACTTTACACGTTCGGACGAACAAAACGAAGAGTACTGGCATATCTGGCACGATCGAATAAATGGGCGACTCTACATTGAACACGGTGGCTGGTAACTCCATCGCACGCTAATATTGGATAACAATGGGATCGGGATAGGGGCCCGGTTACCCGGGACCCCTCCCACAACACCTAGCATGCGGGTCCGCACTAGGCGTTTCATCTCTTAGGAGCAAGCTTACTCCAGACTTCTGATAGACTGACCAAGCCGGTTTGGGATAGATAAGCGTTGTTAACAGTGCTATGGACACTTTCGCAACGCGCCATAAACCATGCTCCTCGTGAGCAAGAACCGAAGGGTACTGCTTCATTCCGCGGAAGCCCCAATTTCATCAAGTTTCTTATGCGTGCGGAGGATTTGCGCCATTGCTTCCAGTAGCACGACCGGATGCGGCGGCGAACCCATTTGTCTAATGTGACGAAGAAACTCTTGATCGGGACCAGGCAGAAGTAGCCGGTCCAGCCGCGAAGGTAGTGCCCCAACGCCTTCAGCCGAGAGGTCATCGAGATGCCGCACGATCGACGCGTCAACTCTCGCACTCGATCCCTGAATTTGTCGAGGTTCTTCGGACTGACTCGCATCTGGCCGCCGTATCCGGTGAACTGGTATCCGAGGAATTCCAGCCCATCAGTACTGCGTACGCAGCTTTTCGTCGGGTTCACCACCAACTTGAGTTTGCGAGTTAAATATCGTTCCACCGATTTGAAGACGCGTAGCGCCGACTTTTCAGTCTTGGTGAATACCAGAAAGTCGTCCGCGTACCGTACAAAGCGGAGCCCGCGTTGCTCTAGCTCCTTGTCGAAGTCGTCTAACAGGATGTTGGCTAGTAGCGGTGAAAGCGGCCCTCCTTGCATCGTGCCTTCGGTCGATGGTTCCCACGAGTTCTCGACCATCACGCCTGCGCGCAAATAGTTTCCGATCAGACGCAGTAAGCGCTTATCGTCCACTTTTCTTGCCACTCGGGAGAGTAACACGTCATGCTGGACTCGATCGAAGAATTTGGACAAATCCATATCGACACAATGCCGGTATCCAGAGCGGATATGATGTTGGACTTGCTTTATCGCTCCGTGCGCAGAGCGTTTAGGTCGGAAGCCGAAGCTGGATTCGCTAAAGTGCGGATCGAACAACGGCGTTAGGACTTGGAGGATGCACTGCTGAATGAGTCTTTCCATGACATTGGGGACGGTCACAGGTAAACGCACACCAGTGCAGTCAGCCTTCGGGCTTCGTGGAAATCACTCATCCATTTCATCCGCTAGCAAAACAACAGTTCGCCGTGCTCAAGTGCCGGACCGTTTTAGGGGTGGAGTGTGTAATCCTGAAAGGCTCGCGTTCAGGAACTTTTTCGGTTCCCAAAGACTGGACTTCGATCCGCTCCAGCGATCGCTACCAGGACGCCGGCGGGGAGCCAACGATTTTGCGGCTCGAGTGTCTGCTTGAACTATGCGGGCTCGTAAAGACGCTCGCCGAATCAGTCTCTGAGTCATAGCCTCGTTGCGTTCTACTAGGCACGCGGCCGGAGTTGGTTCGAGCCGCACCCGCCATCGCAACAGGATCGCTCAGCCAGTCACGGCGAGTCGCACACAGGCTGAGCGGTTGATCAGGAGTTGCCGCTATGCCTAGGAAGCAAGAACCGTCAGCGATTCCTATGTCACAAGAATGCAAACATCAACTTGCTCGACTCATTGCCAACATGATCGAAGCTCACTTGAGCAGCCAACTGACTCTCGATGCCACGTACAACCCCGACCGTGTTCATTCATCAACCGACGATTTCAAATCGAACAACATCTCACCCAGCAACATCTCAATCAAGGAGGATTGTAATGCAGATCACCGATCGTTCGACAAAGATCACCGAGACGCACCTGCAGAAGGCCGCGTATGTCTACTTGCGTCAATCGAGCATGGGGCAAGTTCGTAACCATCGCGAGAGTACGGAACGGCAATATGCGCTGCAAGAGCTAGCGCGGGATTTCGGCTGGCCAGCCGCGAGGATCGCGGTGCTCGACCGCGACCTGGGCAAGTCAGGGACCTCAACCACGGATCGCGAGGACTTCAAGACGCTCGTCGCCGATGTCTCGCTGGGAAAGGCCGGAGCCGTGCTGGCGGTCGAAGCGTCACGACTGGCGCGATCCAACGCCGACTGGCATCGACTGATAGAAATCCGTGGCATCACGGGAACTCTCATTATTGATGAAGATGGCTGCTACGATCCGTGTGACTTTAACGACGGACTTCTGTTAGGACTCAAAGGTACGATGGCTCAGGCAGAATTGCACTTCATTCGAGCCCGCTTGCAAGGGAACAAGCTCAACAAGGCACGCAAGGGAGAACTACGATTTCCGTTGCCGGTGGGCTATGTGTTTGATGAACTGAACACAATCGTCAAAGATCCCGATGCCCAAGTTCGTTCGTCAATCGAGTTGGTCTTTGATTACTTCCAGCAGTGCGGCAGTGCGTACGGCGTGGTGCAGCGTTTTGCCCAGGAAAAGCTGGATTTTCCCAAGAGAAGTTACGGTGGCACATGGGCTGGTAAACTGATCTGGGGACGGCTCACCGATGCCCGCGTCACGTCCATCTTGAAGAATCCATCATACGCGGGTGTCTATGCTTTCGGGCGTTATCGCACGATCAAAGAGATTCTGGAAAATGGCGAAGTCCGCTCGCGTATCCGTTGCATGCCCGAAGAGAATTGGCTGGTGAACGTGCGAGATCATCATGAAGGCTATATCACTTTCGAGCAGTACACCAAGAACCTGGATCAGTTGTCACGCAACCAAACGAACACCGAGGAGATGGTCTTGAACGGGCCGGCACGAGAAGGACTGGCGTTGCTGCAGGGTCTGTTGGTCTGCGGCTGTTGCGGTCGCCGTTTGACACCGCGCTACCAAGGCAACGGTGGCATCTATCCGACGTATCAATGCAACTGGCGAAAGCGTGAGGGCTTGTCAACCAAAGCGTGCTTGACGGTGCAGTGTCCGCCGCTGGATCGCGCCATCGAGGCGCGTGTGCTCGAAGTTCTCAGCCGGGAGCAGATTCAGTTGGCCATCGATGCGTTTGAAATTGTTTCGCGTCGGTATGAACAGATCGATGCACAATGGAAGATGCGTCTCGAGCGAGCCGAATACGAAGCCGAACTGGCTCAGCGCCGTTACGAACAAGTCGACCCAAGCAATCGCTTGGTAGCCGCGACACTCGAACAACGTTGGAACGACGCGCTGATTGAACTGCAAGACGTCAAGGACCAAATCGACCGCTTGCAACAGGAATCTCGGCGACTGACTTCGCAGCAGCGGGACGAAATGCTTGGACTGGCTCAGAATCTTCCCCAGCTTTGGCACAACACTGCGACTGCGTGGAAGGATAAAAAACGCATCCTGCAACTGCTGATCAGCGACATCACGGTGAAGAAGACGGAGCAGCATGCCGCACTCTTGCAAGTACGTTGGCAAGGCGGTGTCTGCGAAGAAATCCGCGTCGAGCTACCTCGGCCAATTGCCGATCGTTGGCGGCACGATGAAGCATTGGTCGAGCGCGTGCGCGAGTTGGCCAAGACGTTAGACGACGCCCGGATCGCGGCTCGGTTGAATGATGAAGGACTCACGACAAACAAAGGAAATCCGTTCACATTGAAGAGCATCAAGTGGATTCGTCACAAGCACAACATCGCTCGTGTCGATGATAGAAAGGACGGAGAACTCACGGTGAAGGAGGTAGCGGAGCGGCTGGGAGTCAGTCCCGGCGTCGTTTACTACTGGATCAACAAGGGCCTGATCCATGGGCGTCGCGTCAACGCCGGCTCACCCTACTTGCTAGCAATCACACCTGATACAGAACAAGAGCTAGCAAAGCGAGTCGCCGATTCAACGCGGCTCAAACCGCAGTAATCCAAAACATTTTCTGAAACTTCGATCCCTAAAGCCTATTGTAAGAGGTGCAGTATGCAACCACCGTCGGAATTCCAAGTTTTCTTTCAGAGCCATCACTTTTAGGAATGGCCTTCCGCCGCGCTGGTTGCGGGACGTACGTGCCATCGAGGAGTTGTTGACGGATCGTCGGCCACTCTGCACGGAACCATTGCGGGAACTCGTCGAGTGTGATCCCATCGGGGCCAGGGGCCCCTTTGTTCGCCTTGACCTTGCGCCATGCCTTTTCGACGTTACGCGTGTCAACAATCTTCTCCATCAGAAATTCTGTGGTGTCGCTTAAGGCTGTCTTCTTCGTGTCCGCCGATTCCGATTGATCTACGCTGAGACTC
>JAGQOY010000321.1 GCA_020427005.1 Planctomycetales bacterium
CTCGCGTACCTTCAAACAATACACCCCAAATTCCACTCACGCTCAACAATTCTCACATGGCTCTGATGTACGCTTACTGGCAACCAACGTTGCAACAATCGGCGAAGATACGAACAAAAACGTGCACGTCTTCGACATTGACGTACTGAAGATAGCAATATCGGCTGATGTTGAGCTGCCTTTTAAACTCTCGAATACGTTGGATAAGCTCGACGAGTACCGCAAGAATGGGCAGGTTATTTTGTATGAAACTATGCATTTTAGCGCAATTGCAGGCAGGCAGACCCAAGCCCATTTTGGGACTTCGGTTAACGACATTAAGGGCGTTGTAGAACGCAACGGAGTAAAAACTAAGATCTCTAATCAAGTGCAGATAGGAACCAACGTTGTAATCACTATTGACGATTCTGGTGATTCACTTACAGCAGATTTTAACTACCAGTCGATGCGTATCGCAGGCGAACAGAAAGAAGATGAGCCTATGAAATTCTTCAAGTGTCAATTGATGACGAAGCTAGAATTAAACGCTGGTGAACCGAAACTCTTAATCGCCCGCGCTGAGGCGGATCGACGGTTTGTCATGCTGAGTGTTACTCCGCGCTAACGACCATGAAGAACAACGCGTGGCAACCAAGTTCTCGGTGGCTGCGTGCTTACTAACCAGACAACTCCTCGAACGCCCACGTTCGTTGTCAGCTTATGCCTTCCAAGATTATCGCAGGATTACCTGGGTCAATCATTCCGAATTGTCTGCCATTGATGATCGCAGGCATGCTTGGATGCTTCATTACGGCACAGCTCGGTGGCTTTGGAATCCTGACCTTTGTACAAGGTGCAATACTCGGTGTTTCGGCTGCATCGCTACGAGAATACCAAACTGACCGCGGACTATGGATGTTTTCGGTCTTGATGCTGGTAATCTGGGGTGCGCTATACGCTCTCGGGTTAACTATGCAAACACTCGATATGCTCAGGGGAGTCCAGTCTCCGGTCGCAGTTATAATTGATGCGTCGCTTGCAACCTTCTGCACGACAATACACCTTCGATTCCTGTGGCGTGTTGCACGCTACAACTTCCAGCATGTATCATGATCGTTCGATGCATAGACCGCACTTTCAAAAACCGGACGACGAATCAAGGGTTGCAATGGAGCGGCCGAAAGGGGTGGTTTTGCAATGGTTGCCAACATGCGCCCGGCCGCTGAACCCAGCCGTTATTGTGCTCAGATATGTCACTGACTGAAAAACCAACATCTGAGGCATTGGTATCGCACGTCACGCCATTTTCCTGTGACGCTGGCTTCACCTTCCAGCTCTATTGTCGATACTGCTATGACTCTGGTCGGATCTCAGGACATCACCGAGACCGCGACAGCCAAAAGGTACTTCTTGATGTTGCAGAAAAGTTCGTGACGGCAGGTTGGCATCTCGAAAACAACATTCCAGTTTGCCAAACATGTACACGGAAGCGACTCAAGCACTGATTCCCTCTTCGTGATAGGTTGCCAACCAACACCAAAATTGCAGAACCGTCGATAGTACTTGAATCAAAACAAACCACGATGGATCCTCGAAACCCCAAATCACATCTAACGGACTTGCAGCGCGAGGCATTACTGCAATACTAAACCAAAAAAAGAGCACTCGACCGACTCGCGTTTGCTAGGAAATCAAACTCTCGAACCGGCTGAGCGTAAAACGTTCTTTGCTACAAACGGATATCATGAATCGTATCGCAATTGCCAAACTTGCACGAAAGTGCAATCACGCGAAGGGTCTTTCAAGCCGATGCTTTACGGTTCTAGGTGACTCCAAAAGCCGCAGTTTCAATATGGACGCGCCGAGTCGTGATAATTCCCAGCCTGAGGTCTCGTAGGCTTGACGGCCTCACGAATTGCACAGAACGCCATATGCCGAGAGTTCACGTTTGCGTCGAACAAACATTAACGGAACGCTTGCAAATAAGGCAACGATGAAACCGGTGGGTTCGGGTACACTTGACCAAGTTCCCACCGGAGGCGCGAGTCCGGTGGCGGCTGTTGTGGCTCCCAAGTCGATGACCGCTTGATCGCCGTTTAGAAAATTCCCCGCACCCAAGAAAGTCGTCGAGATTTGTTCTTCCTCTGGTCCTCCAAAAACATTGCTCACGACTAGCACGTCCCATTGAGATGGTAATCCACCAGTCCATGCTTGAAAAGAATTTGTGATGACTTCCGGGACATTTGTGTCGATGATATCGAAGACAACATCGGAGGAGCTAGTTGTTGAAGCAGTAAGGTAGATTGACTTTGCGCTCGTCGCACCAAGCGATTCAAATACAAATACTCCATAAACAGAATTGTTCGAATCAAAGCTTGTTCCCAAGATGTTAGTAAACTGGAGTCCGTCATATGCAAGTATGATGTCCGCTTTACAATTCAAAGTCCCTATGAGACCCGACAAAAGAAAAATACTCGTTATCGCAGTTGGTTTCATACAATTTCCAGTTACATACAGCTTGAGGGTCGAAATCACTATTAAAGCGACTTACCGTAGTTTCTTCGAAAAATAGCTAAATCGAACAGGTCGACATCGTTATCACCGTCAAAATCGAACGCCGAATTAAAACTGCTATCTCCTGCCGATCGTCCGAAAGATCGTCGTAAAAGAGCCAAGTCAAACAAGTCTACATCTAGATCTCCATCAGCATCTCCAAGGAACCTGAAGAACTCATCGGTAACATCACCGCCGGGCAGTCCATCACGATCACCGTCAAGCAAATTCGCCGCAAGATCGTGAACACGGGACCCCAAAATGGTAAGTACATAATGACCATCTTTCAGGGACCCACTCGAGTCTACTTCGTTTCCATCAAAGGTCAAAATTGCCTTTGTCTTTTCACCTTCTTCAACCAATTCCACTGCAACATCAACAAGCACTCCATCACGAGTTTTGATTTCGAAGGCCCCATCTTCAATATTTACAATGGAGTCAAAAAAGACGGTGAGAGATCGAATGATACTGCGTTGAGTTCCTCCGTCGCCAAAGATAATGTCTGAGATCTGGGGTGGGACGACATCTCCGACGTATGCAGTTGCTGTCAACTCGTCCGATATTCCACCGTCATCATCACTTAGTCCAACAGTGATCAAGTAAACTCCGTCGGTCAAATAGCTATGCAGAGCCGACAACGTGCCGCCACCCGGATCGGTGTAGTGCAAATCACCTGATGTAGTATTTCCATCCCCCCAATTTATCCAAGAGACAACCACATCATCCTGTCCTTGTTCCGTAAAGAACCCTGTCAAGTTGATTGGCTGATTGACGGAAGCCGGAGTTTCAGAATTGCCCGCGTCTCCAATGTCGATGGTGTTCAATTGTGGGGAGATGTTCGTGACCGAGACTGTTTCTTGTGCGAGCCCTTTGCTTGTGCTATCGGCTAAATCGATTGCCATCACCACAATATTCAGTTGATCGGACGCTGTACCACTAGGTACGTCATCCATGAATACATGGTCAATTTGAAAACTACCAAAGACTGCATTTAACGTTGTTACGGGACTACCATCACCCCAGTCGATTGTCACATCGAACTGATCTTGCAATCCTGGGTCTTGTATCGATACTTCCAATGTCAATGTTTCGGATTCAAGTATCGAAGTTCGATTTGGCGTCAAGTTGATATGTGGAGAGCTGTTTCGTACCTGAATAAGAGTATTGACTGGAGTTGAGACACCCAAATCATCGTCACTAACTGTCACCGAGATCGTATAGTCTCCATCATTGGTAAAAATATGGTTTACCTTGAACTGTTGTGGATCTATGCCTAGAGAGTAGCTGTCAACTTGGTTATCGCCCCAATCCACTGACAAAGTTAGTGAGTCACTTAGGCCAGGATCGGAAAGCAAGCCTGTCAGATAGAATAAGTCGCCTTCAAAGACAGTACTATCACCAGAAGCGCTCGTTATATTCAAGGCTGAAACCGATGGATTGGTATTCTCTACTGCAACCGCCAGCGATTGCGTGTATTTTATCCCATCGCTCCATAGGCCAAGTGTAATCGTATGCAACCCGTCGTCCGCGAAAGTGTGAGGAATTGGTTGGGATGTTAGGTCAACCGACTCCACCAAGCTGTCCCCCCAGTCAATCACTACCAGATCAAGGGGCTCATTGCCTTGGTCTCTAATGGACACGTCTAAGAGAAACGCATCTCCCTCTAGCAGCGGCGATGGAGAACCATTCGCTACCGACATTGAAATGTCTGGTTCGTCTTCGGCAATAGCAATTGAAGTCACATACTCGGTCGTCGCTCCATCCTGGTCGTGAATGACACCGCGAACCTGCAGCTCACCATCCACCGCCAGCAGAGCTGCCGGGACGTAAACCGATGGAGTCGTCACTTTGACCAGGTCGAAAGTCGGGTCGTCACCGAAGAAGAAGTCGTAGGTGAAGCCGGCAGCCACGTCAGCCGCTGCGAGGTCGAATGTATTGGAGAACGAAACGGAAACGCTCTGGCCGTCGCTCCCCTCAAGCACCGGACCCGTGTTGGCAAACAAAGCTGTCGGAGCCACGTTGAGAACCGTCAGATCGACCGAGCTGCTTACGTCGTACGTCCCGCTGGCTCCGTCGCTGTAGGTCGCGATTACTTCGATCGAATACTGTCCGCTGTTGTTGATCGGTGAGGCGGACAGTGACTGCAACTGGTCCCACGTGAAGGTGCCGGAAGCTGACGAGAGATCGATGCCACCGCCGTCCAGATCCCAGCCGATCGCGACCGGTGAACCGTACGGCGAGGCGGACAACGTCAGCGAGTCGCCTTCGTTGATCGTGTATGGGCCGGAATTGGGTACGTCGGTGATTCCGACCGTCACCGTATGCGAGATGACGCTTGCGAGAGCTACACCGGAGTCCTCGTCAAACACGCGGATGAAGACGGTGTACGTGCCGTCGGATTGATAAACGTGGGTGGCTGACGTGGCGGAAGCTCCCAGTGATTGCACGGAACTCGTGTCGCCCCAGTTGATTTTCCAGCCGGTCACTAGGTCGTCGCCGGGATCGGTGGCAACTAGCGACAGCGTAAAGAGCTCGCCACTGACTGCGGCGCTTTCGCTGGGGGGAACGATCGTGGGGGGCGTGTTGGTGACTGTGAGCGTCCGGTAGCGCGTCGTCGTGGCCACGCTGTTCGTTGCTCGTACGGCGATCGTGTAGAGGCCGTCGTCTTTGATGCCCGGGGCGACCAGCAGCTCGGTCCAGGTGATCGACTGCGACGTTCCCGAAATCTCATCGGGCTCTCCAAACAGTCCGTCGTTATCCAGATCCCACTCAACGTCGCCAATCTGGGGCAGTCCCGCAAAGTCGATGATCGCGTCCACAGTCAACGTGTCACCTTCAGCGATTGTCAGTTGCGAAGCATTGAAAGTGATGACTGGAGCGCCCTGAATCTGTACGTTCTCCAGTTCGTCGTATTCCAGCAAACCGCGATTG
>JAGQOY010000322.1 GCA_020427005.1 Planctomycetales bacterium
GTCTCATTTTGGCAGTTGAATATCCGCCCACACCAGCCGGTGATCGCTTGCGTTGATACAATCCTTGAATGCCTGGCGAAACTGCAAAGGCAATTCATCGGACGATGGCCAAAAAACGCCGGACTCTACCACCCGAAAATCATTGCTTGGCAAAACATAATCAACTCTCAGATTTCCGACGCTGTTATCCGAGAAATCACCAGTATCAAACTGCGGGTCTCCTTTGTGTTGGCGATTCATCCCGCCTTGACTGGAACTGGCTGCTTTGGCTCCCTGAGAAATCGGCGGCGAGACCTGGCAAACTCGATTGTGGTTTAGTAAAAGAGAAATGGCCTCGGGCCGGCTGCCGCCATCTACGGGATCACTGTTCAAGTCACCCAAGACAACAAAGGGTTCTGAGTTCGGGAGGCCACCGTGGATCCCGGCATCATCAATCAACGTGTGTTCGTTGTCAATGTAGTGCTTGATTAGCATGATTTCGTCGTGGTTGCGACAGCCGTTTCTATCCTCCGGACCATCAAATGCGGGGGGCGTTGGATGGCTAGCCAAGACATGGATCTTGCCCAAAGGGGAGACAATTGGAATGTCCCAAAAGCTCTTGGAGGACAGCCGAAGTTTCGGCCAGACTTGATCAGAGTAATATGTCGTGCCGTCTGGAAGATACGGGCGCAAAGGTCTAGGAAGTTGTGCCCAAAGAAAATTCTGAAAAGTCCTAACGTCTTTTTCCAGGATGGGGAAGCAACTATAGGCGGCCATTCCATACTGACCTGGAAACCTTCCAAACCCAAATGCGTCCTCGGGATCATCCGTATTGCCATTCGCGTTAAGGTCCATCTGCGACGAGACACCGGTATTGACTGGTCCGGAGTACAGGTATTTGAAGTGAATAGCGCTGCCTCCAAGCAGGTCGGTCTGTGGATTGGCCAGATAGTTGTCGTGGAACAGCTTTGCATTGTTGGTTTGAGCTGAAAAATCCAATTCGTTGAGCAGCAAGATATCTGGACGAATGTGTCGTATTACCGCAGCTATTCGCGATGCCTGTTGGCTATCCGCAGCCAGTTCTTTTTCTAGATCCCCTGCCCCACTTCGATTTAGCGACACATTAAACGTAGCCACGCGGATGCGAGAATCCACGGATTGAGCATGCATTGGTTCGGCCATAATGAGAAGCAAGGCCATGAAAGCAAGAGGAAGAATTAGGTCGCGACGCATGATGTAGTTTTCTATTGAGAGGCACGTACGTTGGAAATCAAGATTCCTAGTAAACCTAGATTCAACGACGTCGAACTGCGTGAAGCCGAAATGTGTGAATCCCAAGTTGGCCAATTCTCAGCCGCTTGTTCGGGCTTTGGCCCCAGCACATCCTTGGGCCTATGTACATGGTCAAAACCAATTGTCGGACTTTTTTAAGCCGAAAGACCGAACAGAAGCACCTACGTATTTCTTACTTCTACCGGTGTTGTTCTCTCCGACGATTTCGTATTAAGCTCAAAACTGAAATGGATGCCAGAAACGACAACAATGTAGGTTCAGGAACAGCATTGGGGGCGACACCAAATCCCGCGAGCCCGCCAACAGAACTTGGGGAAGTCGAAACGGTTTCGAATCGAATCGAAGGATCCGTGAAACCACCGGGCTGTCCAGCCACGAAGCCTAGCTTAATTGCGATATTTTGGTTGGCAGTTGAAACCCCGTTGTTACTCCAGGCAGTACCTGGGTCTACTCCGGGTAGGCCTAGGGTATCTGTCGTGGTACCGCCTAGGACAACCGCCAATGCATCATCACCATTGAAGTTGAATCCATAAGACACGAACATAACGCTATCAAGAGAACTGTCAGACAGGTATGTTCCCACATCAGACGAGCCAATGACAAACACAGCTCCTGCGGAGAGAGTTCCAGAAGTAATCGATGTTCCAGCTAGATCGCTCAACGCAGCACCACTTGAACCCTGCCGGATAATCAAGTTGGTGACGGAAAAATCAATGACCGTAGTGCCGGAATTCCATAATTCGATGCCTTTTGGCGTAGATCCGAAATCCGTTTCTACGTATTGACTAATAATCAAATCAGCCCGAGCGATATTTGCAAAGCAAATAAGTAAGAAACAAGTCGGGAAAAGCTGTTTCATTGTTCTTTTTCGATAGAATCAATGGGCTCATTCTAAAACGGATGCCTTGACACAATGAATGGGTGGTAATGAGTTAAACAAACACTCCCACTGCTCTCCTCCTTCGTGCCCAACCCACAATTGGCCCGTGGTTGTTCCAAAATAGACTGCGGGCTTTTTGAAATTATCGAACGTCATGGCATCCCGCAAAACGGTGAAATATCCATCGTGTTTGGGGAGTCCGGTCGCGAGTTTCTTCCAGGACTTGCCACCATTGATGCTGCGCCAAACCGCTGGTTTACCGCCGGGGCAAGTACGCGTCATGGGTTCGAGCGGAACTACATAAACGACGTCTGGATCATGTGGATGCACGACAATCGGGAATCCAAAATCGCTGGGTAATCCTTCGGCGATGGAATACCAATTCTTGCCGTGATCGTCGCTGCGCAAAACTCCGATTCCCGGGCGATCCTGCCATCCGCCGTGGTTTTGCATGTACAACCGTCCGGGTGCATCTGAGTGACGTGCGATTTTATGAACGCATTGTCCAAACTCCGGAAATGGGTCAGGTACAAACCCTGCACCAACACCTTGGTTCGCGGCAACAAAGGTGGTCCCACCATCCTCGCTGAGATAGTGTCCACCGGTAGAAATTCCTAGGTGGAGGCGGCTACCTTCACGCACGATGGTGTGCATGCAAAGTCCGCCGTTGCCAGGATGCCATTGTCTGGCATGCTCATGATTACTGATGCCACCGACCATCTCCCAGGTGTTGCCTGCATCCTCACTTCGGAAAAGCGAAGCCGGCTCGACGCCACACCAAAGCTCTTTCTTGTTGTCGCCTGTTTCCAACGACCAGATGTTCGCCAGCGCTCGACCGTCGCCTTCGGGGAAAAGCGGAACCGACTTGGTTTCTTTGAACTTGTGACCAAGATCGGATGATACCAGTAGCTTCATTCCAAAAAATGGGTGGCAACTAGAGGCATAGATTTTTGGACTTGCACGGTCATCTACGAGTGTGGCGTTAACACCAACGCCGGGACCAAATGGACCGCGCAAATCAAAACGCTTCCGTTTGTGACTTGACTCAGCAACAAACAACCCCTTCTTGGTACCGATACACAATACAAGTTTAGCAGTCATGTTGCTTTACCCTCCAGAAACCGCAGTCCAAATTGTAACAACGTCGTCTCCCGTTATGTTTCTTGAACGACTATTTGCCATTTGGATGGGAATCCACTCTTGGTTAACAAAAAAACTAATGTGTTGACGCACGCGATCGGTCTCATCGCAAATACTTCGATAGAGCGTTGGGAATCGCTGCTTAAGCCCGTCGAGAACCTCACCTACATTGGTGGCATCGATCTCAATCTGGGCTTGTTCCCTGCAGTAATCGCGAAGTGTCTGGGGAAGTTGAACACGCGTAGCCATTTTGAAGGCCCTTCAAACAAGCCACATAGAACCGAGCAGTCTAGTTAACAACAGTTTTCTTGAATCGAAGCTTTTGCTTTTAGCGGTGGAATTGACTCGATTACAATCCCCAGCAGGTTTTTGAATGGGTTGACCGTGTTGGGGAATCTCAGTTAACAACCCAACAAAATTCGTATCATGAAGCCCAAACATTGCGGTAGAGCTTCAAGTAGCAAAAAAGCAATGAGATTCGTGAACGTGCCTTGTGAATTACATCGAACGATTTCGACGCTAAAGTTAATTTCAAGCGAACACTTGCTGAATTGAGCCGTGATGAACTTTTGTTTGCAAGCTCAACATGACTTGTATACTTAACTCATAACCGGAACTTTACGACGGCGTACAAGCCCTGCGAATCCTAGCGTGCAGGCCAGGAGGGACATAGTACTTGGCTCAGGAACAGCATTGAGAGCTTCTCCGAACGTCGACGCTACTCTCAAGTTATCAACTGAGATCGATTCCCCTATGGAACTGGTTGATTCGCGGAAATAGAAGCCGGTAACGTCATTGGTATCGGCAAGTGATTGTATAGAAGTGGAAACTTCGCTAGCTGGATTGATCCACAAAGATGTAATTCCCGTATCGCGGTTATACCCAATGATGGCACGATAAACTGTGTTGTACTGCAGGTCGGTAGCCCAAGTCGCATCGGCGGTACCGGAATTCCCCGCGATTCCTACGGAAAAATCAGCGGCTCCAGATCCCGCAACGATGTCCATTCGAGATGTGAAGTCAGTTGAGCCGTTACCAAAATGAGCAAAATACTCGTAGTCTCCCCCAGCTGCTGGTGCCGATGCGGCGACACTGAAATCAAAGCCTGCATAAACAGAGCCTGAAGTTACAGTGGTACCAATGGACCGATTAACGTCTTCAGTATTTGACGTCGAAACGACTAGTTGGCCTCCCAGGACTTGCATTTGTCCGGTTGTTCCGCTGTGCGCATTCCAAAGGCCGCCACTGTTGGCACTTAGACTACCATCTGGGTAGGTGAAAGTTTCCTCAAAATACAGACTGCCTTGTGCAGTGCACGCAGTCCATAGCAACAAACCGGCACATAGAAAATGGCGTAACATGGCGCGACTCCGAGTAAAAAAGGAATATCCCATCGGTCGTTAGCGTATCGCGCAGTGCCGGGTGCCGCAATTACACAACCAAGCTAAACCGCCTGAATTCGCCAAAGCTTAATACCGGTTTCCCAAGACCTAATGAATACTTTGGATGGAAGGGAATAATTCACGAGCAGTGCACATGACGACTGACGGAATCCACTGGGTAAAGAAATGAGTTGCGCATGGCGAGCTATCCAAAAGCTCTTGTTACTATTGAAACTCAGGGGGAAGCAAACAGGGTCTGCCAGTGCGTTAAAAATTTGAAGGGGCAGGAAAAAAACTGCCGCATGTGTCGGGGGCTGTTGGCAGAAAGATAAACCGGAAATGAGTTGGTTTGGAATACGAAAAAAGCCTCCTCAGGCTGGGCCTGGGAGGCTTTTTTAAAAACCGGCAATACCTACTTTCGCACTGGTGGGCACTATCATCGGCTCCGAAAGCTTGACTTCTGTGTTCGGGATGGGAACAGGTATGACCTTTCGGATATGGTCACCGGAAAGACTACAGCAGCCTATACGCCTGCTGCAGCCTATGTTTGATTGGTAGTTGACTATCTATTCACTTCACTTTAGCGCTACGCCCTGACTTTCAGAGCAGCTCACGTTATTGAAAACGAGTCAGCGAGAGTGCAAAATATCGGTGGTCAAGTTTTCGTCCATTAGTACCAGTTAGCTGAACACGTTACCG
>JAGQOY010000323.1 GCA_020427005.1 Planctomycetales bacterium
TAGCCAGAGGCTCAGTATCGAGTGTTGCAGCGTTGGTATAAGGCGAGAGCCGAAGTCCAACGTTGAAGCGTACACAGAAAGGTAGCGAGGATGAAAGGTAGGGACTGACTGTCCCGCCCTGAACGAGATTGAGCTCCGAAAGCTTGGTAACTGTTGGAATCTGCCCAAGGTCTGTTCATGCCTGAAGGCAACATTCTCTACCACATAATGGCGAGTCGTAGGGAAAGGCCCGGAGTCGAAGATCCATTCGCGTTAACCACCACGTCTTCAAGGCAACCAGTGAGACCCAGAGGTTCTTGAACTGACATGAACTCCAATCATGGAAGCACCGAGTATGCCAACCGAGCCTAAACAGCAAGAGCGGCAAATGACTCTCTGGGAGTCGGACGACCGAATAGTACCACAGACCTCCGCACTCCAAGCGGAGCCAACGAAGCTGGGTAATGCCAGTGGAGGGAAGGCGGTCGAGCTAATACGCAGTCCAGACCGGGCAGTGTCCGTACACAGAGACGGGGAACCACTGCTAACCCGGCTGGACTGCATCACCCAACGCGCAGAGCGCGATCGATCAGCCACATTCGACAATCTTTACAGTGCGTTGAACTATGAACTGCTCTATGAAGCGTTCTGCAGACTGAAACGAGGCAAAGTGCCAGGCGTCGATGGTCAAACCGTGGAAGACTACGGACAGAAATTGATCGCTAACCTGCGATCGCTTGAAACCCGTCTCCATCGCGGTAGCTATCGTCCACGTCCCAGCCTGCGTCGCTACATCGCCAAGGGCAATGGAAAGTCGCGTCCGCTGGGCATCACTTGCGTGGAAGACAAGATCGTCGAAAGGGCGATCGTGCTGCTACTGGAGCGAATCTACGAAGTCGACTTCGTTGACAGTTCGTATGGCTTTCGCCCAGGGCGCAGCTGTCACCACGCACTGAGCAACCTCGGCACTCACATCACCCGCCGTAAGGTGAACTTTATTCTAGATGCAGATATCAGTTCGTTCTTCGACTGCGTATCGCATGCGAGGCTCCTTGAGCTTCTACGCATACGCATAACCGATCGACGACTGCTGCGTCTTATTGAACGATTCCTTAAAGCAGGGGTGATGATCGACGGTCATCGCCATGCCACAAGCGCAGGCGTACCACAAGGCTCGTGTCTTTCGCCGCTGCTGGCCAACGTCTACTTGCACTACGTCCTGGACGAGTGGTTTGAGGACGAGGTGAAGCCGCGTCTGATAGGCGAGGCCTACATGGTCCGCTACGCTGATGACACGGTGTTTGCGTTCGAGCGACACGACGACGCCATTCGGGTTCGCGACGTGTTCGCCAAACGCCTTGACCGTTACTCGTTAGAAGTTTCCTCAGAAAAGACGAAGTTGATTCGCTTCGGTCGTTTCGCCCTCCGCGATTGCCAGCAGATGGGTGAAGGCGCTCCGAGTACATTCGACTTCCTGGGGTTCACACACTACTGTGGTCGCAGTCGCAGCGGCAAGTTCAAACTGAAAAGGCAGACGTCAACGAAGAAGCTCCGGCAGAAGATTGCCTTTCTGAAGGAATGGTTCCGCAAGAACCTAACGCCCCCCATCGCCGAAGTCTGGGCGACCCTAAATGCCAAACTTAGCGGTCACTATCAGTACTACAACGTTAATGACAATTGGCGTAGCTTGCTGAAGTACCGCGAAGTGGCACGTCGACTTGGTCTCCGCTGGATGCGTCGTCGCAGCCAATCCGGCTCGGTTCTTAGTTGGGCTCAATACAATCTTCATCTGCAGCGCAACCCGTTGGCACTCCCTGGCCGGATTACGGACTTGATTGCTATGGCGCGCATGGTGTGACCAGGGGTGACAGGTGTTAGCTGGGAGCCGGATGCGTTAACAGCGCACGTCCGGTTCTGAGAGGGGCCGATGTCCAATTCGATATGGTGGTAATACTGAGGCACCACAATGAGGAAACTCGTGGTAAACTGAAGAACACAAACTTCCACCTAAATCCTAAAGGCATCGGTCTACTCGCCCGAAGTCGCGGTGGCAGATTTACTTTGCACAACCACCAAAACCCCGCGACTGCGGTTACCGCCAACGTTACACGATCAAATAATGAATGGCTCGACTTACATTCCGATTCTGGTGTCGATCGCCTGCGTCGTCGGCTGCACACAAGATGTCACACCAACAGTACAGCCGCATTCGACCGCTGACCAAGGTCGTCTGCGTACGCCGGTCGCGAATGTTAGTAATACGAACATTGATCTTGGCGTCGTTCGGCATCGGCAATTGCTTGCCGAATGCATTACGATTCGAAACGACGGCTCCAATATGCTGCGCGTTGCACTGACGCCAATGGGTTGTCGGGCTCCCATCCCTTCGTTTGACGGTCTCGCACAATTCGAGACCGAAATCGAGGCCGGAGACTCTGATTCTATCTCGATCTTTGTAATCTCTGCTTCAACGCCTGGACGGCACAGCGCAACGTTTGAGATCCTAACTGATGATCCGCGCAATCCCCGAATTCCCGTTACAATTCAGTACGCCGTTAATGGTGGGCAGGACGTGTAACAATGCCGTGCACACGAAGGACGGCTTGCGCGGTTTTTGAAGTGGAAAATCGATCTTCCGTCCTCGGTGACGGCTACCGTTCGCCGACCCATCAAACCATTTTGTATCAATTCTCTAATTGAAAGATCATTGACGAAATGAAGATTCTAGTTGCTATCTTGACCTGCGCTATTACGAGCATTGCTAGTGCGGATAACCCATGGATGTTTCCGGTCGATTATCCATCTCCCGAGAGTGCCCAATACAGAACCCAATTTATGTCCGCAACAACGTCGAATTCGTTTATCGAGACTGCGGATGGATCTAGACCTTTCGATTGCACAACAAGAATTGTGGACGTGAATGTCGCGAGCTTCCGAGAGATCGTGAAATGGTATTCAGAGAAATTTGGCGAGAAGCAACTCGTCAAAAACCTTGAATCATTTATGGACAAGGGCGATCCGGAGCAATCGAGGTCTGATGCGAAACCGCTGCGGCTTTACGACTTCGAAAGTCTTCATATGGCGCGCTCGACGCATTTCAACTTCAGGTTCACGCCGGAACAAAGACAAATCACCATTCTTCACGCCGAAAAAAATGGCGATGTCGTCGCGATTTCTCTGCTTGGGAACGATCATGAAACAAGCATTCAGGTTATTAGACACTCTCCGCCTCTACAAGCTCTCGCCCAGAAAGACGGCGAACCACGTGTTGCACGGTAGTTCCGGTGGCCGGTCCACTTTGCACAACCAATCGACTCCCGGAACACCGTGAACACCAACGTTCGTTGCATGGACTCGCACATGATACTTAGAACTGTCACGCGGATTGTGCTGATTGGAACCTTATGCACTCTTGTTGGCTGTAAGCCGCTTGAAAATTCACATCCTAGCCTTCCCAGCGACCAGAAAGCTCAAGAGATTCTCCGCCTGATCGATAGCTTGAAGGATTTCGAATGGCATAGCTATATTTCACCCTCTTCAGACGATGACTTTCTCCGCGATTTGAAAGAGGTTGAACTACCTGAGAATCTCCCGGAGAAGTTCAAGCGACTTTATGACCGAGGGCTTCGGAGAAACACGGCTGAACAGCTGTATGACTATGGGTTTGAGGCTGCGCCATACTTAATTGAACGAATAACCGACGATACGCCGACTCGGTGTATGGCTGATTTTCACGGCGTTGACCTGGGATTCCTATCAATCGGCCATGTATGCGAGGTCATACTTGGAAAGCTGCTTGGAACCCCCGATCAACAAGTTGTCCCAACGGACCCCGATGAAAAAGTCGAATTTCTTCGCGACTACTTCGACGATCGTCTGCGGAGCGCAAAGCAACGAACCAAGGAATGAACGTGCGTACTGGAAATGGTTTGAAGACGAGCGGGGGTAGATCTCGCCTGAGTAGCTCTTAGCCAGAGGCTCAGTATCGAGTGTTGCAGCGTTGGTATAAGGCGAGAGCCGAAGTCCAACGTTGAAGCGTACACAGAAAGGTAGCGAGGATGATAGGTAGGGACTGACTGTCCCGCCCTGAACGAGATTGAGCTCCGAAAGCTTGGTAACTGTTGGAATCTGCCCAAGGTCTGTTCATGCCTGAAGGCAACATTCTCTACCACATAATGGCGAGTCGTAGGGAAAGGCCCGGAGTCGAAGATCCATTCGCGTTAACCACCACGTCTTCAAGGCAACCAGTGAGACCCAGAGGTTCTTGAACTGACATGAACTCCAATCATGGAAGCACCGAGTATGCCAACCGAGCCTAAACAGCAAGAGCGGCAAATGACTCTCTGGGAGTCGGACGACCGAATAGTACCACAGACCTCCGCACTCCAAGCGGAGCCAACGAAGCTGGGTAATGCCAGTGGAGGGAAGGCGGTCGAGCTAATACGCAGTCCAGACCGGGCAGTGTCCGTACACAGAGACGGGGAACCACTGCTAACCCGGCTGGACTGCATCACCCAACGCGCAGAGCGCGATCGATCAGCCACATTCGACAATCTTTACAGTGCGTTGAACTATGAACTGCTCTATGAAGCGTTCTGCAGACTGAAACGAGGCAAAGTGCCAGGCGTCGATGGTCAAACCGTGGAAGACTACGGACAGAAATTGATCGCTAACCTGCGATCGCTTGAAACCCGTCTCCATCGCGGTAGCTATCGTCCACGTCCCAGCCTGCGTCGCTACATCGCCAAGGGCAATGGAAAGTCGCGTCCGCTGGGCATCACTTGCGTGGAAGACAAGATCGTCGAAAGGGCGATCGTGCTGCTACTGGAGCGAATCTACGAAGTCGACTTCGTTGACAGTTCGTATGGCTTTCGCCCAGGGCGCAGCTGTCACCACGCACTGAGCAACCTCGGCACTCACATCACCCGCCGTAAGGTGAACTTTATTCTAGATGCAGATATCAGTTCGTTCTTCGACTGCGTATCGCATGCGAGGCTCCTTGAGCTTCTACGCATACGCATAACCGATCGACGACTGCTGCGTCTTATTGAACGATTCCTTAAAGCAGGGGTGATGATCGACGGTCATCGCCATGCCACAAGCGCAGGCGTACCACAAGGCTCGTGTCTTTCGCCGCTGCTGGCCAACGTCTACTTGCACTACGTCCTGGACGAGTGGTTTGAGGACGAGGTGAAGCCGCGTCTGATAGGCGAGGCCTA
>JAGQOY010000324.1 GCA_020427005.1 Planctomycetales bacterium
CTGATTTGTTCTAACCTTTAGAACGTCCAGGTTAGACCCAAATCGATGCCTTGCATCCAGTAACTGCTGTCATTGAATACGGCCGCCGGACGGTTTCCGGCTGGTCCACCAAGAGTTTGCGATAGATCGATCGTGGAGTCCATCTGACTACCTGCCATCGCAACGTTGGACCAGTACATAAAGGTATAACCAGTTGTAAAGGCCAAGTTGTTCTTCAACTTCATTCCCAACTTAATGTTTAGTTCTGGGATGAAGCCAAACACATTTCTCGAAGCAACTCCCATGTTGCTTTGTTGTGTGAATATGCCACCTGCATAGGTCGCCAACGGATTGACTTGGTCATCAACCGTTGAGTAACCAGAAATGTTGCTAAACTGGTGAACATTCCCAAAGCTGAATTTGGCTAGGGTTGTCAAAGAAACGCATTGGCGATTGATGGTGCTTTGCAATCCAACATGGCCACCATGGAATTCATTATCCGTGGCAAACAAATCGTTAGTGTAAAAGGTCGTTCCATCTGCAATGAGGTCTCCGGAATAGACATTGGTCGATGTCGTCTCTAGGCTGGCGGAGTTTTTCAGTCGATTGTAGGTATAGCCACCAATCAGATCGACACGATGACTTCCAGATCGTCCCACCAACATCATCAGAGACGTATCTCCTCCCACCATGTCAATATCGCTGCGGGCCGATACGTTTCCTGTCGAGACGACTGTCGACGGCCCAATATTGATGGTTCCTGTATTAACTGTCGTTGGACCTGTCACCGTACCGCCAGGGCCAGACTGAAACGCAACTAGATAGGAATCAGGCTGACCAATCAGGCTGTTATAAAACGGAATTCCTATTGAAGTTGAACCGTCACTGGTTAGCGAGTAGGTATTGTTATGGGAGTAAATCCCATAAATCCGCCCATTGATTCCCCACTCGTCACAATCTCCAAAGTACTGGCCTAGGGTCAACCGATAGCCTGGTAAAAGTCCCGAGCCCAATGCTCGATTACCTCCAAACTGCGTTGTACCCACACCTTCAAGCGGCAAAACACCAGGATCGCTAGTCACGACCATGGCTGGCGAAGACTGGCCTTGACCAAACCACAAGAGCGTTTCGGCAGAAAACCAACGATTTGCAGCACACGCCTTACCCGTTCCCGAGCAGCTATAAGCAGTTGGGGCAATCGCCGCCATCTCCTTTTCATGGCTGACCGGCACAGTCGAAAAACTTACCGGTTGGAAGCTCTCAGGACGCATGTCCGGATAATCTAATGAAGTTCGATTTGTATCTCCAATGCTCCTAACACCATCACCAATATGACGGGTGGCTTGAGCATTGGTTTGAATTGGCTTTGGCATCTGTTGGGCGGACGCTTGATTGAAGCACAAACCCGCTACCAGAATCGATAGAAGTAGTTTTTTCATTTGCATACTCGTTTTCTCGCTAGACGGATCAAGCGTCAGGGTCGTTTCACGTAGATCGGCCGTTATTCGCGTCACTTCGAGCAAAAAAGTATCTTCCGGAAAAAACCTCCCAATCTGCGCCACTTCACAACTCAGGATTTTCTACCCACCAGGTGCATATTCCGCCAATATAGGCGAGCGTAATAACGCACCAAAAAGCTCAAGCTGGTTAAAATAATCACTTTGACTAAGTGAACCTTCAATTGATTCCTGATTTCCCAGACTCTCTTCGGTGATCAGTAGCTAGTTGATCCCCAATCTGCGGAAGCCGTGGATCGCATTGAAAAAAGTACACCGGTATGAATGAAGCCAACCCTTCGACCTCCTCTAACTCTCCTTCGTCTCCGCAAATGAATGCGGAACTTTCACCAATCGCACCTTTGACCGAACGAGATTTGGGGCCCGAACCCGAGATCGGCAAATTTAGTTTGCCCGGCCAGCCTCGCATGGCAGCCGGTTGGCTGCTTCCTGGAGCCAGCGCAGTTCGGGTACGCAAGTGGATGGCAGCCTTGCAGCAAGTCTGCAGCCTCGAAGCTCAGACCAGAAACTATACCGACGAGCAGCTGCGAAAACAGAGCTTATCATTGCGATACCGAGCGATGAGCAACGAGCCCCTGCTGCGATTGCTGCCAGAAGCATTTTCTCTGGTACGCGAAGCCGGTAGGCGGTCGATGAATATGAGACATTTCGATGTTCAAATCATTGGCGGAACCGCCCTATACGACGGCTGCATTGCTGAAATGCAAACCGGCGAAGGCAAAACGCTCACTGCCACACTGCCCCTATACTTGCACTCATTGTCAGGCAAGGGAGCCCATTTGGCCACGGTCAACGATTATTTGGCCGAACGCGACATGCATTGGATGAAACCAATCTATGACCTGCTGGGCGTGTCGGTTGGTGTGGTGCTAACCAATAGCAGTCCAGATGAACGACGAAAGGCTTACGGCGCGGACATTACATACGGGACCGCCAAAGAATTTGGGTTTGATTTTCTTCGCGATCGCCTGCTGCTCCGTGCCCAAGGCCGAATGCAATCAGACTTCCTAGGCGAAGGCAGTGTTGAACGATGGAGCAGTCGAGGTGACGAACCAGTCCAGCGTTCGTTGCATTTTGCTTTGGTAGACGAAGCCGACAGCATCTTGATTGACGAAGCGAGAACACCGCTGATTATCGGCTCTCTTGGTGACGAAACCCGGGAAACGGTCATCGCTACCTTTCGCTGGGCTGCAGAACATGCTTCCCAATTTGTATTTGAAGAACATTTTACAATCGAGGATGATACGCGCAAGATTGAGCTCAACGCTCGCGGACGATCTCTGGTCAGGTCGCTTCCTCGAGAAGATGTCATGCGGCTGGTTGCCTTAGTCGACCTCTATGAATTTACCGAACGCGCAATAAAAGTTTACCGCGATTTTCATCTCAATCGTCAATATGTTATTCGCGACGGCGAAATCGTCATTGTTGATGAGTTTACTGGCCGTTTGGCTGAGGGTAGAAAATGGCGCGATGGTATTCATCAGGCCATCGAAGCCAAGGAGAAAATTGAAGTTACAGTACCAACCGGCCAAGCCGCTCGCATCACAGTACAAGATCTTTTTCAGCGTTATCGACAAATAGCAGGTATGACTGGTACGGCAGCCACAAGTGCCCCCGAGCTAAGAAAAATCTACAAAACCCCTGTGGTACTTGTTCCAACTAATCGTCCGCCGCGCCGTCTGCGTTTGCCCGATCAAGTATACGGCACAATGGAACAAAAATTCTTGGCCATTGTCAAAGAAGTACAGGAACTCAATCGTAAGGGACGACCGGTATTGATTGGTACACGGTCAATCGATAAGTCGCTGTTACTCTCGAAGATGCTCCATGAAATCGGTATCACACACGATGTCTTAAATGCTAATGAGGTTGCTCGCGAAGCTGAGATCGTATCAGAAGCTGGCAAGTATGGCCGCGTAACCGTGGCCACCAATATGGCCGGGCGAGGTACTGACGTGAAACTGGATTCAGCCATTCGCGACTTGGGCGGCATGCACGTAATCTGTACAGAATTGCATGACGCCGCCCGTATTGACCGGCAATTAATCGGCCGCTGTGGCCGCCAAGGTGACCCCGGATCGTATTGCCAGTATCTCTCCTTAGATGATGACATTCTTCGCACTGGATATGGAAACAAGCGTGCGGATCAACTCGAAAAACAAGGGCGAACTCAGCCAGGGCCGTTCCATTCCATGGCTGGCCTATTCCGCCGCGCACAACGCCGCGTCGAGCGTAAACATTTTCGCGACCGGATGATGCTTTTGCATCACGAAAGGGAACGCACCAAGTTACAGCGCGAAATTGGCCAAGATCCCTATCTAGACACTGCCGAATAGAAATCCATTCAGATCGCTACCCCAAAGCACCTGGTACTACTTGGTGAATTTGAGCCCCTGAAAAACAACGACATCTCCCAATGCAAGATTTGTCGTACTTGCAATTTCGAATGTTAGCCGGTTTTCCGGTTGCACTTGAAGATCGAGTTCATATACCGAACGGTCCGTCAGCTCTTGCTGCCATATGACTTTTTCTTCAATAGCTACAATTAAACGACTGGGTGTAAATTGCTCCCCCTTGGGCCGCATTTGAATTCGGCCAACCATACGTTGAAAGCCTTGCGGAACCCGATAAGTGACTTTCCCGCGCCCAAGAAACTCAAGTTCGGGCTCAGGGGCCTGACCAGGAATCACTCGTTGTTCAATAACATGCATCCCAAATAGGGAATTAAGCGGGCCTTCTAGCTGCTTGAAACCAAATTGTGATTGAATCTGTTGCTGAAGTGGCTCAATCTGAGCTAAATACTTCATGCTTCCAACCGAGAAGTCGATCTTAGCCAACATGGCTCTAGGAAGAGTAACCGACTGTCCGCCCTGTAACTCAACTTGCACAGTAGATTCGTCTACCGTGCTCAGATCGCTAGCTCGCCAAATACCGCCCAGCCGATCCTCCACCACAGCTTTCAATTCCGGGTAATCCGTTTTGGGTTTCGAATAGAATCGAACCCCGGCGAGCTTGGCACGCGGTGCATTCACGATTTGACCATCAAAATCAAATTGGACCGCCTCGTCATCAATCCGTTGGACTACGCCTTCAATTTTGTCCAGCGATTCAGGCGAACGAATGATCACTAACATATCCGCCGTAATAGCAGACGAAGTGATTGCCTGCCATTGCGTCTGCTGAACGTCCGTGAGATCCTGAAGTTGCACGTTGGCAACAACCGAGCTTGCCAACTCACACTGCGTATTTTCATCCAGCCCCACCTGCGCTCTACCATTTTGCAATTGAAAACTGGACCCGAAAATTTGAGTACCATCCACGAGCGTTATGCTCGCCCCCCGGTGCGCCTGAAGTTTTGGCCTAGCAAACACTAGGGAGTGAACCTCACTATGTGCAAGTTGTCGCATCCCCCCACGTTCAACGACCGTGACCTTCCCCTCGAGGATCGAAGTTAATTCAACATTTGCCACCGAACCATTTAGTTCGCACAATTCAACTTGCTCCCAGGGCAGTGCAACTAAAAAAGTCAGTGCAACTAGCAAAAAAGTTTTCCCTTCGCAGAACAAGGCCATGATAACTCCTGCAATTACTTTATATTCTGCAAAACTTTCGAGCCGCTGATTGTAACACGTCCTA
>JAGQOY010000325.1 GCA_020427005.1 Planctomycetales bacterium
GCGAGAGAACCTATTTGGCTAGG
Source organism: Planctomycetales bacterium (assembly GCA_020427005.1). Lineage (GTDB taxonomy): Bacteria > Planctomycetota > Planctomycetia > Pirellulales > Pirellulaceae > Aureliella. The sequence goes on from JAGQOY010000325.1 coordinate 24, forward strand.
CAGATGAACAGTGCGCAACTATGGAACTCGCTGGCCCTCCCCGGAAGAGGCTCCGTCTATGCGACACCTCCTTTTCCGACCCTCCCAAATTTTGGGAGGGTTTGTTGGCGAAATTCGGGATAGTGCATGGCTACCTCCGTAAAAGGAAAACCCACATGTTCGAAAATGTAAGTCTTGATGTCCGAATAAAATTACCACATGGCTGCAAGGCGCAATGGACAAAATCAAACTCAAAAATGATGGCACTTGGCGAGTTTTTATCAGAGCTATCCCTTGAAGAGAATCGCGTTCGTGAGCGGCCGGAGGGAGGGATTTTCCTACCTCCATGATTTGGACATCCGTACTCGAAAAGAACTGCTGAAAAAGTGCTGTCACGCTCCGATCGATCTAGAGTATGGAAGCCCCATCTGAAACCAGCCACCGACCCTGTCTGATCCCTGGTCGATCCGTTCACTGGATTTCCGGAAGAGTCGTGCCAGTCAATGATTGGATTTAGCCAGATGAGTAGCCAGTAGTTCCATGATAATATAGGGCGAATAGGAATCATGATAATGCAAGCCACCGAATGTCCCTCTCAGACACAGCTCAAAAAGTACGTTAGTGGGCGGCTGAGTGCCGAGGATTCCGCAATCTTGGAATCGCATTTTTCTGAATGTGAACGGTGCGAGCAAACGATTACTGCGTTAGAAGCTGAGCCGGATTCCCTGGTTGAATTAGTTCAACAGAGCCAAACGGATTCCTCAGCTAATCAGTCGAGAATCCAATCGGATTTTGGGGGCGGTCATCTCTGGCCCAACTTTCAATTGCCTCCGCAAGTCGCATCATACGAGTTGATAAAGCAACTGGGGTGCGGAGGTATGGGGACTGTTTTTCTGGCCCGTCACCGTAGTCTCGACCGTTCGGTGGCCATGAAACTCCTTCCCGCCATGCCACATCGAGCCGATGAGTTCGTAGCTCGTTTTCGACGTGAGATGCGAGCCGTTGGAAAGCTGGATCATCCTGCGATCGTGCGTTCTACTGATGCCGGAGAGGCTGACGGTATCCACTATCTCGTGATGGATGCTATCGATGGCATGGACATCAGTCGTTTGGCACGGCAACTCGGTCGGTTGTCGATTTGCGATGCTTGCGAGATTGTTCGGCAAGCCGCACTGGGGTTGGCACACGCTCATGAAAAAGGAATTGTGCATCGCGATATCAAGCCATCCAATCTAATGTTAGATCGAACCGGGGTAGTGCGCATCCTCGATTTTGGACTAGCTCAAGTTGGTTGGTGGGACCGAGAGGGAGCCGAGATTACGACGGTAGGGCAATTGATGGGCACACTCGACTACATGGCCCCCGAGCAAGCGGAACGCGGCGGCGCCGTGGATTATCGGGCGGATCTCTACTCGTTGGGGGCTACCTTGTTTCGCCTGTTAACAGATCGTCCTCCCCTAGCTGCCACTCCCGATCTGAGTCCTCTAGAGAAGTTGCGATTGTTAGCCACCCATCGCGCACCCAAATTGGCAACGCTACGCACAGACGCGCCCTCTGAACTATGCCAGTTTGTGGATTCGATGCTTGCCCGCGATCCAAACCGGCGTCCTGCCAGCGCAGCCCATGTGGCCGAATTACTCGAGTCGTTTGCAGCGGCAGCCGATCTTGCAACCCTGATCGTGGAGGTAGAATCGCGACCTAAGCTTGACGAACAACCTGCTACCAACGGTAGGCCGTACTTCATGCCTCGGCTACCAGTGGAACAGGAATCGTCTACGGCCACGACATCTTCACGAGCCAATCAGACCTCGGCCGGTCGTGGCAATTACTGGGCAAACATGCTGGCCGTAGTTTGCGTATTGGCGGCATGTGGCGGAGGATTTTGGGGATTATGGCTGGTTCTGGAAACTGGCAAAGGGCAATTAGTAATTGAATCTGAAGTGGGCGATCTTGGGGTGCGATTATTGCAGGATGGTCACCCGGATGAATTGTTGAGCATTCATCCGGGAACTCAGAGTACGCGGTTACGCAGCGGCCAGTACGAGATCCTATTGGATACGGCCAGCGATAGTGTCACGTTGAACCAAGATACGTTTTTCATCCAACGAGGCGATGTGGTGGTTGCCCGCATTTCGCGTCGTGCGGTTGGTGAGGGAGGTGTTAGTTCCCAGTCGGCGGCTGACAAAGCCTCGACTGATAGCAGACTCACGCAGGCCACATATGCAGGTGAAACATTGGATACGTGGTTGCAGCGAGTCAAGTTTGAACGTGCGGATACTGAGCGTGAAAGGGCGCTGGCTGCGATTGGAGAACTTGCCGCGCCAGAATTTTCCGACGTGATCGTGCCGGTTTTGACTGAGGCCCTGGAAAAGGAGCCATTTTCGCGCAGTATTTGGTATCCGCTGGTGGCATGTAGCGGTGATAGTTTTCTGTCGGAAGTGGCGGAAGTACTGAGTAAGGCCGATTCCCCTGCCCTGCGAGCTCAATTGTTAAGGGGATTCTCGCAAATCGGAATTTATCAAAGGAGCAATGTGCCAGTAGATGTCCGACCATTTTATGACGCTCTTCGGCGATCATTCGATAGTGAAGACGTAGCAGAGCACGATGCGGCAATAGTGGCGGCACTAAAAATAATGCAGTCTCCTGTTCCTGAAATGAACGGTCTGCAGTCGACGGTCATTGGTTGGCTAGATAAAGAAGGAGTCTTGGATGATGCAGCGACTGTTTTGGCTGTAGTTCCGAATAAATTGTATAACAATGCTTTTCGCGAGGATTGGAACAACCGAATCGACGCGCGGCTAGCTAAGTGGATTTTCGATGATGTGTTGAGCGCGAATATCAAAGTTAAAGCTGCTGTTCTGTTGCGCAGTCGCATTGATGCGGGGGCAAAATTTGAAGCAAAAATACTTGAGGAGATGGAGCAGTCCTTGACGCAGTATTTGCAACAAGTCTCACCTGAGGACAACCGTTCTCTGGAGCTTGTTCGGTTTACATCGCAAGGAAACCAGGATGGTTTCTTTTCAACGAATTTGGGAGTAGATGAAAAGATTTCCGGAATGGAGTCGCTGTCCGCATCAGAGGAGATGTGTGAGCTAACGGCGGTCCTCAACGTTCTTCAATCGTTGCTTGATAGTGAACAACTGAGTATTGGGTCCTGGCAAGCATCGAGTGCTTCGCCAGTATTCGAGGACCAGGCAATCGATCTTAGCACGGCATTACTGGACTGCCATTTGAGGTTCGAGCAACAACCGATCAACATCAATTTAGCTCCAACAATCTTCAATACTCGCGTAACTGTGGCTAATAGTAGGAGCCCAATACAAGAGCATCGCGTAGAGCAAGTTTTCGAAAGCGGTTTGACTGAAGTTTGGCGTTTTCACTATTTTCATACAGGCAGATTGTTGGGCCGATCCTTCGACGAATTGCAGGCGCGATTGGCAGAGATCATGCGAGCCGATCGAGCCGAAATCGTGAAGTCAATGCTAGAAAAACTTGAGCGAGATGATATAAGTGCTTCGCAATTACGACTTCTCGAGCGGAATCTGATTATTGACGATGCGTCTCAGGCCATACCAATACTCCAACGTTCGATCCTGAGAGACTTTGCGGAACGTGGACCACACAATGAACGACCAACATTTACTCTATTGTGTCGCGTTTCGAAAGAATCATTCGTTGCGAACTTCGTGACGGTGCTTGAAGAAGGAAGTACATTCCTGCGACAGCTTTTTTTGAATTTCGACATTACTCGGTGTGATGGATTTACGTGCCTGGAACCTCAATCGATCGTACCGCTCCTTGAATATGTTCAGGCTTTAACCGCGAGCGAACCGGACTCGACCGAACGCCATTGGCTGTTCCAGGGCCGATTCCTAAGAGCTTTGCTAAAAAATGGAGCGAAGGGTATCAGTGAGGATTGTCAGCGCGAGTTATCTCTCGGACTGGAACGTATCGATAAACTGCATGAAGATGATTTTTGGTTTTTCGAGCCAGTCGACAGTTATTGTTTGCCCTTTCGAGAAGCCGTCGCTAGAAAAGCTATTGTGATCCTCGCAAGCGAACATGCTACTATTGAATTCGAAGCACGCATCATGGTTGCCTTAAGGTCTACAGGGCTGGGCGCATCCTTTTTGAGCAGTGCCGAGCGAACCTTGCTCATCGATTTGTTGGCTCGACATTTGAAGGAAATACCCGAAGCCCCGGGGTCCAGTGTGAGCGAAATTCCGTTTGATGCGAAATGGGTGACCCCAGATTTTGACAACATTGTGATTTCAGGTGGGTCGGTTTCAGCTGTGCCTGCCTGGCAAATACTCGGCTTGATTGCTCAGTTTGAATTGGTGGATCAACTCAAGCTGCCCCTAAAAGAAGCTTTCGAATGGGCCCAAGCACACGAGTATTCGGAAGACTTTTTCAGCACGAGAGGAATCGCGCCATGGTATTACCAGCTTGATCGGCCGGAAGTGATTATCCAAGGGATCTATCTCTTGTCAGGAACCATGTTGGGCCATGATCCAACGGAATTGCGGCAACGTCCTCAGCGCGTTGCAGAGAAACTGGCGAGCCAGGTGCAACCGGGCGATACTCTGGCGATCTATATTCCGCGCGTTCTACCAGTTAGCGGGGATCCTCCGATACTGCAAGCTGGTACGCGCCGACCCGTCGTTGGCTTTCCGGTCAACGTGGATGCTGATGGTTTTATTCAGATTCCGAGCTTCAAGAAAATTGAAGTGCGTGGAATGGAATTGCCCGCTATAGTAAGCATATTGGAAACGGAATTCAACGAAGTCTTCAAAAGCGTGGGTGGCATGGATGGCATCACAGTAAATTTCCTCATGCGTGCTCAAGAGCATTTTGAGATCCGTAGTTTGGTTGGTCCCCAAAAACCGAAGTAACTTGCCAAGTTTCTTGGCAAGGGCTTTTTTGAAACGGTATATTGGCCGACCAATCGACTTGCTGGCTTCTGGTACGTCCCGCGAGCCGAGCGGGACGTTGCGTTACGCTTGATTTAGGGTAAGTGCATTGCAAGCTCTAGGCCGCAAGATCATGTGAGTAGTGAATTATTGCCCTGTCTACTGCGTCTCATTTACGTCGAGTGATTGAATGCGGTGGGACATAGAGACAGACT
>JAGQOY010000326.1 GCA_020427005.1 Planctomycetales bacterium
CACTGATTCTCGGAGCCAGCGGATTTGGGATCGCCTATATCGTTGGCCAGCAGATATTTCCCAAATTTCCCCGCCGCGTGATCATCACCAGCGAAGACTTGATCCAGCTCGCGATTATCGTTTTCGTTATCTCCATTGCCTCAAGCGCTCTAGGTGTTTGGAAGGCGATGGTGGTTTCGCCCAATGAGGCCCTCGCATGAGCGTGTCACTCGATGCCGTCGATCCTTCGGCGAAGATTGCGATCAAAGCCGAAAGCCTCACTAAGATTTATGGAGCAGACAACACTGAAGTTGTCGCCATGCGCGATGCGTCGATGACAGTAATGGCTGGTGAAGTCGTTGCATTGCTCGGCCCCAGCGGCTCTGGCAAGTCGACCTTCCTTACCGCAGTCGGTCTTATCAATGCACCGACAAACGGCAAGATCTATATCGCGAATCAACTGATCATGGACGGCCCGAAGGCGTTGACAAACTTGCGTTCGTTTCGACGAGAACATCTGGGATTTGTCTTTCAGAAATCCAATCTGATCCCATTCCTAAAAGCGGGAGAGAACGTGCAAATTGCTTGCGAGCTGAACGGCTTATCGAGTAGGCAGGCCAGGATTCGTGCGTTGGAACTGCTCGAGTATTTGGGAATCAAAGACAGATCCCAAAGTTATCCGTCGATGCTTTCAGGTGGACAGCAACAACGGGTGGCTGTGGCGCGTGCTCTAGCGAACCGCCCTTCGGTAATTCTCGCAGACGAGCCCACCGCAGCGCTCGATAGCTTTCGTGGCCGGCAAGTCATGGAGCTGTTTACCAAAGTCGCCCACGAACAAGGCACCGCAGTGATTGTTGTCACTCACGATCACCGTTCACTCGATGTCTTTGACACTCTCTACGAAATGGAAGACGGCAAACTGACGCAAAAAGCCAAAGAATCACTGGCTTCGGCTCACTGATGCTTGAGCCGCGAGTTTACGCCTAACTTAGCCTCCAATGGAATACATTGGACGCGAGGTATGACCAAAGGATAAGTTATCTGTGCCGTGCCCACGTTTCTTGGACGCAACCGCATCAATCATCAGTCGCTTTATCGCGGCATCACTTCCACCATTACGAAGCAACGCGCGGACATCGCCAGAATCGCTGCCAAACAAGCAGTTGCGTAACTGCCCATCCGCCGTCAACCTAAATCGATTACAGGTGCCGCAGAATGGTTCGGTAACCGACGCGATGATTCCGATACAGCCTTTGCCATCATCGAATTGATAGTCTCTAGCCGGTGAAGCATCAGGCTGCCCAAGTGGCACAAGGGGCCTTACATGTTCTGCAAACAGCTCCAAAATCCGTTGACCAGCCAGTACACCCGCCGCGTTCCACTTCCCGTCCGCATCGAGCGGCATGAACTCGATAAAGCGAATTGGAATCTCAGTGGATCGAGCGAACTCGCCAAATGCCACAATTTGACGCTCTGTGAAGCCTCGCATGGCGATAGCGTTGATCTTCACCCTCACCTTCATCCCTCGACAAGCTTCGATTGCGCCAAGTACTCGCTGCAGCCCAGGTCGCCGCGTAGCTTCTATAAAGGATGCTTCGTCCAGTGCATCCAAGCTGACGTTGACGCTCCGTAAACCTGCAGCGTAGAGGGCAGGCAATTGCTCGGCTAGTAGGATGCCGTTGGTCGTCAAGGAAAGCTTCCGCACGCCTTCGATCCCGTTGATCGCTGACACCAGCTTGTGCAAGTGAGAACGCACGAGCGGTTCACCGCCGGTCAACCGCACGTCATCTACTCCCAGTTCAACGGCGATTCGTACAACCCTTGCAATCTCCTCGAATGTTAAGATCGCATCCCGTTCGCAGTAGTCGGGGGTTTCTGCTGGCATGCAGTAGGTGCAGCGCAGATTGCACCTATCCGTCACGCTTACGCGAAGACTCGTGTGATTTCTGCCAAAACGATCTACTAGCACTAATGGTACGCCGCAAAAATGTGACTCCGATGAGATTGTGACATTCTATCCGATGACCACGCAGCATCGAATGCCTGCCTCGCATCAAACATCCGAATTGTCGCTCGTTCCTTCGCCATTGATGTTTAGGATCAAGTCATTTTGCCTTTCTGAATATGCCGAAAAAGAAAAGCTGCGGTTTACCTGTGGGCGTCGTGTGCAAGTAGTCGCTGCACTTTACGGGTTCGAATGAAGGCCCCAGCTCTGCCTGCATCGTGGCAGCATCGTATTGGCAGATCGTCAGACCGCTGCACTTTTCAGGACCACCCTTGGCAAAGGTTCCAACGACGAAGTGTCCGCCGACTGGCAAGGATCGTTTCAGCAATTCCACGTAGAGCTTCCGATCGTCTGGATCGGTGATGAAGTGAAAGACCGCACGATCGTGCCAAACGTCGAACTCGCCCAATGACTTGCGCTGCGTGATGTCGGCGACGATCCATTCGACTTGCGACGACCGCTCACCAAGTCGGGCCTTAGTTGCCTCGATGGCGGTTTGCGAGATATCGAGTACAGCCACATGCGTGAATCCGGCGTCGAGCAATCGATCGACCAAGAAAGACTGACCGCCGCCGACATCAAGTACGCGGCCAAGCGATTCTCCGGCAACCTGAAGGATCAAATCAAGCGATTGTTTCGGATCGGGTTCGTACCAACTCACTTCGGTCGAATTCTTCGTCTGGTAGACGTTTTCCCAGTGCTGTGTCCTGTCCATCCCAGCTTCTCATCTTGTGTGGCAAATTGAAAGCGATACGATTGTATGCGGATATTCGAATATAAACAACCGGGAGCGAAATCTTGACTGAATTCGACACGAAATCAGCCACGGTGCTGCTGCGAGCCTTTGCGCACCCCACGCGGCTGGCCATTCTGCAAGAACTTTCGAAAGGTCCAAAGTGTGTGACGGACCTCGAAGACCTGCTACCTGCTCGACAATCAAATCTGTCGCAGCATTTGGCGTTACTGAGGCACACGCAGTTGGTCGACTTTGCGCAAGACGCCCAGACGCGCTGTTACTATCTCGCTCGTCCAAAGCTGACTCGAGTGATGCTTGACGAGTTGGCTCGCAATGAATCTCCCGTGACGAAGTCAACAGAGCAGATCAAAGCCGAGAAAGCCAAGCTCGAGGCAAAGCAGAGCTCTCCCCCAAAGAAGCCGAATGAGAAAGCTAAGCGAATTGTGAGAGCGCAAGCATGAGCCAGCGAATCTATCTGGATTACAACGCGACCACTCCGCTTTCCGAGTTTGTCAAAGCAGAGTTGGTAAGATTGCTTGAGCTCGATCTTGGAAATCCATCCAGCAGGCATTGGGCTGGTACGCCCGCGGCAGAGATCGTCGAGTTGTCGAGGATTCGCGTAGCCTCGCTGATTGGCTGCGATCCCACCGAAATCATCTTCACATCCGGCGGTACCGAAGCCAATAACCACGCCATCAAGGGTGTGTTCTTCGCGAATCTCCGACGACTAAAACAGCCGCATTTCATCATCAGTTCGATCGAGCACCCAGCGGTCACCGAACCGCTGCGCTTCCTTGAGACTCTTGGGGCCCGAGTCACCCGAGTGCCCGTTGATGGGTACGGCTTGGTCAATCCCGACGATATTCGACGAGCGATTGAGCCGGAGACAGTACTCGTCTCGGTCATGCTGGCCAACAACGAGGTTGGCACCATTCAGCCGATTGAAGAGATTGCCGTCATCGCACGTGGACACGAGATTCTCTTTCACACCGATGCCGCGCAAGCCGTCGGCAAGATTGCGGTTGACGTTGAATCGATGGGCGTTGACCTGCTGTCGATCGCCGGGCACAAGCTCTACGCACCGCAGGGTATTGGCGCGTTGTACGTTCGAGAGGGAGTTGAATTGGCTCCGTTCATGCACGGCGCTGGGCACGAAGGGGGCCGACGCGCGGGAACAGAAAACATCCTTGAGATGGCTGCGCTAGGAGTCGCTTGCCACGAAGCAGCCGATTGGGTTGACGATCCTCGAATCGAAAAGCTGCGTGACTATTTTTGGCAAAGACTGCAGGACGAATTTGGCGAACGAGTCCGTTTGAACGGACATCCAAGCAAACGGCTCCCCAATACGCTAAACGTCAGCTTCGACGACATCGCTGGCTACGACCTACTTGATCAGTTGCCCTTCTTGGCTGCATCCACCGGTTCCGCCTGCCACGCCGGCAAACAGCTTTTAAGCCCTGTCTTGTCCGCCATGGGGCTTAGCGCTGATCGATGCACAGGCGCAATTCGGTTCAGTCTCGGTCGCGAAACTCACAAAGATGGTTTGAATCAAGTCGTGAATTGCTTGGTTAGCGAGGTTGGCAATTTCCGGAGCACCTAGTTCCGAACTTCGGTCTCAATGCAGATCGTGTTTCAAATATCACGTTCTAAAACTCTTCTGTTGTGCTGTAGGCAAAGGGGATCTGGCTTGAACGTATTCGCAATTTTTGCGTTCAACGATTTGACCATCACCAAATCCCTTTGCCAGCAATAACACCCGTCACCGTTACATACTGCTTGCGGTCAAGATCCAATCTCCAAACATCACGGAGCAATTACCGGATATGGTGGCATGCCTGGGTAATAGTGACCTGGATGGCCTTCGGGCAGATTGTCAGGGTAGTGATACCCTGGCGGCAAGTGATAGGGGTGATCTGGTGGGAGCCGCGGCCAAATGATGTTAGGCAGTGGCGGAGGCGCTTCGATAACTACAGGCTCGTCGGGTGGAGGCGGCCATGGCCAATCCTCGGGCCACCAAGGTGGACGTGGGCCCGGGGCTTCGCTTGAGGATCCTTCATCGTCGCCTCCGGAACTCTCCGGTGGAATATACGGTGGCTGTTCTGCCGGCGGATCAAAGGGCGGAATGAATGGGTATGGTGGCATCTTTGGCTTGAACTTATCAATCATTGCAAGTTACTCCTTTGCATGGGACTGGGATGACGAAACGCGACGCGCCTACTAGGACACAACGCGCACTGGGGAATCGACTTGGTTTCGAGAAATGAGCGAAGCTCGTCGTCGCTCGCGCTTGGTGGGCAATCTTCATAACTACGGAACAAATCTCCCCGTACAGAACGCTCTCTGCAAAGAGTCTCTGCGCGATTCTTCTAAAAAT
>JAGQOY010000327.1 GCA_020427005.1 Planctomycetales bacterium
CGATTGGAGCTGATGATAGACGAGGAAGCTGAACTGCTGCCATTGCAGGAGATTTTGGAATAGGCTCACTAATACAGCCAAGGTTGTTAAGAATCCCTCATCACGGGACCCGGATATGAGTTTGTTCGTACGTCGGATACTGTTCTTGTTTGCTGGCTTTAGCCTGGGCTTGGGCTTGGAGCATCGTGCGAGCTTCGGGCAGGAAATCGATTGGGTTCGCACTTGGATCTTTAACGGGCAGACAGCACTGAGCTTCCGAAAAATACTGATCGATCAGGTAGAGCTCAAGGTTGACGAAATCGATTTGGTTTGCAGCCTACAAGACGATCAAAGAAAAAAATTGAATCTGGCCGCAACCGGAGAGGTTTCGCGATTTTTTCGTGATCTGCAGGCCGTGAGTGATGAATTGGAATCTGCCGGCCTTAATCAGCAGAATGATCAGGAAGGAATCCAAAAAGCCTGGCAGTTGATCGAACCCTATCGCACCCGTATGGGAAACGGATTGCTTGGGAAAGATTCTCTGTTTCAGCGAGTCATCATTGCCACTCTCTCTGAGAAACAACGAGCATTGTTGGCGGATTCAGAACAGTCCCAACATCGACGTCGAATGCAAGTCATTATTCTCGCAACGATTGCCGATCTGGAACGACGAATTCCCTTCACCAACGAGCAACGCACTCAGGTAGTAGCACTACTAACCGAAGGAACGCTTCCTAGGGCCATTGACCGTCCGGAGCTGACCCCTTACGTAGGGTTCACTATCTTGAAGAAAAACGAGAGTGAACTAAGTAAGATCTTAGATCCAGACCAATTAAAATTGGTAAAGCAGAAAACTGCCCAGTGGGGGCGACTTGAAAATCAGTTTGGTTGGTAGTCAACGAGTTCACATGAGTTGCCATTTTGTTGTCATTGAGCGCAACGCGATTTCTTTCGTACAGTTACGGGGCGATTACGATGAGGACCGTTAAGACCCTAAGCCATCGAGCGCCATTAGGCCTTTGGATTGCCGGTTGGTGCTTGATCCAAAGTTCGGCTCATGGGCAAGTAACTCCGCTCAATTCCCCACTAGCAAATCCCAGCGGTGATTTAGTTCCGCGTGAAGTGCGAGAAATAACGGAACATGGTTTGCAGTATCTGTCGCGTTCTCAAAATGAGCTTGGAACCTGGGCGGATGGCTATGATGGACCGGGCACAACTGGCTTGGCCATGATGGCCTTCTTAGCATCTGGCGAGGATCCAAATTTTGGTTCTTATGCTCAACCGATTCGCAAGGCACTAAAATCTATTATTCGTTCCCAGAACTCCACTACTGGATATATGGGAAATAGCATGTATCAACACGGATTTGCCACATTGGCTTTGGCAGAAGCCTATGGTGTAGTTGATGAAACCGACTTATGGCTAGGTGACAGCGAGCAGGGGAGGCAAAGATCGATTGGTGTTGCATTGGAATTGGCAGTTCGATCCGCCATTACCTCCCAAGCAACGAACCCCTTCAACGCCTGGCGTTATTCGCCCGGTTCCCGTGATGCGGACACCTCGGTGAGCGGAGCCGTGCTCATGGGCCTCCTAGCAGCCCGCAACGCGGGTATCGAGGTACCCGACAAGAATATCGATAACGCCATCAAATACTTTTCCTCTATGACCAGTGATGGAGGCTCCGTTGGCTACTCGGATGGATTCGGAGGAAGTGGACAGTCCATCGCACGCAGCTCCATTGCTTGCCTTGTATTTAGCATCGCAAAGCGGAAGGATCTCAAGCAGTACGAATCCGCCAAGAAGTATGTCGTCTCCAACATGAACGAGAAATCCCACTACGAGGAATACGCTCGATACTACGAAGCTCAGGCACTGTTCCAGGCAGACGTCGACGCGTGGCAAAAGTGGAATCGCATTACTATTCGCGAACTTAAGAATTCGCAAAATGAAGATGGAAGTTTCAGCGGACAATTTGGAAAAGCTACTGCCACCAGCCTGAACCTGCTATCGCTCGCACTCAACTATAAGTTTTTACCAATCTATGAACGCTAATAGCCTGAAATCGTGGGTACTTCTTGCAGGTCTCTGCTTGCTAGCCTGTGTCCATTGCCTTACTTGTCAACCAAACTATGCAGGCGACTATCAGCTGCGTTTGAAGGACAATGGTTTCGGTCGCGGAGAGGTATTGACTAGCCCAGACCCTGGCATTTTGCGATTTCATGTGGATGGATTCAGCCAACCATTCAATTTCGACCTGCAAGCCGTGCGCTCGTTGCAATTGACATCCATGACATCAGATCAACAGCTGGCTGCGGCCACAGACGAATTGCATTTCGAGCTCATCGATGGACAAATGATTACCGGCCGTCTCCGAAGCCTGAATGCCGAACGAGCACAGGTGACAAGCACTCTCTTGGGAGACATTGAAATTCCCCGCAATTGGCTTGCGGCCATCAATAATCCGTCTTTTGTAGGGCCACTAGTTTATCGTGGTCCACTTGATGACGGCACGTGGGAGCCTATTGGTGCTGAATCGGAATGGAATTTTCAAGCAGGAAGTTTGGTCGCGATCCGCCAGGGAGCAAAAATCCATGCAGATGTTGGCATGCCTGTCAAATGCCATATCCACCTGATCTTATCTTGGCGAGGGCTACCCGATTTTCAGTTTTTGCTGGGAACCGACCACTCTAAGAAAGATGGAAGCCCTTCCGTCGTAACACTTGAAGTCTGGGATAAGATGGTAGCCATGATCCGAGATATTCGCGAAGAAGCCGACGTTGCAATGCTTAGTCCAGCTACAAGTGCCGATCCAAGACTTGAACTCAATCTATATGTGAATCAAACACTCGGTACTATTACTGCCTGTGACCAGTATGGTCGTAGGCTAGAGTCGCTTGACCTCATCGACTCTGATCAGAAAACCATGTCATGTGTGCAATTGATCAATAGCGGACCAACCCTCAGCCTCGATTTGTTTGAGGTTCGCGAATGGGACGGAAAGACCATTGTTCAAATGCAATCCGAAATAGCGCATGACTGTGTTCAAACTGAAAACGAAACAATCCACGGTCGGATCGAGAACTATGCGGATGCAGAACAGTCCATATTGCTGGTTACTGTTGATGGAAGAGAATTGACTCTGCCCCTTAATCAGCTGAAGCGTTGCGACTTTCTCGTTCAGCAAACCGCACTAGAGCAGAATGAAAATTCAACTCCGGAGACAGCGACCTTACCATCTGAAGTCAATTCGGCTGAGCAGAATTCTCGATCTACTTTAGAATCAATTTTTTCCGCGGCTGAACCCACTACTCCAGATTCAACCAATGATGCAGCTCCTCAACCTGACGTTGTAGAAGTTGTGTTGCTCGATACCAGTCGATTGCGTGGTATCTGGCAACCGGGTCAGGGAGAGGAATTAGCGCTGTCTGTGCCATGGGGCCATACGATAACATTCCGTCCTGGCTTCGTCCAAGCCTTGATCGGTACCCCGGCGGGATGGTCGATGCGCAGCTCCTCTGCCAAACAGAGACAGGGAAATATCGACATGGGTTCGCAAGCAAGTTTGCAGGGCTTCGCGAATCAAGAAAGCCTGCCTGACTCTCCAACACCGCTTTCCTGGCATCCCAATGCCTCACTCACGGAGAGCCCTCTCTCCAAAAGTGCTGTCGGCGCAATTATTTATCGTAATCACGAAGAGGCCGTCGCCAATACCGGTAGAACCAAACGTCCAGTTGCACGCCCCAGCTCTAACTCCACTAACCAAAAACCTGAAATTGTGTTTCGCGAAGGAGATATCATCGAAGGTACGGTCGAAGCCGCTGATGAATCCGGTATTCGCTTCACGTCTCCCCAGACATCCACAACCACCGCTACAACTGCACAAGTTGATAGTTTGCATCTCAACCCCATGCGCAGCTCACTGGAACTATCTGATCAGGAAATGCAACGACTTTTGACGATCCCTAGATCCATGAAACTCGATCCTCCTACGCACTTATTCATCGCTACGTCAGGTGACTATCTACGAGGCCGGTTGGTTTCCATCGACCAGGATAAAGTTGTCGCCGAAATAAAAGGCGAGTTTGCTGAAATCCCTCGCAATATGGTCAGCCAAATCATCTGGCTTTACAATCGCGACTGGGACAACCATTCAAACGCTCAGCCAGAAATCAACGAAGACGGTGACAAGTCTATCGAAGCTCGACAGTTCAGAATACATGCCATCACCAGCGGTAACCGCGGATTGACCTTTGTACCCAATTCGATATCTCAAGGGAGAATTGTCGGTCAAAGCCAGCTACTTGGTGATTGCACCGTTGAATTGAATCAGCTGGACCGATTGCTATTCGGTGATCAACTCTCTCAACAAATTCGCGAGTTGCAAAACTCACCATGGAATCTCACCCTAGCGAAACTGCCGAAAGTATACGCTGATGTTTCAACCAGCAATGAGGGCGGAATAACTCCAGGTATGGAATCTGCCTTGGTCGGAAAGCCTGCACCCGATTTTGGTCTCGATGACTTGAATGGCCAACGATTCGTTCTAGGAAAACAACTTGGCACAGTTATTGTTCTAGATTTCTGGGCCAGTTGGTGTGGTCCGTGTATGCAAACTATGCCACAAGTAGATCGAGCAATACAAGAATTAAATTCAAACCAAATTCAACTAGTAGCCGTGAATTTGCAGGAGTCACCACAGCGCGCTGCAGGTGCCCTTGAGCGACTCGGAATTAATCCCACCGTCCTACTGGACGTAGACGGAGAGGTCGGGGCTCGCTACGGGGCAACCGCCATTCCGCAAACTGTTATTATCAATCGAGAGGGAATTGTTGAACGAGTCTTTGTCGGCGGGGGTTCAAGGTTTGTCGAACAGTTTAGCCAAGCATTGCAGCCCTTAGTATCCGAATCCGTTGAACCAGCTCAAATCAAAGATTGAGTCTCGTTACTTTGTGCCATTTAGGCGAGCGGCAGAAATAAATCTACCAATCCTAACCCGAAGCCTAAGAGCGTAAGAGCGTAAGCGAGGGACCGAACAAGAATCCCTCACTTACGTT
>JAGQOY010000328.1 GCA_020427005.1 Planctomycetales bacterium
ACCCGATCACAATCGAGAAGGTAATTGACCAAAAATGGAGCGTGAGCGATCCGATTGAAATCGAGCCAGGTAATCTGTCGGCAAAGGAACTCTACGCGCGTTTCGCGCCGGTCGAAAACTTGGGAGAGCCTAATAGATTCGAGCTTCAGACATGTCGGTTGCGGAAGATTGCGACGAAATTTAAAGACACAACTAGTTGCAAGTTTGAGTTTGGCACGCCGCCGCTGTTGGAATCGCAAGAGGTCAACTGTTGTGCCGAGATGTTTGAGGAGTTTCCCATCCTTTCTGTCGCCGGATCGCTCTTGATTGCCAGAAACGTTTTCGACTTATTCGCTCCACGCATCACGCCAGAATTCTTTATTACGCGTGAATATAATATCGATTAGTACTAATCGTACTAAGCCTTTCCAACCGAATGAGCTGATAATCCTCAAGTTGTTGATTCGTGGCGATGACGCCATGTGTTCATTATTATTGGCTCAAGCAGAAAGTGCACCGGAGGTTGCTCGAACAATAAGCAAAGCCAATTTCGAGGCGCGGCTCATATATCTCAAGGATGATTCGCTGCTTCTAAACAATGACGTTGAGCTTGTGTCTCCAATTATGAATGTGGTCGACAAGAATTCTGGGAAAGAGCTGCAATTCTCAACAAGAGTCTTGCGAGGAGGATTTCTCTTCGGGCTTCTCGGCCATACTGCAGATGGGACAAGTTGGCCGAAGGCATGGTCAATAGATTATCCTCAAGCTGAAGTAGAGTTCGATTCTCCGCGTCGTGATTGGCTTAGAAATGAGTCGCGTCTCCAATCTCCAGAAGCTCTCGCATCTTGCGTAACGGAAGTATTCAGGTGGGCTGGTGGCGATGTAGCACAGTTGTCGGAGGCAACAATTCGGAGCGTCGATCTTCGTCAAGCGGCAGGAGAAGCTGACGTCAAAAGTTGTGAGGAAAGGCTTCAGGTAGCGTTGCCTACGGCGTATCGTGAGTTCTTGGCGTTAACGAATGGGCTAAGTATTCGAAGAGGAGGGCGCCCCTATGAAATCCTAGGACTGGGTGACTTAGGATTCATTGGCAATGAACGGAGATGGTTGGGGATCACGCCCTTGCACGAAGAAGGTTTCGTGGTAAGGGATGTCAATTCTGATACCTGTTTTATAGCCCGTGGCCAGGACGAACTTGTTTCGATCGGTGACTTTAAAAAGCATGTTCGAGAATCGATCGGATGGGAGATTGGGGAGGATGAGGCGACCGCGCTGTGATTCTAAATCTGAGTGGTGTTGATTCGCGGTCGTAACGTTCTTGTCGGCTTGGGTTCCGCAGCGGCGAGGTACTTAACCACTACGGGCCCATGATTGGGCAAGGCGGTGACGGGCAGCTTTCACGAGGTTCGTTTCTTCACGGTGGTTTCCGACTATTCGAGTTAAACCCAGATGATGACGTTCCAGTGAGAGTGTCCTACCGGCTTCCTTAGAGCAAAGAAAAGAAGATGTATGATGCATTTCGACAATCCGTATTCTCCACTTGAGAACAAAGATTCGAGCAAAAAACTTATACAGCTGAGGGAGTCACCGGCATGGGCATATTTTGTACTGCCGATAATTCACTCCGCTCTAATTCTAGGGTGCGCTTTCATCTTTCCGCCTCTAGCCGGATCGAGGGCGGATGCGAGCGCAATGGCATGGGCCCCTTTTGTGATTGCTGATTTCCCGGCGTTTATTGTCACTATGGTCCTTGCAGAAATTGTTTCAAGTAATCTAATTGCTGTCACATGCCTTGCCGCCCTCGGAGGAGTTCAGTGGTACGGTATCAATTGGATTTTTCTAAAGTGTTACGAATTTGTTCGGCAGAAGATACACCCATAACGACCGCGTGAAGAGTATCGATTCGAGTGGTCGTGGTTCGCGGTCATAATGGTTATACAACGCGCGAGCTGGTGGTCGCTCGCACATTGAAGCTGCCACCTTGGCTGGCATAGAAGTCGCCAATCCATTCCCAGTTGGAGTCGAGGAAATCAATGCAGCTGGAGAATACTACGAAGATCTCATGGCAAAATCGAAACTCATCGGTCAGGGATTAGCTAATCCGGAAGACTATGTCGGAACGCCATGGTACGGAATGGTTAGGAACCGCCAATTGTTGCGGCAACTGAAAGAGGAAACTGGTGCCTGTCCAACCGGAGATGGAAGCGGCTATGAATGGTAGGTTAATGCTTCCAGTGTCATGTGGTGGACAATGGGGACTAATCAACGACCTCGGTAGCGTGATAGCGGAGCCAAAGTATAGGTTTTCAGGCCGTGGTATTGGGAATGCATACTTGATAACGGACGAGGGATTGGTTGTTGTAGATTGTCAGGGTAGTGAGGTCGGTTTCATTAAGGGAGTTACTTCGTACTCCGAGTTCTCGGATCAGATGCTCGTTGTTGAGGTGAACGGCGGCATGACATATCTTGGCCTTGATGGCAAATTGCTTCCAGGAATATATGAAGTTTGCCGCGACTTTCACGGGGGCTTCGCATCCGTGCAGGATTTCAATGGACGCTGGGGGTTAATCGATCGCAAGGCGAATTGGGTGATCAAACCGCGATTCGAGGAGGCCTTAGACTTTGACACGAAAACGCAGAGACTTCCGGTACAAAGCTCAGGGCTTTGGGAATTGGTAGGGATAGACGGTAAAATATCGTCGTTGGGCGCAGCAGACATTTTACCGGGCACGAATGGCGTATTCGGTGCAGCTGTAAGTAAGACTGGATTCCTACTATATGGATTAATTGACGCGACATCGGAATGGGTTGTTGCGCCTGAATTTAGCGATATGGCATTCCTTGGTCCGGACAACGTTTCCGTGCGAGATTCAGATGGCTGGGCGAATATTGGTTTTGATGGAGAATACAGATTTAGGACAGACGCCGTCGCCCTAGGAAGTGTATGCTGTGGTCTCGCTCGTGCCTATGTCAACGGTAAAGTGACCTCTACCGGGCTTATTGAAGGCAAATTCGTCTTCTTCGACTCATCAGGTAATCTCACGATCGATACCGGATACGATGATGCTGAAGATTTTAGAGACGGCGTTTCCGAAGTAAGCACCCTTCTTAATGATGAAGAGCGTTCATCAGGATATATTAATTTAGTAGGTCGGGAATTGTGGAGTCCAAAACACATATAAGTTGTGAGATGACAACAGTAGCGGCGGGCTGAGAATCTAGTCGGTGTCGCTCATAATCCCAGATTACACACGCATGGATTTCGTCTAGGGACAAGGGATTTCTGGATTTTTCGTGGCGAGAGTACTTAGCGCTATTGAGTTGGACAGTGGCTCATAGAGTGGTAGAAGCAACGAAGGAAATTCCGAAGAAGCTGCAAAAGCTACTGAGTTCTTTGGAAAAAGAGTAATAAGTGCCACCCATGAATGGCACTGTACAAAAGACGTTAGGTTGTTTCATTCATAGGCGTTATCGCCTATTGCAAGTCTGGCTCGAAGAGCATTGCTGGGTTCGGTCATGAGAGTGTATTGATCCCGCCTTCGTTTGACGACACTTGGCTCGAATCGACCGGGACGGTTACCAACTTGACATTCCGAGATCGCCATAAGGTACTACCTATTTCCTCCTGGAGTCCCTTTTCTAAAACGTCACAATATGGGTTCCGTAATCGATGGGATCCAAAATCAAATTGACCTACTGCGATCGATTTATCCAGAATTATAGAGACGAAAATGGGTCTTTTATTGGTTTTATCGTTGCTTGTTGGATTGGGTATTTCGGCATTCTTTACGCTTGTGAGTGCGACCATCCATTTGCGGGGAAATAAGTTGACAGGAATTCGACCGATATTGTTGGCACTCGCTTGCGGGCTGTTCGCAGTGGGTGGATGGTTTTGGATCATGAGATTTCCAAGTTGGCTCTCTGACATTCAAGCGCTTCGAGCATCTGAAAGAGCCAGCGCAATCATTCCGTGGCTTTTCGCTGTCGGACTAACCCCGGGTGTAGCGGCTATTGCTTCGCTCATGTCGATTTTTTGGGGGAGGAGACGAGATGCGACCAGTTGACTGTTAGGTCGTTTTGCACAAGTTTGGCGTGATCAATAATTTCTCGGAAAAAGTTGGTTAAGTTTGCTACACAACAACGTGTAATTGATGTTAGTGGCTAGCCACTAACATATCGCGTTTGGGCGGTTGGATGCACGGTTGGTCTCCGACGAGGTCTGCGCCTGCGGCTAGGGGTTAAACTGCTGGCTAGTGGTAGGTTAGGTGGCCGCCAGGGGAGAGTCCATCGTAAGGTGTGAGAAAATTCCATCGTTGCTGCGGCTTGCCTTTTTCAAGCGGGTTTTTTTCAACATATTGAATTGCGTCGGTTATCGCTTCGTCACTATCCAAAAAGATCTTCCAGGGCCTTGCAGCCCACATTCCGGGAGGCCGCCTGCCTGCAAGGGCAAATTCTCCCAGCGGGTGACAACCCTCTTGGATCAATTGCCGCGTCGCCGCACCGCGCAGCAGATTCGACATCTGTTCTGCTGAATAGCGATGCCGTGCAAGCACCAGATGAGTGTGTTCCGGCATAATCGCACATGCCCAGATCGTGTAACCGCTAGTTTGCACCTGATTAGCGAAACCCCTTGCCACCGCGCGAGCCTGATGTCATTGAGCCGAACTGGCGGTTATCCAACACAGCCCGAGAAGCCTCACGTTCTCGTAGTTCCGCTTCGAACAATTCTCTCAGGCTGCGGCGTTGTTATGTTCGTCGAGGCTTACCAAACCGAGCAATTTCCCACTTGACAACAAACTGGGACCACGAACCCCGAGGATCACTTGGCAGCCAGAACCCATACACGGGTAATAGACGTGATAGCCATGAACCATGGGACAAATACCGTGAAGCCGCAGGTGCATCTGATTGTTCGCGGCCCCACAAAATGTTGCTGTTCCTGAAAAGAGCTGAACGAATTGAAGTGTTTGTTACACACTATAGCAAACCAGGAGCGTCAGCGGTGGCGGGCCATAGCGGACCACCTGCGCCTGCGGCTACGG
>JAGQOY010000032.1 GCA_020427005.1 Planctomycetales bacterium
TCTAAAAAAATTCGAATGGAATATCGTCGTACGACAACTCACCATGGCCGACTTTGATTCCTTGGTTGCCATGGCAAAACTGTGCTTTCCGGGAATACCAGTTTGGCAACGCGCGCAGATCGAGAGTCAATTGCAGCGATTTCCCGAGGGGCAACTATGTATCGAGATTGACGGCCGCCTGGCTGCGACCGCCTCCAGTTTGATCCTCGAATATGATTCTTCGCTCGAGTGGCATAATTGGAAGGCCGTGGCGGACGAAGGGTATATTCGCAATCATAATCCAAGGGGTGATACTCTCTATGGCATCGAGATCATGGTGCATCCCGATTTTCGTGGGATGAAATTGGCGCGGCGACTCTATGATGCGCGTAAGGAGATATGCAGGGAGCGAAACCTGGCAAGATTCATAATCGCCGGGCGAATTCCGGGCTACCATGAACACGCTCAGCAGTACACAGCTAGCCAATATATTGACAAGGTTTTGCAAAAGTCGATCTTCGATCCTGTACTTACGGCACAAATCGCAAATGGTTTTTCAGTAAAAGGTCTAATCCCAAACTACCTTCCCAGCGATCATCAATCGGGTGGCTACGCGACCTTTTTGGAATGGACGAATTTAGATTACCAACCTGGGGCACGCCGTAGATTCCAAAGTATCGTTGAGCCAGTTCGAGTTAGCGTTGTTCAATACTCATTGCGGGCAATCAGTTCATTCGAAGATTTTGCCAAACAGTGCGAATTCTTCATCGATACTGCTTCAGATTACAAATGTGATTTTGTCCTCTTTCCCGAGTTGTTCACCACGCAGTTGCTTTCGTGCGTGAAATCTACCCGTCCGGGACAAGCGGCTCGAGCCCTGGCTGAGTTTACACCTCAATACTTGGATTACTTCATCGACACAGCGGTGAAATTCAATGTAAATATTATCGGAGGCTCGCAGTTCGTGGTGGAAAACGAGATCCTTTACAACATTGGGTATTTGTTTCGCCGCGATGGAACCATTGGAAAGCAATACAAGATTCACGTCACGCCTAGCGAGCGAAAATGGTGGGGAGTATCTCCCGGCGACTCTGTCGAAGTGTTTGACACTGATTGCGGGAAAATTGCCATCCAGATCTGCTACGACATTGAGTTTCCAGAGCTGACACGTGTGGCAGCCCAAAAAGGAGCTCAAATCGTGTTCGTGCCGTTTAATACCGATACGCGTCACGGTTACCTGCGGGTCCGACACTGCGCCCTGGCAAGATGTGTCGAGAATCATCTGTACGTGGCCATTGCGGGATGTACTGGCAATCTTCCGTTTGTAGAGAATTCCGATATCCACTATGCCCAATCAGGTATTTTTACTCCTGCGGACGTCGAATTTGCCCGAGACGCTATTGCCGCAGAATGCAATCCGAACGTAGAGACCCTAATCATCCACGACCTAGATTTTGAGCAACTGCGAAAGCATCGCATCGCTGGCTCAGTTCAAAATTGGAACGACCGTAGAAAAGACATTTATCATGTGCTATATCGGGAAAATGGCGAAGAATTCGAAATATGATAGATCCTTCACACTCTAAGTCACAGTCACCTATTGAGGCATCTGCCGTGGAAACAATCCAACACAATTACCCATCGCGAATATGGATTCTGGTGATATTTGCAGTGTCGACGATTCCGCAACTGAAGTCAGTGGCTCAAACCAACTGGACTCCTTCAATGTCGGCACTATCTGCAGACGAAGCAGTGAACGAACAAACCCTAAGAGGGCATATTCGTTTCCTGTCAGATGATCTACTTGAAGGAAGAGGACCTGCTACTCGTGGAGACGAGTTGGCGCAACTATATATCTCCACGCAACTCCAAGCATATGGCTTACTACCTGGCGGGAATAATGGAAGTTGGCGGCAGGAAGTTCCGCTTGTTGGTGTAACATCTCATCCACCGACGACAATATCCTTTCGCACATCAGACAAAGAATTGTCCTTAACACATCATAGTGACATCATGCTCGTCAGCGGCAAAGCGGAGCCACGAGTGGAATTCCAAGATGCCGAGCTAGTTTTTGTCGGTTATGGTATCCAAGCACCTGAATTTCAGTGGGATGACTTCAAGGACGTTGACCTGCGGGGCAAGGTGTTGGTGATAATGAACAATGATCCAGAAGACGATCCTGAGCTATTTGCAGGGCGTCGACGACTATATTACGGACGGTGGGACTATAAGTATGAAATGGCTGCCAGAATAGGTGCCGCGGGAGCGCTCATTATTCATACGACGCCTTCCGCAGGGTATCCTTTTCAAGTTGTGCAAACAAGCTGGAGCGGAGAAGAGTCGGAATTGGCCGGTCAGACAGGTCCACGAGTTGATGTAAAAGGTTGGTTAACCGAAGAGGCCACATATCGATTAATGCAATTAGCAGGTCAAGACTTGGACAAATTGCGTGAGCAGGCGCAACATCGAGAATTCCGTCCCGTGCCTTTGGGCATTCAACTTTCAGTTGCCATGGAAACCACTTGTCGCACTCAAAGTAGCGCCAATATCCTGGGAATACTGCCTGGAACTGACGAGAAGTTGCGAGATGAATACGTGGTATTTATGGCCCATCATGATCATATCGGATTAGCTGTTTCACGCGATGAGAATGGGGACAATATCTACAATGGTGCCATTGACAATGCTTCTGGAACGGCATCGGTTCTGACTATTGCTCGAGCCATTTCAAGTATGCCCGAGAGACCAAAGCGCTCTATTCTTTTTGCCTTTGTAGCGGCAGAGGAGCAAGGTTTACTGGGGTCTAAGTACTATGCGGCGCATCCGACGATTCATCCTGGAAATTTGGCGGCCGTAATCAATATTGATGGCATTAACTGGCTTGGAAAGACGTACGATTTGAACCTGATCGGTAACGGAAAATCTGATCTAGATACCTTGGTAGAATCGGTCGCCAAGTGGCAGAAACGCACGGTGGTCCCAGACTATTTTCCTGACCGTGGCTACTATTATAGGTCGGACCAATTTAGCCTAGCTAAGGTCGGCGTACCGGGGGTCTATTTGCATAATGGAATAAACGTGGTTGGTCGACCCGACGGCTGGGGAAAAACTATGATCGAAGATTGGACGGAAAAACACTATCATCAACCAAGTGACGAATACGATCCGAACTGGGACCTGGCCGGAGCCTTAGATGATGTGCGATTGCTGATGCATGTTGGACTCGAAGTAGCCGCGCAGCCCAACATGCCAGCTTGGAAGTCAGGCGATGAGTTTGAGGCGGCCAGAAAAGCAGCCATAGCGGGGCGACCATAAGGGTGTCCAAATTACATGCTGCTACCACGGACACGGCTCCCTCTGAATGGATCGCAATTGTGGCTGTGTCTCGCAACAACGTAATAGGGAAAGGGATGGAACTTCCTTGGCGCTTATCGTCTGATTTAAAACGCTTTAAGCGACTCACGATGGGGCATTGTTTGTTGATGGGGCGCAAGACGTTTGAGTCTATAGGCCGCCCTCTGCCCGGTCGTAAGTCTTTTGTCCTATCGCGTCAAAGCGACCCAAAAGCCAACTTTGCCGACGTGACATTCTTGAGAAGTCTCGATGAGGTTGAAGCGTTGATCCCACCAGACAAGCACCTTATGGTAATCGGTGGAAGCCAAATATTTGAACTTGCTTGGCATCGTTGTACTCAACTTTGGTTGACACGCGTGCAGGCCGACGTCGAGGGGGATGTTTACCTTCCCCCTATCGATTGGTCACAATGGAGTTTGATTTCGGCAACGCATTTGGAGGCAGGAGAAAAAGATCAGTGGCCAACCGAGTTCCAACAGTGGAAACGTCGACCAATTTGCAGCCCCCAATAAAGCTGCATGGTAATATGGCGGTGGGACGCCTGGCACCGTCGCCAACAGGCGCATTGCACATCGGAAATGCAAGAACTTTTTTGCTTGCCTGGCTCTCGATCCGTGCTCAAGGAGGCCGGGTAATTCTACGAATTGAGGACATTGATTCGCCTCGAATTAAGCCCTGGGCTATTGAGCAAACAATCGATGACTTGCGTTGGCTTGGACTGGATTGGGACTTTGGTCCTCCCAATTCCGGTCAACTGCATTCGAAGGCTTTTCCCCTTTCCCTTATCCAGACGAATCGCCGGGAACGTTTTTGCGAAATCTTCGAAACGTTGAAACTCAAGGAAAAGGTCTATGTCTGTACCTGCAGTCGATCGGAGGTGGCGGCTGCAGCTACCGCTCCACACGAATATTTGAATTTGGAAGGCCCGATTTACCCTGGGACTTGTCGTGACAGATATTTGGATGCAGACGAAATCAATGGCAGCTTTGCATGGCGTTGGAAATTGGATGAAATAGACTTGAGTTGGAAGGATCAATTCTTGGGCCAGCAACAGGCCAAGCCGGCTGAGCAATTGGGGGATTTTGTTATTGCCAAAGCCGATGGAACGCCCTCCTATCAGTTGGCAGTTACGGTTGACGACCATGATATGCAGGTTACGGAAGTCCTCCGCGGCGACGACTTGGTTTTTAGTACGTTTCGGCAACTATCCATTATGAACTTCCTAGGCTGGCGGCCTCCCAATTACATGCATGTGCCTTTGATGATTGGCAACGATGGTCGGCGTTTGGCCAAGCGGCATGGCGATACACGTTTGGCACATTTGCGAGAACGCGGTGTTACTCCAGAAGCGATTGTTGGCTATTTGGCTTGGACGTTGCATCAAGTTCCCCACCCCCACCCCACAACGGCTCGACAGTTAGTTGGTCAATTGGATTGGACGCGAATGCCGCATGAACCAACGGTTTTTGAACCCACCATTGAAATTCCAAATTTGCTGAGAATGTCGTCCCGTTAACTTGATTGGGGTTCCATGGTAGACCATGTCTTTGTTTATGGAACGTTGAAACGCGGTCAATGCCGCGAGACTCTTTGGCCCTTGGCCCCCAAAATGATTCAGCCAGCGTGGGTACGAGGCGCTCTATACGATTTGGGTCCCTATCCGGCGATGGTTGCGGGCAATGATCGAATTTTGGGAGAACTCTGGAGTTTCGCATCCAGCGACATGGAATCTGTGTTGGTGACCTTGGATAAAATCGAGGGGACAAATCAACCGAACGAGACTGATGAGTATTTGCGAATACGCCTAAATGCGTCTCTTGTTGGCAACCAATGCAGGGAGAGTTTGAATGCCTGGTGTTATTGTTATGCTCGGTCGGACTTGCTGAATGTAGGCCAGAGATTGTCCATATCGCCCGCGGAAATGGGGACCAAGTTCGTGTGCTGGCCAATCGAGGTTTGCCGGCAGTTTGTTGGCGCCTAGAATATCTCACACAAGAATCTAATACCCTCGGTCGATTTACGAACAGGATGCACCGTTAATGTTCCGCTTAGTTGTAGTTGGAACGCTCGTCATAGCACTGCTAGGCTATTTGATATATGGTCAGCTGAATCCACCTGCCGCAACCTATTCTGGCCACGTGGAAGCAGATGAAATTCGCCTGGGTTCACGGGTTGGTGGTCGCGTGCTACAGGTACTCGTCCAGGAAGGTGAGGTTGTCTCACCTGGTCAGGCTCTAGTACGGCTAGACCCTTTTGACCTCTTGGAGAGGCTCAAGGAAGCACAATTTCAACTTTCCGCTCGACAAGCAGAATTGCAACGCGTTCAGTCTGGATTCCGGCCCGAAGAAAAAGCGGAAGCTCAGGCCCGAGTGGGCCAGGCCCAGGCAGTGCTCGATCGACTAAACAATGGCCCCACGGAACAAGAGATTGAAGCGGCCCGAGCTCAAGTACAGTCGGCCGCAGCTGAGGAGCAGGTGGCGGCCGAGAATTTTGCTCGTGCCAGAGAGCTAATTGCTAACGCGGCCATTTCTCAGCAAGAATTAGACGCAGCCAGAGAGCGATACACTCAAGGAAGTGCACTTCTTCGCGCTGCTCAAGCGGTATTGAGTGAGCTCGAAATTGGGACTCGCGAAGAACTTGTTCGAGAGGCCGAGCAGCACCTGGAGGAATTAAAGCAGCGTGCACAAATCATCAATGATGGTTATCGTACTGAGGAAATCACCCAGGCCGAAGCATTGCGTGATGCTTCTCAGGCTGCCGTAAATGCCTTGCAATTGCAAGTTCAAGAGTTGGAAATCGTCAGCCCGATAGCTGGTGCAGTCGAGGCATTGGATTTGCAACCCGGTGATCTGGTACCCGCAGGTGCACCAGTCATTTCAATCCTCGACCGAAGTTCAATGTGGGTACGTGCCTATATCCCTCAAACTATCCAGGAATTGCAGGTTGGACATGCGGTAGCTCTGCAAGTCGATAGCCTGCCGGATCATTGGATGCAAGGCACCATTACCTTCGTGGCCCGAGAAGCTGAGTTTACGCCGAGCAACATACAGACTAGAGAAGAACGTACCAAGCAAGTTTATCGAGTCAAAATATCACTAGTACCAGAAGATTTGTCCAAACTCCGTCCTGGAATGACGGCGGAAGTTCAATTTGACAACTCAAGGATGTCAAATGGACGGTAATTGGATTACAGAGAATTCTGTTCAACCAACCAATGCAGACGGCGAAGTTATAGTCTGTAATCGATTGACGCGGCATTTTGGTAAATTAGTTGCGGTTGAAGACCTAAGCTTCACTGTCCGCAGAGGCGCTATTTTTGGGATGTTGGGTCCCAACGGTAGCGGAAAGTCAACCATGATTCGCATGATGCTGGGCATCCTGCCACCGACTCTTGGCAGTTCATCGATTCTGGGTTTGGATTCACAGATTGATGCCGAGCAAATAAAATCTCGTATCGGTTACATGTCCCAGAGTTTCAGTCTTTATGGCGACCTAACCGTTCAGGAGAATATAGATTTTTACGCTCGAGTGTATGGATTACACAAACAGCAGCTCGCGTCGCGAAGGGAAGACGTGCTGCTACTGACCGGCCTAGGAAATAGGCTCTCTCAATTGGCAGGCACGCTTTCTGGTGGCTGGAAACAACGTCTGGCACTCGCCTGTGCGCTAATACATGAGCCTGAAGTACTCTTTTTGGACGAGCCAACCGCTGGCATTGACCCGGTTGCCCGACGTCAGCTTTGGGACCTTCTGTTCGAGCTTTCAGGCCGAGGCGTGACACTCTTCGTAACAACCCACTACATGGACGAAGCAGAAAGATGCACGGATGTGGGTTACATCTATAATTCGAGACTGTTGGTGTCGGGAAAACCAAGTCAACTGAAGCACTTGCCACTGGTCACACCTGCTGGCACGGGGCGATACGAACTTGAGATCGAAGAGCCCGCAAGATGGCTGGTCCATTTGCGTGACAACCCACTGGTTCGCGATGCAACACTGTTCGGACAGGCAATTCACTTGCTAGTTGAAACGAAACTAAATCCACAGGATTTGTATGCACAACTGCAGTTACCGGACAGCATTCCTGCCCAGGTTCGAGACATCGCGGCAAATCTAGAGGACGTGTTTGTCTCGCTGACCAAACTAGCTGATCAGCAACCTGGTTACAACCCGCAGATGCATGCTGAGCAAGCGGTCACAGACGAGAACGCGTCCATCCCTGAAAGCCCGATTCCGCGGAGCAGAGATCAGCTTGCTCAGACCAAAGAATCGGTAATAGTCAACGAAAAACGAGAACCAAAAACGGCGACAAGCAATTCTTCGCATTCGGCTTCTCAGCGGCCTGCCCCAGGAGAAAAGCGTTTAGGTTCGCGAACGCCGTTAAGTGGTTTGTGGGCCGTGCTGGTTAAGGAATTTGTTCACATCCGCCGGCAGCCCACTACCATTTTCTTCATGCTCGTGATTCCGGTAATACAAACCATTATTTTTGGGTTCGCTATTGATACACAAATTGAGAATATCCCGCTAGTCGTCTACGACTTGGATGGACGTCAGCCCGCACGCGCTTTGGTCGAACGCTTCGCGAACACTCGTCGCTTTCACATTGCTGGTAAAGTCTGGAATGACGACGCATTCTATCGAGCTTTGAGTTCTGGCAATGCAAAGGCAGCTTTAAAAATCCCGTCGGACTATACCGACCGATTGCTGCGGGGTGAATTGACACAATTGCAGTTTCTGGTCGACGGAAGCGATTCGCAAACCGCAACCACGGCACAAAGTACGGCACAACTATTGGGATTGAACATGTCGATTGCTTTGGCAAAACAAAAAGGCGAAGCCATGCAAATAGCTCCCGCTCGAGATAGTGCCGGCCGTGGAGTGTTGCCTATCGAGATAAGGACTCGGATGCTATTCAACCCGGACTTGGAAAGCAGCTACTTTTTTGTACCAGGCTTGGTGGGAGTCATTCTTCAGCTGGTGACGCTTTTCCTAACATCCTTTACGATTGTTCGCGAGCGGGAACTTGGAACGCTTGAACAACTTTTCGTTACTCCTGTCAGCAGGGCCGGACTGATGCTCGGCAAGCTAGTCCCTTATGCAGCTGTTGGATTTGCCACTCTAATTGGAGTGCTGTTCGTCATGACCTTTGTATTCCAGGTACCCATTGCGGGCAATTTAGCCCTTTTGCTTGCGTTGTCTATGTTGTTTGTCGTGTGCTCGCTGGGGCTAGGCTTATTGGTGTCAACCGTTGCTCGTAGTCAACTTGAAGCGATGCAATTCGCTTTCGTACTCATGCTACCTAGCATTCTGTTGTCCGGTTTCATGTTTCCACGTTCTGAGATGCCAAATCCAATTTACGCGGTCACGTTTGCGATTCCCGCTACATACTTCATCGAGATCTTACGGGCTATCGTTCTAAGAGCTGCCGATTTCCAAGATTTGGCGCATTCTGTTTTAGGATTACTAATATGCACGGTTGTGATTTTATCCATAAGCATATTTCGATTCCAAAAACGGTTGGCCTAGCCGTCCGCTTCGAATTGCGAGTACAGTTAAGGAATTGGAGCCCCGGCTGAGCAATTAAAGACCTCGACCGCACCTGCGTGCGTGTACAGACCGGGGACATAGGTAACACATGTTCGGGGACATGGGGCTGGGCACATTCCCTCGCTGAAGCTTCGGGTTACTTTTTCAGCAGCCTGCAAGTGCGAGTCGCATCGAGCATAGCCTGTACTTTCAAGAAAATCATCGATCAAACCAGCCAAAAAACGCTACGCTTATGTGAAGTTTGCTCTTTGAGCAGTCTACTGGCAATCATCGGATACAGCAAAAGAATATTACAGGGATGTGCAGGATGCAAATGCAAGGCATAAGCGTCCAGAGTATATTCACCGCGAAGGACGCGAAGAGCACGAAGGACTCGTGGCCTGGCCCCCAGAAAGTATGCTCCAGACTTGTGGTCTCGTCCTTTTCAACAATGCACGGACTCGTATCCGAGTCTTCTGCCAATGGCGTAACTAGGGAATTATTCCCCAGACTTGCCTAGGGCTCTAGATCGTAAAGTGACAAATGGCGGTAGTAGACTTCCAAGCAATAGATATTTAGGCAGGTGGTATACAATCGACCGCCGGCAGCACCAAAGGCATCTTGGTCGGGACCCCAGCTGCCGATTTCTCTGCCTTGGCGCACCTGAATAGCAGGTAGGAAACTTTTCATTGCTTGGTTCCACTCGTTCCAGGCTTGACCACCAACATGATGCAGGACCTGCGTTGCATAGTAGTAATAGTAAACATTTTGAATAACATGTTGCCCGCTGGGAACATTGGGAAGGAAATCATCCTGTACGGCCGCTAATAGAGCAGGATGTGTTCGTGGCCATCCCAAGTAAATACGACATAGAATTCCAACTGATGTCATGCTCAGATCAGGACCTTCAACATCGGTATACGAATAACGCGAGTAATCCTCGTGTGAGACGATATTTAGGTACGACCCTACGCTTTTGATCACGTCTTCCTTAACATCCAGCCCAGCCATCTTTCCGGTCATCAGGGCCATCAAGAACCATCCGGTAACAGACAGGTCCGAGCCTGCTTTATCACGAGGCCTATACCGCCATCCTTTGTCGGGACATTGAGACCAAACCGCGTATTTCATGGCGCGTTCCGCTGCGATCCGGTATTTCGAGTCACCCGTCATGCCATACGCTTCAGTAACTGCGATAGTAGCAATGGCCTGTGCGTACATGTACTGGCGTTCCGGTTCACCCTTTGCAAAAAAACCCTCGTCGTCCTGACGGCGTACTAGGTACTCAAGGCCAGACTTCACCGCTGTGGCGTATTTCCCTTCCTTGTGCGAGTAGCCAGCTCCTAAAAAGGCATTCAAGGCCAAGGCCGTCGCAGCAGTTTTATTCTCGAAAGTGCCGCCATTAAAGTAAGGTCCCACCAAGCTCCAACTCCCGTCGCTCAGCTGCTGCTTGGCGAGCCAGGCCAATCCCAATTCCACTGCCTCCTCTGTTTCTGCAGAGCCGCCAAACTTCTGCAACAAGGCTGCTTTGAGATCACCGCTACGGCCAACTAGACCATTTGCCAAACCATGGGGTAGAGACTCCAAGACCAAGGTTGATGAAACTGGCACGTCGCTAGCACCTAATTCGACTGGTGTTTCAAGAGCAATCATGTCCGTCAATGTCAACTGTTCCACAGGTGCAAGCTCTTCTCGAGTGTCTAGATCGGATTCAATTTCTCCCAGCTCCGCACTATCGCTAAGTTCAAAGCTAGCCTCGGTAAGGGTATTCCCACTTACGAGAAAGAAAGTCAACGCCCCGCTGGTCAGATTCCCAATGGGAATCAGCGCCAGAATAATCAGCAGCACAATGTGTACAATCAGACTCACTAACCAGCTTGGAGCTTTGCGTCTAGCTTCCGTTACCTGAGCCGCCCGTTCTTCAATTCGCCTTTGCTCACGCTCTCGCAAATAAAGCTTGAATCGCCGAATGAGCCCGGGGCGGGACCGTCTGTAATTGGGCAAGTGTTCTCCACCTGACGACTGCCCTGCGAAGGTGTTAAGTCTAGAAGTGGGATTTGCAAAACTAGGCGGAGGCGGAGGAGCCCGCAATACTTTTGAGTTGGAATCGGTGGTTGTGGAGACAGGCGGTGCAACGGGGGGAGGTCGCTTGGGCGCTGCAAGCTGTTGATCCGATGTTTTCCGACTCACGGAGCCTGCAGAGCCAACTGTTCTTCGACCCGGTTCATTTGTAGACAAGCGCCACTCCCAAAATATCGGGTACGACGAAGCGAAGTAATTCAGATAAGTATCAATCAGTTTTCAGTCGAATCGCTTCCTCACCTTATTCTATCAAAGTCGGCATGATTGGGAAATGTTGACGGCCGTAAGCCGCTGGCGAGCTTACATTCATCTATTTGTCACCGTCCAATATTTTTGTCTAGTCGGTATTAAGCACGTTGTGCAGCAAATCTCAGGTTCTGTTTTGGACATAGTCTTGCGCACAATTGTCCGGGCCGTTGGCCTTAGCGGCTGACTTCTGGTTTGCACCTGACACTGCGGGCTAGGCTAATTGGTGCGTCTGTCTAACTTCAAGACAGACAACCTGGCAATTGAAAAAACCTGTGTAAACCTGGACTTATTAGCAGAGGGGTTACTCCTGTCATGGGCGCCACGAAATAATTTCTGTTTTTCGAAAACACCTGGTCGGTTCGATCGGGGATATCGCATTTTCACTCAGGTAAAATGATGATCAAATATTTTTAAACTTTGCGCTGACCTGTGCCACAGCAAAGTTCAGTCGTATTGAAATTCACGTGTTCTAACCGAGCTTTTCGGTTAAAATCTAAGTTTGGATGCGTTTCCCAAACTTGCATTACACACCAGGGAAATGACTCGCCCCACTAACGGTTGGCAGCCTATTATCGTGGTGTTTCGATCTGGGCCAATTCGCCCGGAATATTCCGTGCATCAACTTTCCTATAGGAAGCCCAATGTTGGACTTGTCCAAATACTTCCCAGACCTTTCGCTTTACCGGCGAGCAGGATCACAAATCATTGTCGTATTTGCGGTACTGGCACTCATGTCAATTACGAGCTTGGCGGAAGAGAGTGTGCGCGGCGTACGATTTGCTCAGGACATTCGTCCGATTCTGTCTGACAAATGTTATGCTTGCCACGGATTCGACGAAGAGTCGAGAGAGGCCGATTTGCGGCTGGATATCGCCGCAATGGGTACCGACGCCGAATCTTCTGGGGCCATCATTCCGGGCAATGCAAATGAAAGCGAGTTGATTGCCCGAATCGAATCCAAAGATGCAGATCTGCTAATGCCTCCTCCGTCTACAGGCAAATCATTGTCCTCCCATGAGATTGAGCTGTTGCGAAAATGGATCGATAGTGGAGCTGAATACGAACAACATTGGGCGTTTGTACCACCCCTGAAAGAACCGCCACCGGTAATAGTCGGTGTACAGCATCCCATCGATAGTTTCGTACGGCACAAATTGGCGGAAGTTAAATTGGAATGCTCTCCGCCGGCGTCCCCGCACACTCTCTTGCGCAGACTGAGCCTCGACTTAACTGGCATACCACCTTCACCGGATGACGTTGAGCAGTTTTTGCGAGATTACCAACTAGACGCCAAAGCCACGATGGATCGAGCCATCACCCGATTGCTAGAAAGCCCACACTATGGAGAACGCTGGGGACGATGGTGGCTCGATCAAGCTCGTTACGCAGATAGCAATGGCTATTCGATCGATGCCCCAAGAGAAATGTGGCCCTATCGAGATTGGGTCATTAAAGCACTAAATCGAGATTTGCCGTTTGACCAATTCACCATTGAGCAACTGGCGGGCGATCTGCTTCCCAACGCAACTCAGGATCAGAAGGTAGCGACCGGCTTTCATCGTAACACTCAAATCAACGAAGAAGGAGGAATTGACGTTGAACAATTTAGGGTAGATAGCGTTTTTGATCGCGTGGCCACCACGAGTACAGTCTGGTTGGGATTGACGGTTAACTGCGCCCAGTGCCACGATCATAAATTTGATCCCATTGATCAACAAGATTACTACCAGTTGTTTGCATTTTTTAATGATCAAGATGAACCCAAGCTATCCGTTGTTCCTGCCGACATGGACGCGCAAGCCCTTAAGAACGAACTGCAATATCTGCGGCAGCAGCTTCAAGAGCAATGGGACGCCCGGAAAGCTGCCTTAGCCCAATGGGAAAGTGGATTGACCGATGAAATAAAAGAAAAATTGCCAGGAGAAGTAAAGAAGATATTGCGATCTGCCCCCGATAAACGACGGCTCACAGAAAATGTGAAATTGTGTCTGCAGATCGAATCGACCGAGGGGGATACTTCAGACCTTTCGAAGGCCTTGGAACGTTTTCAATCACTAGAACAGCAACTATCTAGTTTGCCCACAACACTGGTGCTAACTGAGCGCTCCCAACCTCGCGAATCACACATCCTAATCAAGGGTGACTTTACGCGACCGGCAGACCCAGTCAATCCTGGAACATTAAAGGCTCTGCATGCGTTCAAGTGTGAAGCAGAGAGACCGAATCGTCTGGACCTGGCAAACTGGCTTATGGCACGAGAAAACCCAGTTACAGCCCGTGTTATTGTCAATCGCATCTGGCAACAGTACTTTGGACGTGGCCTGGTAGAGACTGAGAGCGATTTTGGATTGCAAGGATCCTTGCCATCGCACCCCGACTTGCTGGATTGGCTAGCCATCGAATTTCGCGAACAGGGTTGGAGCCTAAAACAACTGCATCGGCTAATTGTCTCTTCGGAAACTTATCAACAAAGTTCGCAGGACCGTCCTGATCTCTCCAAACAGGATCCCAACAATTACCTTTTGGCACGCCAGAACCGCTTGCGGTTGGATGGGGAAATTGTACGTGACGTGGGACTTGCTGCTTCAGGATTGCTAAGTGAGAAATTGGGTGGCCCCTCGGTTTTTCCACCAATTCCGGACGGCGTGATGGGACAGGGACAAGTCAAACGGACTTGGAAAGTGAGCGAAGGTGAGGATCGGTACCGACGAGCCCTCTATACGTTTGTCTACCGTGGCACACCACCACCAGCCCTGAATGTATTTGATGCTCCAGATGGTTTCTCTACGTGTACTCGTCGAATCCGAAGCAACACACCACTGCAATCCCTGACGCTTCTGAATGACCCTGCGTACTTCGAGTTTGCCCAGGCATTGGAAAAGATCATTAGGTCCGATGGTCTAGAAACGGCATTTGTGCGCTGTACGTCACGCCCACCCACGGTGGATGAAATTGAACTTTTGCAGCCTTTGGATTCTCTGACCCAGGCTCGTATTTTGCTAAACCTGGATGAAACCGTAACGCGTGAATAGTCAGCTCGCGATTATGACAGAGTCGGCTAGCCACTATTGAAGCATTGAAATAAGACGAGAAACATCGAATGAAATCGAAGACATCTTCTTGCCCGGAAGCCTTCACCAGAACTTCACTTGATCTGCGTGCGCAAACACGTCGACACTTCTTTAGTCGTTGTGGAGTCGGCGTTGGATCTGTGGCTTTGGCTTCGTTGATGTCCAGAGGGACGCCGGCTCACGGCGCTGATCTAAAGTTGGGCAATCCTTTGGCTCCCAAGCCAACGCACTTTGCTCCCAAGGCCAAGAATATTATTTACATGTTCATGGCAGGGGGACCATCGCAGTTGGAGATGTATGAGTACAAGCCCAAGCTTTCCGAGCTCAACGGCAAACCGATACCTCAAAGCTTCGTTGAGGGTAAACGATTTGCTTTTATGGATAGCAGCCATCGAAACGATTTATTGGGGACGACTCGGACTTTTGCGCAGTACGGGGAAAATGGTACATGGGTGAGCGATGTCCTGCCCCATACTGCAAAGATCATTGATGAACTGACACTCATAAGAACCTGCCAAACCGATTTGTTCAATCATGCCCCTGCCAAACTTTTTATGAACACGGGCAGTGGATTATTTGGTCGTCC
This sequence comes from Planctomycetales bacterium, assembly GCA_020427005.1. GTDB lineage: Bacteria > Planctomycetota > Planctomycetia > Pirellulales > Pirellulaceae > Aureliella. The sequence continues at coordinate 14,848 of JAGQOY010000032.1, forward strand.
TAGCATGGGTTCCTGGGTTACCTATGGCCTGGGAAGCGAATGCGATAACCTCCCAGGTTTTGTAGTCCTGCAAAGCGGCCCCCGCGGGCCACGTGGCGGAGCCGTGTTATGGGGAAGTGGAATATTGCCAACAACCTATCAAGGTGTGTCCCTACGCAATCAAGGCGATCCAATACTCAATCTATCTCGACCACAAGACATCAGTGAGCATCAGCAAAAACAAGTTATCGATATTGTCCGCGAGTTGAATATGAAACGGCTGGTCGAAACCGGCGACCAGGAAATTGCAACTCGTATTAACGCCTATGAAATGGCATACCAAATGCAATCTAGTGCACCTGAGCTGATGCACACTTCAGATGAGGATCAAACCACTCTCGAATTGTATGGCATCAAAGACCCAGGTGAATCATCGTTTGCACGCAACTGCCTCTTGGCTCGGCGGTTGGTGGAGCGAGGTGTTCGTTTTGTCCAGCTGTACCACACCAACTGGGACCACCATGGAGGACCTACAGAGAATCTTCAGAAGCATTTCCCTGAAATCTGCCACGAGATAGATCAACCCTCTGCCGCTTTGGTGATGGATTTGAAACGCCGTGGTATGCTCGAGGATACGATTGTCATTTGGGGAGGCGAATTCGGCCGAACACCTATGGGAGAGGTTCGCGAAAATACCGGGCGCAATCACCACATCGACGCATTCACCATGTGGTTCGCCGGAGGTGGATTTAAACCGGGTGTTGTGTACGGCGAAACTGACGAATTTGGATTTGGCCCGATCTCAAACCCAGTTCATGTACGCGATATCCATGCAACTCTATTGCATCAATTGGGGTTGGACCACCACAAACTTTCCGTTCGCTTTCAAGGACTCGACTTCCGCTTAACCGGAGTTTTGCCCGCCACGGTATTGACGGAAGTTCTTGGCTAATTGAAAGTTGGCCATTGTGAACTCGGATTCTTCATTGGATGCGAGCCGTGACGCAGAAGGGACGAGGCTTGATTAGTACGCGACCCGCCACGGCCATAAGGGACGCCTGCGGCTATGGCTACGGGGCGAACAAGCAAGTCGCGGCTAAAGACAAACTTGAGGACCGCCTGCGGCTTGATTAGTACGCGACCTGCCACGGCCATAAGGGACGCCTGCGCCTGCGGGGCAAACTGGAGAAATGCCAGATGCATAACGGTTTGTGTTATTGTCGGCGGCTCAAATACACATGGCTGCCGCTGTGTCCAAGATCTATTCCTCCGGGTAAACTCCGCAACTTCTTTAGCGGAAGAGCACGAGCGTTGTCTGACGACCGGCCCTCATAGGTATCGCGTATCGCCTGCCAGTGTTCTCGATTCATTTCTCCCAGAGGCCAGTTCAACTTGTGCCACCAAGACGTTAGGGCATGCTGCACGACTAACCAAGGTAAGCGCAGGAGTGAGTGTTTTTCAAACACGACCTCATGCGCGGTATCAACCTGCAATTCCTGTGAGACTACATGGCAGTGTTGATGAAAATCAACGGAAAGTGAATCCAGCCATTGCACAAACTCGGAACACAAATCTGCAAACTGCCCAATGCGTTCTTCGACATCGGGACCATATTGAAGAGAGACCTTTGGTAGAATCTCCTGCCTCAGGAAGTTTCGTTTGTAATCTAAATCAAAATTGCTCGCATCAGTGCGAAAAGATTGCTTAATCGATTCCAAGTACTCCAACACTTCGGAACGTCGACAGTGAAGAAGTGGACGCTTTAGCACTAATTGTTCGTCTAGAGCTCGTGCGTCTACGAGCGATGCCATGCCTGCTAGCCCTGTGCCTCGAAAAAGATTATGCAGGGACGTTTCGGCACGGTCGGATGCCGTATGAGCAGTGGTCACGTAGCGGGCACCCAGGGAGTAGGCCGTCTTCACCATAAAGTCGTATCGCAGTTTTCGTGCGGTCGCCTCGTCTCGCTTTTCAGGAGGGCTGCTGGGTCTCCCAACAATACACTCTATGCCTAATTGACACGACAAGTCTTGGACAAATCGTGCATCTAAATCGCTTTCCGCGCCTCGCCACTGGTGATTAAAGTGCACGACGCACAGCAACTCTTTCGAAGGGCTCAAAGCATGCATGGCCCGCAACAAGGCCACACTGTCAGCTCCCCCACTAACCGCTAGAATTTGCCGTGTATCACGCCATCGCTCAACAGGCCATGACTTGACAAGCTTGAGCTCAAGAGTCTTCCAAGTCACAACTTTTTTCTTTGTAAGAAAGCGGCTTTGAAAAACATTCCGACTGTTTTGGTCATGCCGGTTTTCAATAGAGCATTTTGAGCAATGGAAATCAGATTCGCTCGTTGAACGGTCCTGACCAACATCCGTTCAGACTACACCTTTCTTGCCATCTTGGATAGCGTTAAGGAGCGGTAGTAGTCGATGGTACGCTGAAGTCCTTCCTCGAGACCAATTTGGGGTTCAAAACCTAGTATTTGACGTGCCATGGTGATATCTGCCATGCTCTCACGTACGTCCCCAGCTCGCGCAGGAGCAAATGTAGGCTGGATACTTTGTCCTAAAAGTTTGGCGAGAATTTCCAACAACTTGAGCAAACTGGTTTGTCTCCCCTCAGCCATATTCATGACCTGGCCAGCGGCTTGCGGCGCCTCCGACGCTAATAGATTTGCCTGTACCACATTGCCTACAAATATGAAATCCCGCGATTGATGACCATCCCCGTAAATGGTTGGTGGAGTACCAGACAGGATAGCTGTCACAAACAGTGGTATGACCGCCGAATACGGGCTAGCAGGGTCTTGGCGAGGCCCAAATACGTTGAAATAGCGTAGACCAACGGTCTCCAACCCAAAACTGTGAAAGAATGCCTGGCAATATAGTTCTCCGGCCAATTTGGCCGCGGCGTAAGGACTTAAGACTTGAGGGAGATCCGACTCGCGTTTGGCTACGAAAGGCCGGTCGCCGTAGGCACTGCTACTGGCTGCATAAACTACGCGTCGCACTCCGGCCTTTACTGATTGCTGTAGGACATTGAGAGTTCCGGTCACACATGCATGGTTGGTAGCCAGTGGTTGTTCCAAACTCATTGGGACAGATGCAAGAGCAGCTTGGTGAAACACCAATTCAATGTCCTTGAGTGCTGACTTGGTCACGGATTCGTCGGCCACATCGCCTTCAACAAACTCAATGTCGCTGGCGATGTGATTGAGATTGCTGCGATAACCCATACTCAGGTTATCTAGCACTCGGACTGAATCTCCACGCTCCACTAAGGCGGTCGCAATATGCGAACCGATGAAACCGGCGCCGCCCGTAACCAAAACTTTTGCCATTCAAATCCCCAATACCTTGATCGACTTACAGATTGTCAAACGGAAGGGAACAGACCAACTTGCCAAGTGACTGCGCCGTTCATCAAATTTCGAAAGGTCTGGCTTTCTCTATGCGAGCCTTGATTTTAACTCTCTGAAGAATCCTAGACAGACACCAATTGCTGACAAACGGTTGCAATTGAGTAATGGCTTAGCTGCAAAAACCGTAAAACTAGGCCGCAAAATCGCGAGCAGCACTAGATTTGGAAGCCAGAATTGAGCCGACGATGCTGGAACCACATTGCTGATGCCAGGCAATTTGTTGCAGGAGCCACTCGACGCTACCGGTGGGCCTTGGACCAAGTATCAAAAAATTGAAGTCGCAGAGCCGCCCAATAGTTCGACTGGGAACCTCTCGAATTGGGCCAAGGTCAAGCAGGATAAGGTTATATGTCCTCTTCCAAGCAGGCAACCAATGGGGGACGTGCTCCAATGACCAAGAAGCTCGGCTTCCAATGGGCATTGGGATTTCCACCTCCGCGAAATTCCCCAACGGCGAGCGCCACTCCTTGGGCCTACCCGAGGGTTGATCAGGGAGTTGCCCAAGCTCATTGTTTTTCTGAACATCCAAACGTATCAGTAGCATGCTGCAATCCGCAGCCACATTCGTAATCTCTATGTCGAGTAACCTAGCCAACTGATCGACAACTTGCCTGTGGTTGCCACTCATGTCACTGTTTATGAGGCCAACCGCAACGCAATATGCAGGATCCAACCCATTCACTATCGATTGCGGAAATTGCAGCTTTTCTGAAATACAGGTTTCAAGGCTCATAGTTTTCATTCGGCAGCAGTCTGAACTTTGCTAAATTCACGAACTCTAGATCTAATTACTTTCGCAATTTGGCAAACAGCTGAGAGTAGGATCCCATTTTCTGGGTACCCAATGAACTCGAATCTGTGTTGGCAAGTGCTTCGGCAGCCAGCCTATTGGGTAGTTCTTCCTCGATGATTAGCAGGTCTCGATCATCGTCGTACTCTACAGAATCTGTAAATATGCCGCGTCCCGTGGATGAGGATGAATTTTTTGTCGTCTCTGCTGTTGGCAGTGTGTAAATGTCACTTCCGACATCGTCGCCTATGCTGTCCATGCCCGGCGCGGGTCCATTGTTTGGTGCAACATCGATTTGTTCGACACTGTATGGTTCCACTGAAAAGGCTGAGAAATTGAGTTGTGTTACTATCTCTTCAATTTGAGCGTGTACCTCCAGCTCCCGGCCGATATCAATATTGGTTACATCCAGAGACCAGGGCTCCAAAGCTAGATCAAGTTGATCTGGCACACTTGTTTTCTCCTGAGACGCGGCTTCGTCGATGGATTTTTTTGTGATGCCGGAGAGTGCGAGCACTACCGGTTCATTGTCAGCTTCGTCTTGACAGCAAATACCGGTTTCTTTGCATCTTCCCGAACAGGGCTTTTCATTAGGCTCCTGACCAAGCGTTTCCTGTGAAACTACAGTTGACGAGCGGTCCTCGGATTCAATATTTCGTGCAATGGAATCGGCAGCCCGTACAGCTAAAGCCTTATTAGATTCAGAGCGATTGGTTTCACTGGAGTTTTCCAAGTCTTCACCTGGTTTGCCGCTCTGGAATCGTGGAGCCTCTGTTAAGGGAATCTCCTCATCGAAGTCAGTACCGAATATCGTTGACATATTTACCGAACGAGCGAGCAAACCCTGTTCAAGTTCACGTCTCTCATCATTAACCATGCCTTTGGCTGCCAGATCCACAGTTCTACCTAACGGTGGATCGCTTTCCCAAACTCCCATCATGTCGTATTGTAATTGTTCGTCGTGTAAAGCTATCAGGTCTTCGTCGGTTTGAAGATTATCGAAAAAGGGGCGAGCCAGATCAGGCGCACTATCTGGTACCCGTTGGGCAACTTCGTCAGACATAGGAGCCGCTGAATCACGGTAGCGCAATTCACCGGCTTCGAGGTCGATTACTAAATTGGAAGCGTTTTCTAGACTACCCAACAAATCGCTCGAAACCCATTCCTCGGTGGTCCCTATATTCTCCCGAGGGTTAGAAGGAATTGCCAGCGTAGCCGGTAACGGATCTTCATTTGGCCTCGTAACAAGTGCGCCGATTCCTGATTGTTGAAGACGATCATTTACCAGCTCACCGCTATTTCCTTCGGCCTGGGCGACAGCCATGAGGTCAGAGAATTCAAAACAATCGTCAGCCGCATTGAGAATGGGTGCCCCAGCCGTAGATGTCTCTAGGGATTGTACTTGATCTTCGTCTACATACGATGATGGGCTTCCAAATCCTTCGTCATCCTCTAACGTCCCAAATTCGATTGAAGTCGACTGCGAATTGTTTTCAGATGCGAGGCCGTTACTACTCCATGGTGTTGGAAGTTGTTGTAAATCCGCCCAAGCCTCTTCAATTAACGCTGCGGAGATCGGTCGTTGACTATTGACCAGGGCCAACATCAACGCATGATCCATGACTTGATTGACGAGGCGCGGAATCCCTTCACTGGCCGCGTAAACAGCATCCAGCCCTTCACTGGTGATGAATTCGCTAGGACTGCATTGGGCACATTTCAATTGATGCTTGACAAATTCTTTGGTTTGCCCCCGCGACATTGGCTGCAGATAGCAGCGGGCTGCAATTCTTTGACTAAACGACTCCAACTGGGGAGAGGAGAACGTGTCATCCAAACGAAGGCTTCCGATCAACAAAAGACTAAGCCGAGGTTTTCCAAGCGCTTCGAAATTTGAGATTAGTCGAAGTTCCTCCAGCAGTTTCACGGGCAAGGTGTGTGCTTCATCAACGATCAACAGAACGCCACAGGGCGCAGTATCCGGACTGGGCTGCAGTCTGCCCATGAGAGAAAGTCTCAATTCACCTTCACTTAGATTTGTGTAAGGCATGTCTAGTTCGTACAAAATGCTTTGCAGCAAGGCCCGACGGCTGCAAAGACTAGATGCGTGCAATCTAACGGTGTCGAAACGCTGTTCCAGATCATTCGCAACAACTTGGCTGAGCATACTCTTGCCCAGGCCTGCACCGCCCAATACTAGGGTCGGACCCTCGGACCGCATCAGCGCGCGATTGACACTTTCTCGTGCAGCTTCCAGAGAATCGCTTGCATAATAGAAACGCACATCGGGAGTGGCACGAAATGGGCGATCGACTGAATTGAAGATGTCGTTTTTCATATATGTGGACTTCTAAGTCATATTTCGAACGTGATGATCTTTTTCGTAGCTAATTAACTCGCCTGTTGCTACGGCAATCCACCCAAAAGACAACCAAAGGCAGCTAAAGGGTTTTCAAACAGAACGTTTCGCCACATCGGGTCAAGAAGGATGCGCGCCACGATCAACAGAGACCAAACGCCTAAGAGTAATTCTGCTCCGCTATTTAGTCGGTCGAGCGATCCGCGAAAGGCTTTGATGGCAGTCTGATTGGCGGCACTCATCCATCCCCGAACGTCTTGCTCGTTGAGTTCCAACGCTAGCACAATTGGAATACCTGACTCCGATAACTGCTTGGCTACCCAGACCGGGTCAAAGACGTTGCCATTCTGAACTCGAAACTGGGCCCAGGACGCTACCGATCCAATCGCTAGGCCAAAAACTATTAGATAACCCGTTACCCGATTGGGGATTATGCCAGCATGCGCGGAAATTTCTGGTTGGCTTGTAAAATCAAGCAACCCTGAAGCAATATCCAGCTGTTCGTCAATCGACAAAGTGGCTGAAGCAAGCGTTTCTTCAGCGGTCTTAATATTGGCTGCCAGTCTGTCTGCAACAGAGTCTGTGTCGTTTTCAAAACCCGATTCCGATGGCATGACCCGGGTAAACGATGCTAAGTTAGCTGTCGGAGGGGCACTGGAATTGGCCAGTTCAAAAACGTTTCTCGTCGGCTGTGATTGAACAAGTTCATCGCTATCGGACAGAAATTCATGTCGCGCGCTGTAGTGTTTGGCAGCCTCCAATTCCCAACGAGCGAATCGACTCGTTTTGGATAGCTCGCCGTCGTTAATGGTGCTTGGATCTAACCGCGAGACAATATTCAGCCACTCTCTATGTGTTTTCTCCTGAGTCCGTCCCGCCCACAGTGAATGAACTTCAAGCAGAACGACTTCTTCGTCCTGGGAACCATTGATTAGAGCGTGTTGGACGTCCCGATCTAGAATTCGTAGCTTCTTTACTTGAATGTAGCGAGATTGGCCCTTGCGTCCAAGCTCTGAATCCTCTGTAACCAATCGTTGAAGCTGTGCCAATCGAGCTCTAGAGACTACAATTTTCGAAACAACTTCGTATTGAACGTTAGCTGGTGGAAAGAAATTGACTACAGTGATAAGGGAACACAAGGCAATAACTATGCCAGCCCAACACGGCTTGAGCAGCGAATGACGCGGTCCAACTGCGGCTGAAAGTTCTCGGTTTACACCGGTCACGCTGCCCTCCTTGACCAAGTAATTAAATGACTCGAACGGTGCTCTGCAGGTTAGGTACACTCCACACAGACGGTATCGACCAAATAATCGTTAAAGCTTAACGCAATTTGTTTTGGCTCACCTAAGGGTCTCGCGAAGTTAAAGACCATGTAAATCACAACTGGAGGCGTACTATCCCATGCGGAGTCTCGCGAGGAAATGCTTAGCGGTCGAGTTATTGCTGAGGGAGATAAACTGCCTGCCTTGAAAAGTGCGGTCCCAGTGGCCCCTGCAACAAATGTTCCCACATGAACAATGATCTGAAATTGAACTGGACCTTAGGTGCTGTTATTACCCCGAATTAAAGTATGCGGCGTAACTCGCACTGTAGATCTCGATGTTATCGCTGACTGCGGTGTGGATGCTGTGGGACTCAATTTTGTGCCCTCCAGCCCGCGTTATTTGGACTTGGCGCGCGCAACGGTTATTGCGGCGCGCGCTCATCAGCTTGGCCTCAAGACCGTGGCTTTGTTTCGTGATGCTCTGTCGACCCAAGTTTCTCATATCTTGGATCAGCTGTCATTTGATTTCGTACAACTGCATGGATCAGAAGATCCAAATTTTGCGCGCAACATTATTGGTACGACGCCGATTATTAAGGCGATAAGTTGGACCGGCAGAAGCGCAGAACAAGAGTTGGTTCGAGCATGGAAGGCTGCTGCCGGTTACGACTCTCAGCAACAGAGGCAAATCGATTCTCAGAATTTGGTCTTGGCAGGTTTCTTAGTAGATGCTTATGCGCCGCAGCAAGGTGGAGGAACAGGACAAGTGGCCAACTGGCAGTGTTTGATGCCACGTCCCTTCGAACTGGAAGGCTTGCCGTTGATGTTGGCCGGTGGCCTCACTCCCGCCAACGTTGCTGAAGCCATAGCTGCTGTAAAACCGGATGGCGTCGATACTGCTAGTGGTGTTGAGCAATCCCCTGGCACAAAATCATCTGAGCTCGTACGAGCATTTGCAAACGCGGCTCGAACTGCGTGGCAATGCTAGCGTTATTGCGGTTTCTGATCTTGATTTGAGACGCGTGCCCGCCTGCTCAAATCTGCCAACAGAGACTATAACTGAGCACCCTCGCACTGTTCCTGTAGCAGTTTTGGCCAAATACAGTGCTATTTCCTCAACCAGCTACTTCTCCAATTGTGTCTCGAAGCTGAATCACCCAAGTGAGGAGTCGGTAGAAAGATCCTTTTTACTGACTTGAATTAGCAGGCTAGTAGGGAATGGTGAATTCGTTCAGTTTCCTGGTTAGAATGACCACATTTTTTCGTTTTATAGAGTAGAACCATGCCCAAAATCCGAGCCTTCCGCGGTTTACGCTACAATCTGGCCCAAGTGGGCTCGTTGAGCGATGTAGTTGCTCCTCCATACGATGTCGTCGATAACCAGCTTCAAGAAAAACTGTATGGGAATAGTCCCTACAATTTTATTCGCCTCGAATTGACGAAACATGACCCGAAAGATTTGGACCCGAATTCGGTCTATCAACATGCGGGCACACTCTTCCGTGAATGGATACGCGAGGGAGTTCTGCAATTTGAACCAGATCCAGCCATTTACGTCTACCATCAGGTTTTTGACTTTCTCGGCCAAACCTACACTCGTCGCGGCTTTATGGCTCGCATTGAATTGGTTCGCTTTGGCGAAGGAAATATTTACCCACACGAAGAGACCCATGCTAAGGCCAAGGACGATCGCCTGAGGCTTACGCGGGCTTGTGATGCCAATATGAGCCAAATCTTTGGCCTGTACCCAGATCCAGAGAATACTGCTCAAAACTTGCTTGAGTCACATATTGCCACTCAGGCGCCGCTGGAAGCAACTGACCACCTGGGCGTCTTGCACCGACTTTGGCCGGTATGTGATCAAAGCGTTATTCAAGCGGTCGCACAATTGGTGGCTGATAAACCAATGTTTGTTGCGGACGGTCACCATCGATATGAAACTGCCTGCAATTACCGCGATGAAGTTGCGGAACGAAATGGCGGAAAGCTAGAAAGCGACCATCCAGCAAACTTTGTACTTTCTATGTTAATGAGCATGGATGATCCGGGCCTAATCGTATTACCCACGCACCGTCTGTTACATGGTATACCTGCATTGAGTGCGAAAGATCTCGCCGACCGAGTTGGAACCTATTTCGATTGTCAAAATGTTGGAATTGGTCCAGATGCAGCGTCCATCGTTTGGCAACATATCGAAGACCTTGACGATCAAGGTGCCTTTGGTCTGTATACTTCGGTCGATCAGACGTGGACGTTGTTGACTGCGAATGAAGCAACTTATCGTAAGATGGCCGAAATTTGCCCTCAGCAGAGTGAGGATTGGCGTAATCTCGGTGTTGCCATACTGCACCACCTGATCATCGACAACCTTTTGGGTTTGGCAGGGCACCCTAAGCCGACCTACGTGCATTTGGTAGACGAAGTAATCGCTGGACTCAAGGGTCAGCTAGAGGGCGCAATAGACTATCCACTAGCGGCACTGGTAATGCCTGCCACAGTGGACGACATTCGCCGAGTCAGTCTTCACAAAGAAAGAATGCCAGCCAAGAGCACCTATTTCTACCCCAAACTCTTAAGTGGCTTGGTAGTAAATTCCATTGGCAGTCAGAGCTAAGGCCTCGCTTTTATAGTGGAGTCCGCATAGGTATTAGTAGGATAGGTTTCCGGCCAGTCTTTTTCTGACTGGCTGGAAGCCTATCTTACTGAAGGCATCGTGAGCTACTTTCGTTTCATGTGAAACGGTAAGCTCTAGCGGCCGCTGAAAAAGTCGATCTGCAAAATTTTGTGGACGACTAGCAATCCGACGCGTCGGGTTACTGTTTCAGTAGCCTGCTAGGATGATTTCAGCGATTGGTGCACGTCGCACGAATCTACCTGGCCGTAGTTTCATGTGAAACGTTGCCGTTTAGGGACAATCTACATGTTGAATTCGGCCCAACTCTGTTAGGTGTCTTGAGTCTCCTCAACAACTCTGATTATGGTTCTGCAGCAACCTATTGACCAATGGTAAGCTGCATGAGTTTCTGATATCCCACATCCCATTCTTGGTTGGATCTTGGCTCGAAGGTAAGGATATCAGGAGACTTGCGAATCAGTGCCCTACCTTCATCGATACTACTCAATTCCCCACATCCAATCGCCTGCATCAATACGTTCCCCAAGGCTGTCGCCTCAACTGGACCAGCTATAACCATACGTTGGCAGGCATCCGCGGCGAATTGACAGAGGAGATGATTTTGAACTCCACCACCAACCATATGAATGGTTCCTAGCGGACCACCAACTAGCTGTTCTAGATAGTTTAGAACACTGCGATATCTCAACGCCAGGCTTTCAAGAGCTATACGCACGAACTCCCCCGGGGTATCGGGAGTAGGTTGATTCGTCTGACGGCAAAAATCATAAATTGCTTGAGGCATACTACCCGGAGAGACAAATGATGCATGGTCTGGGTCGATCACTGCTTTCATGGCTGGTGCTTTGATGGCCATGTCCACCAGTTGGTCCCAAGCCCAAGTGTGACCTTCCCTTTGCCACTGCTGCCTGCACTGCTGAACAATCCAAAGTCCCGCGATATTCTTTAAAAGCCGAATACTTCCGCGCACACCCCCTTCGTTCGTGAAATTGAACATTTCGCAGGCTTCAGAAGTTACCGGTCTAGCGATTTCTACACCCATCAAAGACCAAGTTCCGCAGCTGATATAGCACCAATCGGGTTGCGAGGCGGCAAATGTAGCAGCGGGAACCGCCAGTACTGCAGATCCCGTATCATGCGTGTCTGGAACAACGACCTCAGTGCTGCTTGGAACTCCAGTCAGCCGCTGTACAGTTTCCGTGATGTTTCCAACACTTGTGCCGGGCTGTATCGGGGGTGAGAAGATGTGCTCCGGAAGTTCCAGTGCCGCGATTACCTCTCGACTCCAATTCCCCGATTCAACGTCTAGTAGTTGAGTTGTTGAGGCATTTGTAAACTCATTGCATTTCGTTCCACTCAATTGCCAATGCAGGTAGTCGGGTACCATCAGAAAACTCTCCGAAATGTCAAGCAGAGGAGAATTCTGCAAACGCATTGCGAATAGCTGGTAGGCCGTGTTGATCTCCATGAATTGCAACCCTGTGTTGCGAAAAATATCTTTGCGACTCATGCGTTCAAAGGCCTGGGCCATAACTCCGCTAGTCCTTGTGTCCCGATAATGAAAACAAGGTCCGACTAAATCTTCATTTCGATCCAACAATACATAATCCACACCCCATGTATCCGCGCCCACGGATCGTATGCGGCTTCCATAGGTCGCGTTTGCTCGGGATAGTCCCTCCAAAACATGTTCCCATTGGCCAAGCAGATTCCAAACCAGACGTTTTCCCTGCCACACTCCACCATTTGCAAACCGGTGAATCTCTTTGAGCTGAATTCCGCTGTCGGAGAGCTGCCCAGCCAATACTCGTCCCCCTGACGCTCCCAGGTCGATCGCCAAGTGCACATTACCAACGGACATTCAAGTTTCCTTTGTAGGAGGGAAAAGTTCTCAAATTGGACGCGACGACATGAATCAAATGAGGCCGGATGTCTTACTCTGTTCGCAATACCTGCAAATACTATCCATATCTCGTTCAACTGCCGAGCTGACCATACCTCGAATCAACGGCATCACGAAAAATGCAAGCCAAGAATGTGGTTTGATTTGCATGCTCAGCCGTAATTGCGATTGCTGATCGCAACCTTCTACTTCGAACAGAGTGTCCCAAATTGTGCCTCCCTCATCTGAAAGGAGTCGAATGTGCTCGTTTTCTACAAGTTCCGAGACTTCAAGGGTCGCATGGGTCTCGCGTCGGCCCATGCGACGGGTCTCGCGAAATCGAGTTCCTATTCCATAGTGCTGTTCACTCAAGAATTCGACTCGAATTATCTCAGGCACTGCCTTCGAGAAATTGCGAATATCAGCAATGGCTTTAAAGACTAGTTCTTTTGGTGCGTTAATTTTTCGTGCGGTGACAATGGGTCGCATTGCTTTGCCAAGTCTGAGTATTTTCTTAGGGCTTTTTATGCCATGAACGAACAAGTGCTTTGTAATACACAGGGTAAAAGCTGCAATACCACTGCTGCAAGTCCTGCTGGCCGGTACGATGGTTGTCATCACGTACTTGCGGGGGGTATGGCGTAGCTTGAGGGTTTAGGGGTAATCGAAAGCTATATTTGTCCAGAAATGCCAAAATCCAGCTAAGAATGCACTTGCTTGCGAATCTACTTCATTGAAGGCCGCAAATTGGCGGTAACCAACGAGACAGCACCCTGCAGCTGCCAAAAGAGTCCATGTTGAGATCGACTCCAGAATTCCAACCAGTTGACTCGCCCAATTCGGGCAAGCCTAACCTACGAACGTTGTTCGAACAGGAGGAAACCAAGTTGCTGCGCTATGCGTTCACCTTGACTGGCCGACGGGTGGTGGCTGAAGAAATCGTGCAAGAGGTTTTCATGCAACTTCATGCTCGATGGCACGAGGTTCAAACACCTTCAGCGTGGCTAATTCGGTGCGTTCGGAATCGGGCGTTTCAATACCTGAGAAAATCGAAACGTGAGGTTCTGACAGCGGGAGAGGAAGCGAGGCAAAACGTGACCACCCAGGAACCAACACCCGATTCGCTAATGGCCCATATGGAGACGTGTGCCGTACTTCGCGGGTTGGTTGATGGATTGGAAGAGACCGACCGTCAACTAGTCAAGCTAAAGTACTTCGAGGGACTCAAATATCGTGACATTAGCCAAAAAACAGGACTTTCGATAACCAACGTGGGATATCGCTTACATCACATCCTTAAACTCCTTGGCCAAAAACTACAACCGCCAGAGATCGACGACGAGTCATGAACGAAGAATTTCAACCTGAGTCGGAGGATCTTGAATTGGAATCTCGCCTCATCGCGTGGATGTTGGGTGAGGCCTCTGACTTTGAAAGCGAACAGATCGCAGGGCTTGTGCGAGATAATCCTGCCCTAGCAGCTCGACACATCGAATTGCAACAAGTTCATCAATATTTGCTGGATATTGGTGCTGGTGAATTGGCCAGCGACGTGTCGGACTGGCAACTATCCACTGAACGTCGCGAGCGTTTGTTGAATGTGATTGATGAGAAACCACCCACCGCTTCTCAAGAACTTCCTAAGCTGTCCGGATGGTTCGATAATCTATTGAAAACGCCTGTGCTAGCATTAGGGGTCGCTGCAAGTCTTTTGATTGTTTTCATACTTAATCAAAGTCTCCTCCTTTCTTCTAAAACAGGTGCGTCGCTCGCTGTAGAGTTGTACGACCGCACTGCCAGTATGCCTGCTAGGGGAGAGTTGTATGGTGTGTGGGGTGGTTCCAGTACTACATTTTCTGTTGAGACTGCCCAAGCTACACCTAGTGCTGCTGCAACGGTCAGCGAAGGAGTAGTCAATCAAGAAGCAGTCCTTGCAATGGGCGAGGTTGCTGGAGGTGAAGGTTTTCAAAGGGAGTGGGACGTTAAGGACTTAGGTTTCAACAGATGGGAAAAATTTGAATCTGTTCCAGCGGATGCAGAACAAAACAACCTCTTCTTTAATCAGAATTTCGGACGCTTGGATAGCAATACAAAAGCTGCTGAAAACATATCTGGCATGATGGATGGCTTTGATCGGTCTACATCAGGCTTGGCTTTAGCCGACGATTTGAGCGACTTAGAATCCAGCTTGCAGTCTGAATCGGCTGCACGTCGTGCTTCACAGTTGAACGCAAATTCACTAGACAAATCACTGGCTAAAAAGAAGGGTTTTTCCGAAGAACTTGCTTCACAAACTGGTAAAAGCGACGGCGAAAACCCCGCCGTGTCATTGTCTGATTGGTCTGACCGTCAGCCTGGAATTCCCGAATCCGCAGTTGTTGAGCGACGCTCCGAATCAATAGAACTTCCAACAATACCCGACCATCTTTCTTTTGCGTATCGCGAGAAGCGAAGTGAGATAGCGTTAACGTCACCCGGGGAAAATGGAAACGGCACATCGCTGCACATCTTTTCTGCTCCTGATCAATCTTCATCCGAGAGGTTTGGCGAAGAACTGGCCGTTGGAGAGTCACAGGCAAGTTCGGAACCCAGCGGTGTAACGGAGGAGTTCGAACGGCAAAGAGTCGGCGGAAGGAGCCCGACGGAGCCACCCCAGTCGATAGACTTCTTTATAGCCCCAACGATGGATGCGAATATTGCTGGAAAGCCTTTGGATACCGAGGAATTCAAGGAGCTTGGGGAAGAAAATACACCCAATATTGGTGGAATGGTAGATAACAATTGGGCTCGTTCTAACGCCAGGAAGCAGTTGGCAGACGGACTCGGTAATTCTGCTGGAGAAAATTGGGCGTTACAGACACCCCAAATTACTTTCGAAGTAGATGAATCACAACAGCTTGCTGCTGGAACATTGCTATTGGGATCGTTGGAAGCTGATTCAAAGTCGATCCAATCCTCTGACTTCGGAAAAGACAAATCGATCGGTGGCTTATCAGCCATCCCCCAATCGCCAGCTCAGGACCAAGCTGAACCTCTAGCTCAAGCACTGGCAGGAGGATTTGAAAAATCACAAGCCGCGGATTCACCCCAGTATCTTTTTGAGTCTGTAGTGTCTAGATCCATGCCAGTGAATCCTAGATACTCGCTTGGGGGAGTCTCCCGACTTCTGGAGGAAAGCAAACTTCTTGCGGAAAACAAGACTGAGGATTTCTATTCAGTTCAGCCTTCGGAAACCAAGCCGCTTCTCAAACGTCGGGAAGAGCTGCCAGCTGGTTTGAACGAGTTGTCGGCAGATAAGGAATCCTTTTCAACATTCTCATTACATGTCAGTGACGTGTCATTCAAATTGGCACAGTCGGCTTTGGCACAAGGCCAGTGGCCAGAGGCCTCCCAAATCCGTATCGAGGAGTTTGTAAATGCCTTCGACTATCATGACCCATTACCGTCTAGTCGCGAAAAGGTTGCGTGCCAAATTGAGCAGGCCATTCACCCATATATTCAACAGCGAAACATTCTACGAGCTTCACTGAGAACTGCTGCTAGTGGTAGGAATGCTCAGACGCCATTGCATCTGACTTTGCTACTCGACAATTCAGGCTCAATGGAACGACCTGATCGAAAGCAAGCATTGTTGAGTGCGTTGGAAACCCTATCTCAGCAGTTAACTGATAATGATCAAATTACTGCTCTTTCGTTTGCCAACACACCTCGCTTGCTAGTCGACAAGCTTCCTGGTTCCCAATCGCAACAACTGGTGCAACAAGTCGCCAATTTGCCAAGCGAGGGTGGTACGAACATTGAATTGGCTCTCAAAGTAGCACAGGAGAAGGCGCTGGAGCAACAAATACCAAACGGTCAAAATCGTTTGGTATTGTTGACCGACGGAGCCGTAAACCTTGGGGAAGCGGATCCGGCTAGTCTGTCGCGTTTGGTAACGGAGATTCGTGAATCAGGGAATTCATTTGACGCGGCCGGCATCAGTACTCAAGACCTTAACGACGAAGTCCTAGAAGCCCTAACCAGGCAAGGTGATGGTCGATACTACGTTTTGGATTCAGCCGAGGATGTGGATGCTGGTTTCGCACAGCAGTTGGCCGGGGCACTGCGACCATCTGCGAAGAATGTGAAAGTCCAAGTCGAATTCAATCCGGACCGAGTCGGCCAGTACAAACTTCTGGGCTTCGAAAAGCATCGCTTGAACAAAGAGGATTTTCGCAACGACAAAGTTGACGCTGCCGAAATGGCGGCGGAGGAAGCAGGCGTCGCGGTCTACCAATACGAGGTTAAGCCCGAAGGCAGTGGGGACGTTGGCAATCTATCCGTTCGCTTTCAAGATATGGCCACGGGCCAAATGGTTGAAAAACGCTGGCCAATTCCTTATGAAGCCAACGCTCCACGATTGGAATTGGCCAATCCTGCGCTGCAAACAGCTACTGCAGCGGCTTTGTTCGCAGCTAAACTCCGTGGCGAACCGCTCGGGGAAAGCGTAGATCTTGGTGACTTAGCTACGCTTGTTAACAAACTACCGGAGTCTTATCGCAGTATGCCGCGTGTCCAGCAATTACAAGCCATGATTCAGCAAGCCCGCGAATTGAGCGGCAGCGAATAATAACCACCTGCCGAGGTAATCCGGATCGGGTGCACCTCGATGTTTTTATTACGTACTAACTAAACAGGGATCCTTTGTTGAACTTGCAAAGCAGGTTCAAAGCGATTCTGAAGTCAACACACTTGTCACTGGCCTTAGAGGCAACACCATGTTTTCAAAGATCTTAAAGACAGCGACCGCCATCTGCCTTTACTTGGTAGCCATATCTCCTGGTTTAGCCCAAGACCCGAATTTATCCAGCGAAGGGACAACACAAGCTGAACTACACAGTTTAGATGGCTCCTCAACCATCATCGTGAAACCTAGTCGGCCAGTTGACCCCCCGTTTCTTTTTACAGCCTCAACAAAGGCCTTAGTGAAAATCAACTCCGATCGAATTAGCCAAGAAATTGAAATACAAGCACAATTCGTCCAAGGCAAACCCAATACGGTTACCTTTGAGTTGCGTGGTACAGGCGAAGTAAGTGATTTGCGTGGCGAAGCGATCAAGTCCTGGGCGGTCCGCCATAGCGGCGACAAACGATATCTGGACATCCAGCTACAACCTGAAGCTCCCGCTCTGAAGGCTCAGCTAACCATTCAAACAAGAATTCCTGAGTTGCCATACGAACTGGAGTTGTCTCATCTGGCTGCAGGTAACGCCCTGGGATTCGATTCAGAAGTTGCCGTCTCTGAGGACGGTAAAGTTTCAGCCACATTTCTTGTGGTTGATGGTTTTGTAGCCATCGAATCTACAGGCAACACACGTCGCTTCCACACCTCCCGCGGAGGCACGCTGAAGGTGCGATTAAGTCGACAGGGAGGTGTGCCTGCAGATGTTGAATTAAATGACAGCTCGTTGGTCGGGCAATTACACCCTAGCAATAAATCAATAGATTTTCAGTTACGGTCAGTGGCTGATGTTTCCCGTGCAGGGGCGAGAATCAGGATACTGGCGGGCAACGTGGCCATTAGCCAAATCCCAAACAATCCAGCCTTTCGCCTGGAATTAGCACTTGGCGAGAGCGGCCCACATTATGACTTGGTATTTCTCGAAAGCGGTACTTTCCCTTTGGAGATAAAGTTCTCCGCAGCCTTAGGAGACATTCATGGCAGTAGCAATGGCCTCGACTTTCGTATCGGTGCTAGCGCTGTAGTACCAGTCGAAATTCGCGGCCTAAGTCAGGAAATTGAGTTCGTCCGCGAACAAGATTCCGTTGTACCAGTTTGGACCGGTGACGCTTGGCATGGATTCCTGCCTGCCACGGGTCGTGCACTAGTAGGTTGGAAAGACGCTCACGACACTAGCGAAGGCAAGTTGTTTTTCACTACCAATGCAGCCGTCGAAGCAAGTGTCGGTCCTGGTTTGCTTCGGCAAGACCATTTGATCGATTACCGGGTCCTGCAAGGTCAATTGAAAACGCTAAAGCTTGAACTTCGCGGTCCCGGAGAAATTCTGGATATTGAGGGGACAAATTTGGTAGGCTGGCAGGTGACGGAGGAGGCTGACGTACGGCAGCTCGAAATTACGCTTAGTCAACCCATTACCACTGAAAGCCAGATTCACATTCGCAGTCAAACTCCCTTGGGTGCATTTCCAGTGCGCGTAGAGGGATTGGCGATTCTGCCTTTGGAAGCCATTCGGCATTCTGGCTTTGTTCGTTTGGCCAATTCAGGCGCAGTGCGTATCGAGCCAACCGCCTTGGCCGGTCTAACACAGCTTGCACCTGAACAGTATCCAGGTCGGCCCATTGAAGCTCGACAGATCTTCGTGTATCGATTCCCCACCGCTGACTATGAATTCAATATAGTCGCTGATCGAATCCAGCCTGAAGTCAATGTTTTACAGCTCTTGATTTACTCTCTGTCGGAATCGGATCGTCGAATTGCGGCTGATATCGAACTGGATATTCGTGAGGCGCCCATTCGTGAGTGGAATGTTCTGGTCCCAAGCGATTACTCGGTTGTGGTGGTTACGGGCGCCTCAGTCGCAGACTACGTTGTTGCTTCGGAAGCGGATTCGCAACGCAATCTCAAAATCGTGTTCAACCAGGACGTAGGGGGACGGCAACTCATCAAGTTGCAGCTTGAAAAGAATGAGACCGCTGTGGCAGAGGATTGGCCGTTACCGCGTCTTGAATATCCAGACTCAAAATCCGTTCGCGGAGACGTCGGAGTCGTTGGCTCCCCCGGTTACCGCTTGACTGTTGCCCAAACAGATCTACTGGCTGAAAAGCCTCTGTCATACTTTCCAAATCCAATTCCCAACCTTCAACAGGCGTTTAGGATTCGCGATACACTTTGGTCAGCCACCATGCATGTGGAATTGCTAGACCGCAGTGTGCAATCTGATGTGTTCCATCTTTACTCACTCAGTCAAGGTGTGATTTACGGTAGTGCATTGGTCAATTACTTTGTGGCAGGAGCACCCATTTCTGAGTGGCAATTGACGGTGCCTGCTTCATTGGGCAATGTAACAATTGACGGACAGGACATTCGTACATGGCGACGAGAAGGTGACAATCTTATTGTTTCTCTTCATCAACCTGTGATGGGTGCCTACACGTTACTCATTACATTTGAGGAGAAGCCAAACGAGGTTGACGGTTCGTTTCAGGCTGGCCTAATTGCACCGCAGAACGTACAAGGAGATCGAGGTTACTTGCAGGTGGTGAGTCCTATGCAAGTCGAGATTGCCACACAGATCGCATCCAACCAATTGCTGGTTTTGGATCCCTTGGAGCTACCTGCTGAATTGAGGCTGCTAAGTACAGCACCCGTACTCGGATGCTGGCAGTATACGGAGCGACCATTTGAGCTGCGATTGCGAGTCAATTGGTTCGAGCCTGGCACCACAGCATCGCAAGTGGTGGAGTTCTCCGAGGCCAACAGCCATGTCTCCCCGGATGGCGAATTGGTGACGGATGTTGTGTATTACGTCAAGTCGAGGGGGCAGCCCTCGCTGCGCATTAAGTTACCTCCTGATCCGGTTCGTTTATGGGCAGTTACTGTCAATGGACAGCCCGTGACTGCGCGTCAGGCTGACGATGTAACTCTCATTCCTTTGCCTGGTGGCGCGGATCCCAACATACCCATCGAGGTAAGTTTGAGATTGGGTAAGCCGGCCGTTGAGGAATACGCGGCAGCACTTGAGCTCCCAATTGTCGACACGCCGGTATTGAAGACTCAATGGAACGTGGTTGGAGACGAAAACCACTTGCTTGTCAGCGACTCTGGAACCGTGGAACCCACCACTCCCGTACTTTGGCCTAGTGGATTTGATTGGTTGGCCGGACGCGGCTTGGTTGCCCTCGTTATCATAGCCGTGCTGATTATCGTGGGCACTCTGTTGACGCACATGTCGGGTTTGGTCCATGCGTTAGGCACCATTTTCTTTGCATGTTCGCTATATATTTGCCTAGCAGCAAGCTGGAATACGTTCACTCTTGCGTCCCGCCCAGCTCCTTTGCAAGTCAACTTACCTGTTCTAGCCGCAGGGGAGATAGTTCAATTACAAGTCCAAAGCATTCCACTCTGGCGTGCACAAATTAATTGGCCAGGAGGCGCGGTCGCAGCAATAGGCCTGGTACTGCTTGGAATCGCTTGGTTCACGCGAGTTTGGACAGTTCGCAAATGGCTAGGTGCCCTTGGTTTTGGCCTTCTGGCAGTCGGAATCCTCTTGCAGGCTAACAGTGCTTGGGTATTTTTTGCGCTCCTGGCCGTTGCCATTCTATTCTGCTCGTTAATCCCTGCTTTGCGCCAGCTTTTGATCAGTATGCGTTCTGCATGGTCCAGCGTCCGAGAGCGTCGTCGGCGTAACAAGGCAATGCAGAAGTCCGAAACACATAGCGAGGGTGATGGAGCAGTGATTACCACAACCCTGTTAGCATTGATTACGTCCACATTCGTACTCGGAGCTTACAACCCAGCTGAGGCTGCTGAGAAAGAAGAATTTCGAGCCGCCGATACGCTCGTTCAGGATTGGAATCTATCCAGCCGAGAATCACGACTTTCTGCTTCAGCGAAAATCTCGATCACAGGAGTCCCAGGTGATCGCTTTTTGTTGCTTTGCTCCCCAGCGGTACTAACTCGTTTCGATGGACCCGGCCTACGCGTATCAAAACAAGAAATTCCTAAGCAAGGTTGGGTTTACATCCTATCTGTACCGTTCGATGAAACGGTTGCCCAGGAAAGTGAACCAGAAGTTGCGGTTCCGTCGGATCTTAGCGAGGGCTCGGACAACGAGGATAACACCAACAGAAGCGATGAAGCAGAAGCTTCGTCTTCCGTTACTCCACCCCAAGACTCAAAAGGCTCATTAACCAAGCCACGCACTTTTACGGCAACATTTGATTACCAACTGGAGGCTGTGACTCCTACACTTGGAATTCCGGTACCTACCGGCCAAGCAACGTTACATGAACTACATCTGGGCTATGACGAATCTGGTTGGGAAGTGCTATGTTCAACGGCAGTTCGAGTCGAAAAGGCGGTCGATGCAGACAGCACTTCCACACGTGTTGGGTTACTTCTTGGCCCCGGTTCGGCGCAAATCAAACTCCAACCGCAGGCCCGTGATTTGACCGCCGAAGAAACTCGTTACTTTGTGGAAGCAAGCCAGGTATACATCCCTGGACCAGGCGTAGTCGATGCACGTCATCGTATTCATGTTCGAACGGCACAGGGACAAGTGCGAGAATTGCAAGTCGACGTGCCTGAAGGCCTGACAGTCAGCGCAGTTTCTGGACCTGTAAGTGCATGGCAGTTTGACCCTGAGAATCGTCAACTAAAGCTGCAAATTGAAGCTAAAACCGCTCCCAATTTTGATGTCCAAGTCGAAACTCAACGTGGATTGACTCCTCTACCTGCAGATGTCGAGTTGGCTCCCTTGCGAGTTGTCGGCGCTGACGGTGAAGTTGGGTTATTGGCAGTCGCTTTTGGCTCGGACGCTCAAGGCGAAAAATTCGAAACTGAATCGATGTCCGCCGTCAACGTTGGAGATTTTGACACGTCGTTGATGGAGAACAAGTCTGTCACCTTGAGCCGCGTCTATCGTTACGGGGCCGAACAAGCTGAGTTATCCGTGCGCGTGGCACCGGTGGCGCCAGAAGTACGAGTCATGAGCCGCCAAGTTCTGTCGCTGGGAGACGAACGAGTAGTTCTTGCAGTAAACTTCATCACTGAAATCACTCGCGCTGGACTATTCCAACTGAGTTTTCCATTGCCTCCAGGGTTGGAAGTTGAATCTCTTTCAGGAGATGCACTTCATCACTGGGCTGAGTTAGTAGAGGGAAATCAACGTCAAATTGTCCTGCATTTTAATGGTAAGACTATCGGCACTCAAAGTTTTTCACTGACGTTATCCGGAAACGCACCCACGGAGGTTGGGCAATGGCAGTTGCCACGATTTGAAATAACCGAGGCCATGCGACAAACTGGAGAACTTGTCGTCAGACCGACCACAGGCACTCGTCTAAGAACAATCTCTCGCCAAAACGTATCCGAGACCGATCCACGAAGTGTCGGGGGAGAAGGGCAGGGAGCGTTAGCATTTCGATTACTACAACGAGATTGGAATCTGGTACTGGATATTGAAAAGCTTGCCCCATGGGTCACCGGCCAAGTGCTTCACGAAATTCTGCTGCGAGAGGGCCAAACACGGTCAACGCTGTTTGCAGATTTTGCGGTTCAAAATGCTTCCATCCAAACCATTCAGATCTCACTCCCAATTGTAGACGAAGATGAGTTGAAAACCGTGCGGGCAACTGGCGACATCGTGAGCGATTTCGTGCGAACCGCTCCAGACTCTAATATTTGGGAATTACGATTCAAACGACGAGTACTGGGGCGGGTTCAGTTCCAGATTGAATATGAACGTCGAGGCGATCGAACCAACGAAAACGAACAACTAACGCCAGCCAGTTTTCCTGACACTCGCCAAATGAGTTATTACTTCGCTATTCGGACGGGTGGACGGTTGGAACTAGAGCCCGGAGATTATGGGCAAGGATGGCAGCAAGCTGACTGGAACATGGTACCGCAGAGCCTTCGGGAAGCTGGCAATCACAACTCACCTGCACTTTCATTGCGAGCCATCGCTCCCACTGTGCCGTTCGGGTTGCAAGTGATTCGACATTCGCTGGCAGAAGCACTGAAACTTCGAGTTGCCGAGGGAACTCTAACCACTATTTTGTCTCCAACGGGTGATCAACTGACAGCCGTAGACGTAACCGTCGATGTCATTCAACGCAGTAGCTTAAGCGTCCAACTCCCTACTGGTGGCGAATTGTTCAGCATCTTTGTTAACGGGGAAAGCGTGCATTCGATTCGTCAAAACAATAATGCTAGTAGCTGGCAATTCTATATTCTGCCAGGTATTGATGACCGTTCAGCAAATGTGCGCTTCGTATATTCTCTAATTGGTGATCGACTTGATAAACTAGCATTGGCTAGTCCGCAGCTAAACGTCCCGCTTGAGAATGTAACATGGAATGTCATTGCACCTACTGGATTCCTACTCGGTGATCACGATGGCAACCTGGAATTGGTGGGACGAGATAGTCGAGAAAAATACGATCGGAAAACCTATCTCTCCAACGTACGTGGAAAGCTTCAGGTTCAAGCACAACAAGCTGCACAGTTGCTCGAACAAGCCAATATCTTGCTACAAGAAGGTCAACAATCCAAAGCGAATTGGGCGTTCAACAACGTTGCCAATCGATATGCCCTAGATGCGGCCTCCAATGAAGATGCACGGGTGCAACTGGAGAACCTGCAGACCCAGCAAGCAATCGTGGGGCTCAATACACGGCGACAAAGATTGCTGGTCGATAACAAAGTCAACGATACCAGCACCAACAACGAGCAATTGCTACAGGCAGCTGCGGCCAACCCAATTCTGCAAGAGGAGTTGCTCAACTTTCGTCCGCAAGAATTGAGCCAGCTGCTGGCTGGTAACACGAGTGAAGATAATGCAGTGTTGCAACAAATTGCCGGCCGTTTGGTACAGCATCAACGAACAACCGAGCCCGCTCCACAAGCGATCGTGATCAGCCTGCCCGAAGAAGGCAATGTGTATAGTTTCAGCCGTGGAGTCCAAGTCGCCGAAAACGCTCCGCTGGAACTGCAACTAGAATTTTATTCACAATACAAGCTTAGGGTCTGGCAGTGGATTTTAATTGGCGGCATGTTCTTGGCGACCCTATTTTGCCTAACGCTTTTTGCTAGACAAAGACCCGTAGTCGCCTAGCGCCCTAAACTCGTATTACCCAACTCGTACCATCGCATGCAACTTAACCATTCCGCGGTGCCTGTTAGGACAAGTCCTATGTTATGAGCGCATACCTAAATAAGACGCAGGCAACGGAACAGAATGCTGTAAGCAGGAATAGCTTCCAGAGCTTGAATCGAAAATGGGCCATAATTAAGTGGCTTTCGCCCACGGAAAGTCAAACCAAAAAAAATGGTCTGACTTTTGAATAGCTATTTGGACAAGGCATCAATCCAATCCAGACTCCCATTCATATGACTCGACGATTACCCATCGTGCACTTTCAAGAGCCTTAGACAGTAAGTGCATGTCATTGACTACAGAAATCGATTGGCATCACGGATCAGCTGCAATTGCTCTTGACTCTGTTTGTTCCAAGTCAATGCTTTTCCCATGGTGAGTAACATTGCGGAGTCTTAGTACCATGGGTCGCCAGAATCGATCCAGCGGGAAGCTTGCGTTCCCAGCGAGCCAAATACCTCGAAAAAGGCACTTTGATTCCACCATAACGGCAAGTCCATAACAAAACTGGGCTTGCCAGTTTCAGCAGGACAAAGATAGAGGCATTTCCGGCGAGCAGGTATTGGGTTCTCGCACAAATCTCAATATTTTTCGTTTCTAAAATGGAATTTGAAGATAAGGAGTTGGTGATCGTAGTGCATCGCAATCATTGCAATTTTTCAGCCTCTGAAATCTTGTGTAAGGATACTTCCTTTTTGCATCGAGAAAAATCCATCGTTTTTAATAGCTGAGATGTCCCTTTGAATGCACTAGGACGTCTGCCCGGACTTCGCAACCTACGATATAATCCGATTCAACGGAGAGTATTTTGCGGTTTTTCGGGACCTCCCGGTGAAAGCCACCACATTCTGACTCTCCGACTTGGGAAACATGGTTTTTACGGATTTTTCAAGTGTGAACTTCCACCCTCCCATGGGAGGGTCAAGAGATTCGTAACAGCTACCAATTCCCGCTCGCTACAGCAACGCTCCCGGTGGGTTTGGAACAATCAGGAATTCATTGATAGACTTGGAACTCGATGAACGCCACGAATGCAAACTTTCTGACTCGACACGATTTCTTAATTCGACGACTGCATTCTCTCACTGGCCTAGTACCCGTAGGGTGCTACATGGTAGTGCACTTGCTAGTCAATTCCTCTTTGATGAATGGGCCAGGTGCATTTCAAACGAATGTCAACCAAATTCATTCATTGGGACGTGCGCTGCCATTGGTGGAGTGGCTTTTCATTTTTCTTCCATTGATCTTTCACGCGGTGATTGGCGTTTGGATTATTCGATCTGGAAAAACCAACACGGACCAATATCGCTACTTGAACAATTGGCGATACACTTTGCAACGATGGACGGGCGTAGTTGCGATTATCTTCATTTTCTTTCACGTTTTTCATTTGCATGGTTGGTTTCATGGCGAGTGGTGGCTTGAGAATGTAGCACGTCCCTGGGGGATGGCAAACTTCAAGCCCTACAATGCGGCAAGCACTCTGGCCACAGCTCTACAAGGTTTCTTGTGGCCGATTTTCTACTTTGTTGGCATCGTATGCTGTGTATTCCACTTGGCTAACGGCATTTGGACGATGGGAATTACTTGGGGTGTTTGGACCAGCGACCGAGCTCAAAAAGGGGCCTCGATTGTTTGCTGCATTGGAGGAATTGGGTTACTAATTGTTGGGTTGAGTGCATTGTCGGCTGCCATAACCACCGACGTTCAGCAAGCACGCAATGTTGAAGACGCCATGTACAAGTTGCGTGTTGATACCGGAGAAATCGTGGATAACCCTGAAAAACGCTACCACGCTCCCGAGTCCCTAGGCGATAGCACGGAAGAGGCGTCACCGGACGAGGATGTTTCGGAATAGTTTTTGGATGATATCGAGTCGAGTCCTTATGCGGCTCGAATTCGGGTATTAGTCTGCGAGAGATGATAGTCTACGAGAGATATCTGGGAGTTTGAAATTCGATGGCTGAGCAACGCGTAGTTGTTGTCGGAGGCGGATTAGCGGGTCTAGCGGCGACCATGAAGCTGACGGAATTAGGGACGCCCGTAGACCTAGTTAGCCTGACACCTGTGAAACGCTCGCACAGCGTCTGTGCTCAAGGAGGAATTAATTCTTGCAACGATCAGACCCGGCAGCTTGGTGATTCGGAGTGGAAGCACTTTGACGATACAGTCTATGGAGGGGACTTCCTGCAAAATCAGCCTCCGGTGAAGGAAATGGCTTATTGGGGGCCTAAGATTATTGACCTCATGGACCGACTTGGAGTGACGTTCAATCGTACTCAAGAAGGTTTTCTCGACCGCAGGCGGTTTGGCGGAACGCTCTACAAGCGTACTGCCTTTGCGGGTGCCACCACGGGGCAGCAATTGCTCTACGCACTCGACGAGCAAGTACGGCGTCGAGAGGCGGAAGGCATGGTCCGGAAATTCGAGTTTTGGGACTTTCTCAGTCCTATCACGGATGCCAGTGGGCGATGTGTGGGCATTGTGGCTCAGGACATGGTGTCTATGCAGATTCGCTCTTTTCCAGCGGACGCAGTCATAGTAGCCAGTGGTGGTTGTGGCCTGTTATATGGTCGATCCACGATGAGTGTATTCTGCAATGGCAGCGCGGCCAGCCGCTGCATGCAGGCCGGGGCAAAATACGGCAATCCGGAGTTCATTCAAGTGCATCCTACTGCGATTCCTGGTGCCGACAAATTGCGTTTGATGAGTGAGTCGGCTCGCGGCGAAGGTGGGCGAGTTTGGGTGCCTCGCAAAGCTCAAGATTCGCGACCACCCAAGTCGATTCCCGAATCGGAACGCTACTATTTCTTGGAAGAACGATATCCCAAGTACGGAAATCTGGTGCCTCGAGATATTGCTACTCGCGAAATTTTCAACATCTGTGTTAACGAAGGCCTGAGCGTCGAGGCGGGGCGGATGTGTGTCTATCTTGATCTAACGCATATCCAGCGCACAGAATTGGACCGAAAACTGGGTGGAATATTGGACATTTATGAGAAATTCCAAGGAGTGGATCCTCGCGATGTTCCCATGAAAATATTCCCCGCTGTTCACTACTCCATGGGCGGCCTATGGGTAGGCTATTCGAAGAGCGGAGATGGTGGTCTCGTGGCAGGTCATCCGCAAAATCAAATGACCAATTTACCCGGCCTATACGCGATTGGAGAGTGTGACTACCAATACCATGGAGCGAATCGATTGGGTGCTAACTCTCTATTGAGCTGTATCTTCTCAGGCCTTTTTGTTGCTCCTTGCGTGCGCACTTGGATCCAAAACCAAAGTAAGTCGGCACATGAATTGCCTGCAAGCATTATGCAGAATGCAATCAATGCCCAAGAAATTCGCCATAAAGAATTGCTTGGATCAACCGGAGGCGAGAATCCCTATTTGATCCACCAAGAGCTGGGAGACGCACTGACGCGAGCTGCCACGGTGGTGAGAAACAATCAGCAATTGGAGTCAGCCTATGAAAAAGTTTCGGAACTGCAACAACGTGCCAAAGCTTGCTCGTTGAGCGATTCGGGCAGCTGGACTAACCAAAACGTGATCTTTACCAAAGCTTTGCAGGACATGTTCCCCATTGCCAAGTCCATCCTGCGAGGCGCCCAATTACGGGACGAATGCCGTGGAGCTCATTTCAAACCAGATTTCTCCATGCCGAGCCTATCAGAGGAAGAGCCGGCGGCTAGACGAGCAGAAGCAGAAAGGTGGTGTGACCGGTTTGAGGAGAACAATCGCCGATTCCTGAAGTCAACCATTGCCACTGTGTCGGATGAAGAACCGCAGATCAGCTATGAAGATGTTGACACTTCCTTGATACCGCCTCGACCTCGACTGTATGGCCTGGTTGGGGCCGAAGTAATAGAGCAGGTTTGGAAGGAAAGAGTTACCAGCCCACAGACTACCGCTTAAGCCAAGAATAATTTCTGGAAACTGATATTTAGAAATTGGATACCATGAGTTCTCCAACCCATGCTGAGCCCGTTGTGCATGCTCGACCTCATAAGATTAATGTGCGGATACTTCGTCAGGATGGTCCAGGACAGCCGTCCTATTGGGAACGACATCAGGTCGATTACGAAGAGAATATGAACATTATCAGTGTGTTGCAACGAATTGCATCCCAAGCAATGACTGTAGAGGGAAAGAAGGTTACACCTGTAGCGTGGGATTGTGGTTGCTTGGAAGAAGTCTGCGGGGCTTGCACTATGGTCATTAATGGCCGAGTCAGGCAAAGTTGTTCCGCTCTTGTTGACCGGTTGCTGAAAGAACATGCTACGGAGATTGAACTTCGCCCGATGTCAAAATTTCCGGTCATTCGTGACCTGATGGTCGATCGAAAGCGAATGTTCGAAACATTGAAGCGAGTTGAAGCCTGGGTACCTGTCGATGGCTACGACGATATGGGGCCCGGACCAAAGCTCTCTAGGGCTCAACAAGAAGAGAATTATCCGTTGAGCGAATGCATGACTTGTGGATGCTGTGTCGAAGCTTGCCCTCAATACACTAAAATTGAAGTACATCGTCGCCCAGGTGAGACGGACGATCAATACGATCAGCGTAAACGCGAAACCTACGCCCAAGGTTTTGTAGGAGCGGCCGCCATCAGCCAAGCGGTTCTCTTCAACTCACATCCCACGGGTGCCAATATCGCTAACGAACGAATGGCGGTTTTGACTGGGACCGGCGGAGTCCAGGATTGTGGCAATGCACAGAACTGTGTTGCTGTCTGCCCAAAGAAAATCCCCCTAACGCGATCCATCGCTCGCGCAGGCCGGGCTGCAACGCTTTACGCTTTAAAACGCATCTTCGATCACTAAATGACCGTGAGCGATTTTGAACTTGGATTATGACTGGATGGGTTTGGGATGTGAGCCGTGACACTTGACGGACGGGTCTCGAGTATCACCCGAGGCCTAGTGGCCAGCGGCTCACAGATCATGATTGCTCAGGGCTATTTGGGTGGACTCAATAACGAGTCGGAGATAGACTCGGAAGAGTCCAAGTCTCGCAACAAGACTTGTTGTTGCTTCGGGTAAAAAGTCTTACATGGAGTGGGAGAGTCGGTTGTCACGCATCGCGATTACGCTGATTAAAGTCGTGGTGCCAGCCGTGCTTTTTGGCTACCTCTTGCTCCAGGTACCAAAATCAGACTACGACCTTTTCTGGGGACAATCCAAACGCTGGGAATTGCTTGTCAGCGCTCAAGTCGTTGCGTTGGCTGCGATCATTTTCAGTTTCCTGCGCTGGCGCCACTTGGTTTTGGCATTTGGAATTCCTTTTGAACGCAGTGAAGCACTGCGACTTGGGTTCTTGGGGTACCTATTGAATTTCGTATCGTTTGGAAGTGTCGGGGGCGACTTGTTTAAGGCGATACTGGTCGCCAAAGGAAAACCAGGCTGGAGAACTGAAGCTGTCGCTAGTGTTTTACTCGATCGAGCAATCGGGCTTCTGGGGCTAGTCATCCTAGCGTGGCTAAGTCTTGTGTTTTCACAAATCAGTGAATTGCCAACGATTCTGGTGGGTATTCGGCGCGGAGCCGGGGTACTGGCTTGTGTCTCGATACTGGCCCTAGTCGTTGCCGTTTTTTCCGGCAGTTGGCTGGAAAAATGGATAGATTGGATGGAAACTTTGCCATTGGCCGGCCAATCTTTGGCTCGCATGGCTCGAGCCGTGCGCAGACTCCGGACACAGCCACTGGTTTTGATCAATTTGTTGGTCACCGCCATATTGATTCACGCATTGTTGGCATCAAGTGTATTTTTAATTTCGGCGGGAGTTTATCCAGCCTATCCCTCATTCGTTGAACACTTAATGGTTGTTCCCCCGGCAATGGCAGCTGGAGCACTACCCTTAGCACCTGGTGGGATTGGCTACCAAGAGGGTGCCCTAGCAGGATTATTCAGGCTTTTGCCAGATCTGCCGGTTGGGTTCTCGGGCATTCTTGTGGCCACCATCTATCGCCTGATAACCCTTTTCGTGGCCGGGATTGGACTTTTCTTCTACTGGCTTAGCCATGGCCGCGAGTTCAAATTAGTGAATGAACTGAGCCAAAACGAAGATTCCAGATCCAATTGAAACCAACTCCAAATTGTCGGATTTGAGTAGCCAGGCTTTTAGCCTGGCCGATTCAGTAGGATGGGCTCCCTGTCGGAGTTCAGTAGGATAGGCTTCTAGCCTGTCGGAGTTCAGTAGAATGGGCTTCGGCCTGTCGTAGTTCAGAAGGATAGGCATCTAGAACAGACTACATCTCAGTGTAGCGGTATCCACAGTGTACTATGTAGTTTCTACATTCGGGCTCTTGGAATAAGTCGAGAACCTTT